>NZ_JAOANA010000003.1:0-363015 GCF_032335535.1 Alkalihalobacillus sp. MEB130
TGGCAATGGCTCCACGCGCCGTGCGCCTTTTTGAGAAGAGCACTCAAAAAGGCTTAAAACATAACGGCGGCTCCGCCTATGCTTAAAAGCATGTACAAAAAAAGAAGGGCTATCTCTCGTAAAAAGAACGAACCAAGTGGCAATGGCTCCACGCGCCGTGCGCCTTTTTGAGAAGAGCACTCAAAAAGGCTTAAAACATAACGGCGGCTCCGCCTATGCTTCAAAGCATGTACAAAAAAGGAAGGGCTATATCTCGCAAAAAGAGTGAACCAAGTGGCAATGGCTCCACGCGCCGTGCGCCTTTTTGAGAAGAGCACTCAAAAAGGCTTAAAACATAACGGCGGCTCCGCCTATGCTTAAAAGCATGTACAAAAAAAGAAGGGCTATCTCTCGTAAAAAGAGCGAACCAAGTGGCAATGGCTCCACGCGCCGTGCGCCTTTTTGAGAAGAGCACTCAAAAAGGCTTAAAACATAACGGCGGCTCCGCTCATTGCTTAGAGCATATGCAAAAAGGGAAGTTCGCCTTTTTGCATATGCTCTAAAAGTGTTTCAATAGTTTTTGTTCGAGGTATTCAACCGCTTTGTACATAATCGTTGCGAGGATGGCGATAACGAGTAAGCTCATTAAAACAAGGGTGAAATTGAAAACTTGGAAACCGTAGATGATTAAATAACCAAGTCCTTGTTTGGATACTAAGAATTCACCTACAATGACCCCAACCCATGCTAAGCCGACATTGACTTTTAAAGTGGAGATAATCGTTGGTAAAGAAGCTGGAAAAATGACGTAGCGGAATGTTTGCCTTTTGGAAGCACCGAATGTGCTCATCACTTTTAAGTAGTTGCCATCTACTTCTCGGAAAGCAGTAAAGACAACCATGGTTGTGATGACGACCGACACAAGAGCGCCCATCGCAATAATGGAAGTGAAACCTGGACCAAGTCCTACAATTAATATGGGACCAAGGGCAACCTTTGGCATGGAATTTAAGACGACCAGATATGGATCTAGCACCTTTGAGATAAATCGTGACCACCATAAGATGGCGGCTAGCAACGTACCTATTCCAGTTCCTAATATAAAGCCAAATATTGTTTCAAACATGGTCACAGAAGCATGTGTAAACAAAGAACCATCACTTATTCGTGTGATCAGTAAATCCCATATTCTAGATGGCATACTAAAAAGTAAAGGATCAATCCAACGTTGTCTAGCAGCCACTTCCCAAAAAATGAAAAATGAGAGAAGAATGCCAAGCTGAACAACGAGGACCTGTCTATTTTCCCTTTTAAGGGAAGCGAGATACTTTTTGTGCAATGAGTCAAGATGTTGATGCAAGGCTCTCCATCTCCTTCCATATCATTTGAAATTGATCGTTATAATCCTGGTGTTGTCTCGCTGCAAAAGGTAAAGCTTTCGCTATATCACGTGGAATCGTAAATATCTGATGAATCCGACCGGGTCTTGGTGAAAGGAGTATAACCCTGTCTGACATCGCAATCGCTTCACCGATATCATGCGTTACAAGGATCGCCGTTTTGTTTTCGCTTTTTAACGTGTCAAATACCAAGTCCTCTAGTTTGAGTTTCGTTTGATAGTCAAGTGCGGAAAAAGGTTCATCCAATAGCATGAGAGACGGATTGGTTGCGAGCATCCTTACTAAAGCGACGCGTTGACGCATGCCTCCAGAGAGTTGATTTGGATATAAATGCTTTTTATCTGAAAGACCTAATTGTTGTAACCAATCTAACGTTGCAGCTCTTGTTTTTTCTGTATACACTCCTTTTATCTTTAAGCCTAATGTGATGTTATCTTCGATTGTACGCCAAGGAAAAAGATAATCTTGTTGCAGCATGTAACCGATCTGAATGGTTGAATCATTATTTTGTTTATTTCCTACTATCACTTGACCACTCGTTGGTTTGAGAAGTCCGGCTATAATTGAGAGCAATGTCGTTTTTCCACAGCCGCTAGGGCCGAGAATGGAGATGAACTCTCCATCCTCAACAGAAAAAGAAATCGACTCTAGAGCCAATGTTGCTTCACGTTTTGTCAAATAACCTAAGGAAACATCTTGTATTTGTAACGCCGACATTTGAATCAGCCTCCTAGTTAGTCGCGCTTTCTGCAATAGACGTATTCACTAACTCGTCGTAGTCGACTTGTTGAGGGAGTTCGCCTGCTTCATCCATAATTAATTGTAAATTGTCCCAAGCTTCAGGTTGAAGCAGTGGTGAAGTTGCATACGATCCTTGTGAGCGGTACCTTTCTACAACTTGAGCAATTAGTTCTACATCCGTATCTTCAAAAAAGGAAACAATCGCTTCTGCTACTACATCGACAGGTTGCTCATCTACCCAAGTTTGAGCTTTGTACAATGCGCGAGTGAAAGCTTCTAGTTTTTCTTTTTCCTCTCCCATATAACTTTGCTTAGCCATAAAAACCGTGTAAGGGACACTTCCTGATTCTGTTCCAAACGAGGCAACAATGTGCCCAATTCCTTCATTTTCAAATAACGAAGCTTGAGGTTCAAATAACTGTACGAAATCACCTGTTCCCGATGCGAAAGCACTAGGTATGTTACCAAAGTCAATATTCTGAATGAGTTGTAAGTCATTGTGCGGATCAATGCCATGTTGTCTCAAAACGTGTTCTCCTACCATTTGAGGCATCCCGCCTGTTCTTTGTCCAAGGAAGGTACTTCCTTTTAAGTCCTCCCACTCAAATGAATCAAGCTGTTCGCGTGAGACAAGAAATGTTCCATCCGATTGTGTTAGTTGTGCAAAGTTAATAGCTGGGTCTGTTGCTCCTTGTGCGTACACATAAATAGAAGTCTCTGCACCAACAAGTGCGATATCAGCGCCGTCCGAAAGCAGAGATGTCATCGTATTGTCGCCACCCCAAGTGGTTGTCAGTTCAAGGTCAATTCCTTCTTCTTCAAAGAAGCCTTGAGAAATGGCTGCATAAAAAGGGGCATAGAAGATGGAACGTGTAACTTCAGAAACGCGAATTGTATCTTTGCTACTACCGAAAGAGCAAGCTGAAATAGAAATGAGCAATACAACAGATAAGAGCAATAGAGCAGCCTTCTTAATGACGTTCATGACAGTCATCTCCTTAAAATGGAATCGTAATTGTGATAGTGTATGTGAAGAAGAGAAATTGTGTGTTTGCCCAAATTGAAATTTATTGTCACATTTTTTAACGGTGAAGATTGAAAGTGAACAGTGAATACAGTTTACCTAGAAAAGGAAGGAACATCCTATGATTGTAAACAAAACAAAAATTCCATCACCTCATCCTAAAATCACTCTTTATGTAATTACATATGTAAGCTCTGGGTTAAAGGTAAAAGGGTATTTGGCTATTCCGAAATGGAGTCATCAATTTCCAGGACTTTTGTATTTACGTGGAGGCATTAAAACAGTCGGCATGGTTCGAATTCAACGAGTGATTCAATGGGCTGCGGAAGGAATGGTTGTAGTTGCACCATTTTATCGTGGAAATAAGGGAGGCGAAGGGCAGGAGGACTTTTGTGGAGATGACCGAAATGATGCTTACTCTGCTTTTGATTTAATGAAAAGCCTCCCGGAAGTAAATTCGAACTCTCTTCATATTTTAGGTTTTTCAAGGGGGGGAGTGATGGCTTTGTTAACGGGTATCCATAGACCTGAAACAACATCGGTTACTTGTTGGAATGGGGTATCTGATATGGTGCTTACGTATGAAGAGCGAATCGATTTGCGAAAGATGATGAAACGCGTCATAGGAGGAACACCAAATAAATACCCGGAAAGATACGCTTGGCGTACACCGTTACATATGTTGAGAGAGCTACAGGCGAACGTATTAATTATTCATGGGGAAAAAGATGAACATGTATCAATTGAGCACGCCTATCGTTTAGAAGAAGGATGTCGATTAGCAAGAATCAACATGGAAACGTGGTATTACCCACTGTTTTCTCATCATTTTCCATCTGAATCGCAGCGTCAAATCTTATCTGAGGCAGCGAACTGGATGAAAAAACAATCGTAAAAGGTTTAACTACGTATGTCCGGAAAAGAGTTAACAAATAATACCTTTAAAAACATGTAATGGAGTGTTTAAAGGTGTCTATGGACGAAGTAATGAAGGATACAATTCCGATCGCTGGGTTAAAGGTTTACTGCGAGTATGTTCTAAATGGAAAACCACCGATTTTACTCATTCATGGTTTTGTTTCATCAACCTATACTTTTCATCGACTCATTCCACTCTTAAAGAAGAATTTCTCAGTAATAGCAATTGACTTACCTGGGTTTGGTAGAAGTGAGAAGTCGAAGACGTTTATATATTCATTTGAAAATTATGCAAATTTTGTTTCAGGTTGTATTGATTACTTCGATCTTGAGGGTGTTACACTCGTAGGTCACTCAATGGGAGGTCAAATTGCACTTTATACAGCAAAAAGGTTTCCAACAAAAATAACAAAACTTATATTAGTGTGTAGTTCAGGTTATTTAAAACCGGCAAAAAAGGCACACATTTATTGTTCCTATATCCCTTTTTTTCGATTGGCAGTAGAGAGATACATTCGAAGAAAAGATGTAAAGAAGAGTTTAGAGAATGTATTTTATAACCAATCTCTTATTAACGAGGAAATGATGGAGGAGTTTGCAAGGCCTTTATCGGAAAAAGATTTTTATGTGTCACTAATTAGGCTTTTACGCTATCGAGAGGGAGACCTATCTAGTAAGGAATTAAGGGAAATTGCGGTTCCAACATTAATCGTTTGGGGAGAAGAAGACAAGGTAGTCCCCTTAGCAATTGGGAAACGATTAGTTGAAGATCTACCCAATGCCAAACTAATTACGTATGAAAAGACAGGTCACTTAGTTACGGAAGAACGAACGGACGAGCTTTATCGACACATTCTTTCTTATACGTCGTAAATTGAAGACCGAAACCACAAGTACACTTATTCCCAAAGGTCCAATTTAGGGGGCACATCAAAGATGTTTACTTTTTCAGTGCCCTCTTTATTTGGTCCTTTGGGGTTTTACTAGTTATACCAATATGAAGAAAACAGCTAGAATGGAACTGATGGCACCGAGGAAGGCACCGATTAGACAGTCAGTTGGGTAATGTAACCCAACATACATGCGAGATAAAGCAACAATCATCGCTAAAGGGATGACAGTAAATGCGAGAATTGGGGAGTGAAGAGAGAAAACAATTGCAATAGAAAAGGCCGCTGCTGTATGACCCGACGGGAAAGAAAAATCTTTCAATGGGTTTGCAACCGTAATGACATTAGGTAAATTAAGATAAGGACGTTTTCGACCGAATATTTTCTTAATAATTTGCACCGCAATAAAACTTAAACTTAAAGAAATTAAGGCATCGATAGCCCAGTAGCGAACGTCATTAGAAAATATAAGCATCAAGGTCAATAGCACGGACAAAGTAAACGTAGCTCCACCTAGATGAGTGATTTTTGGTAAGAGAAGATCAAGAGGTTTACATCGCCACTGTTGATTGACAACTAGAAACATCTTAGTATCGTTTGTAGAGAGCCAGTCAAAAATTCGATTCATATGAACAACTCCATTTGAAAAATCTACATTCTTGTATTTATTATACTATCATTTTTTTTAGAGATTGTTAGATTTGTGTGTGGTTTTTTAACAAATCTTCAAAATGAATTTACTATATCTTTGTAAAGTAGAACTCATTTCTAGAGTAAAGTTAAAGTAACAACTTGACACTAGGAGGGGAAAGAATGGAAATGCGAATAGCCATTTTCACTGATACGTATACACCTGAAATAAACGGTGTAGCGAAAACGCTACAAAGGCTTACCATGTATTTAGAGGAAAATCGAATTCCTTTTAAAGTGTTTGCTCCCGAAAGCAAAACGTCGGTTCCTGTTGTACCGCAAATTGAGCGGTTTGCAAGCCTGCCTTTGCTATTTTATCCAGAGTGTAGAATAGCCCTTCCCAATCCTGTACAAATGAAACAAACGCTAGAGCAATTTAATCCAACCTTCATTCATATAGCCACTCCATTAAACTTAGGACTGTATGGTCTTCTCTACGGAAAGAAACATCGGATTCCGATGGTTGCCTCTTATCATACCCACTTTGATGATTACTTACAATATTATCACATTCCTTTTTTACAGAAATGGTTATGGAAATATATGGTGTGGTTTCATCGGTCTTTTGAGAGAGTATATGTTCCATCTCAAAGCACAATGGAGAAGCTAAAACAGCATACGTTTCATCATGATTTAGAAATATGGGGAAGAGGGATTGACCATTTATATTATACTCCACAAAATAAAACAGATGAAATTAAAAAAAAGTACCAAATTACACAACCGAAAATACTGCTTTATGTCGGCAGAATTGCACCTGAAAAGGAAATAGATATCGCATTGCAAACGTATCACTCTCTCCCGGTTCACATAAAAGAAGAGACTCATTTTTTAATTGTTGGTGATGGGCCGCAGTTTAAATTGTTATCTGAGATAAGTAATGACCACATTACATTTACCGGGTTTCTAGAAGGAGAAGAATTAGCAAACATTTATGCATCGAGTGATTTATTTCTATTTCCCTCTTCGACTGAAACATTTGGGAATGTTGTTCTAGAAGCAATGGCTTCCGGTTTACCAGTTGTTGGTGCAAACGCTGGAGGAGTTCAACATTTAATTCACCACGGTGAAACGGGCTTTTTATGCGAACCAAGAAATGTAAGGGATTTTGCGAATTATACATCTATGTTATTGGAGGATGGGAATTTACGTGGTCATTTTTCTCAAGAGGCACGTCAGATTGCTTTAACTAGGTCTTGGGATAAAATCTTCTCCAATCTATTTGATAGTTATCGTGAAATATTTAAAAGAAAATCACACCTATATTCTGCATGATCTCAATTGTTACTCAGTATGATTTTTCAAAAAACGCAAAAAGTAAGGAGGATTATAAAACAAAGGAGTACGGAATAAGTGAAGGCATGGAAAGTCTTGATATTTATTATTTCAACAATGGTCATTATTATCATTACGTTTTCTTTCGTCGAGTTTGAATATGGTTATGTACCAGATGATAATCAAGTAATAAATAAACATGTTGCTAATTTTAATGAACAAGTGGAATATGACGTAATTGGTCAATTCATTAGTCCGGAAGATGTAGAAAGGTTAAAAGTGGAGAAACGTCATGATGAAATACTTTCAGCTGACAATGGAGCAGTTAGAATAGACGATGAATTAATCAATTTGGGAAAGGAGCTCTTTTACACAGAGACATTTGGGAACGAAGTGTTTTTAACAGATATTCTTGGATTTATTGATGGACCATTAGGTATACCTAATATCATGAAAGCTATTTTATCTCTAAAGGGGGAACCTACAACCAATTTGCGCGTAGAGCTTTCAGAAGACGTGACCATTGGAAAAAAAAGCTGGAAAAAGGGAGAGAAGATTGATACAGGATTAGATGTGGCAAAGGGAGCAATTACACCTTTAGGAATCCCTATTTCTTATTCAAAGGGAAGAGTAAGAGCTGGATTAAGCTGTGCAGCTTGTCATGCAAGCGTTGATTTGGAAACAGGTAAAGTATTGCAAGGAGTGCCAAATGTTGATTTTGACAGTGGAATGCTTGTAGCTTTATCTACGAATTCTGCCGCTTTTTTCCCAACAGCGGAAATTGAGGGAATTCAAGATTATATTCGAGATACCAATCGTACAATAACGAACTCAAAAGGAGAAAAAGCAGTCCTTCCTGATCCGGTTGCTATAGAAGAAGTTGTAGATAAAACCTTTAGTAAATGGCCTAAAGGTAACTTTGATACAAGTGCAGACTTAACGCCCAACCCAACGCAAACACCTGATGTTTTTACATTAGGGGACCATCCATATAGCTGGAATGGTTTTTCGATTATTGGTCCGTTTAAAGGGTTAAGTACCTTTAATAATAAGGTGCATTCTTTTAATTCAGATACCCTTTCATTATCTGAACATAGCGAGGTTCTCTTAGATATAGATAAGGAGATATTTATCGGAACAATTTTACAAAATGCAGCTAATAAAAAATACCGATATAACACTGAGTCAGGGATGAAACCTTCAGAATTTCTAAAAACGGTTGATACGACCCCTAATGTACCAGGGATAAACGAAGGAGTTAAACCAGCTACATTTCCAAAATTATCGATGGTGGCACCGAATGGTTCGATTGTTACTTCAATTGGATCGGAAGTAGGGAAGGAAAACAATGCTCTTTCAGCCTTCCAAAATTCTTTAGTCCCACCTGTCTATAAACCAAAGGTTAATAGTGAAACAAAAGCCCAAGGACGCGAGGTGTTTTCTAGAGCAGGGTGTATTTCTTGTCATTCAGGAAGATCGTATACGAATAATAAAATTATTCCAGTTGAAGAGATCAAAACTGAACCCACGAGAGCTAAATCAATGAAAGGGATTGACAAAGCATTTGGTGATCCTCTAATGTATGCTCCGAACACGCCGACGCCACTGCCACCAAACCCAAAGGTCTTACGGGTACCTATTGAGCAGGTTGAAGAAGAGCAAAGAAATTTAGCTTTTGCGATAGATTCAAATGGGGGTTATAAAGTTAAAGGGTTAATTGGACTGGCTTTTACAGCACCTTATCTCCATGATGGTGGAGTCGCTGTAGGTAAAAATGGAGAACTGGGCATACCTGGTACAGTGATGAAAGGAATTCTTCCTGATCCTTATAATAGCTTAAAGGCTTTAATTGACAAGGATCTGAGACAGGACGTAATTGATGCCAACAAATCTGTTTCGGAATTAACAGATGTTCATGTTGAAGGAATTGGTCATGAATTTTGGGTTGATAGGTCGACCGGATTCACAGAAGAGGAACAAGCTGCTTTACTAGATTACTTACTCTCTAGCACGAGCCCGGAAGAATAAACAAAAAGGGATGTTTCCTATTCGATGGAGACATCCCTTTCTTACTATCTGTACTGATTTACTTAGGACCGGCTTCTTTTATTCGATCATTTATAGAATTAAATTTTTGAAAGTTTTTCTTGAAGTTCTCTGCAAGTTCTTTAGCTTTAGCATCATATGCCTTTTTATCCTGCCATGTCTCTCGTGGTTGTAGAACATGGTCTGGTACCCCTGGGCAATGAGCGGGACTATGGAGGCCAAAGATGCTATCTGTGATTGTTTCGGTAGAGCTCAATTCACCAGTCAATGCAGCTTGCACCATAGCGCGCGTATATTTTAATTTCATCCGTTCTCCGACCCCGTACTCACCGCCAGACCAGCCTGTGTTTACAAGGTATACATCTACATTATGTTGATCAATTTTATCGCCTAGCATTTCAGCATAACGAATCGCTGGTAATGGCAGGAAAGGAGCACCAAAGCATGTGGAGAAGGTCGCTTCAGGTGAAGTGATGCCTCGTTCTGTTCCAGCTAATTTGCTTGTGTAACCTGATAAAAAATGGTACATTGCTTGCTCTTTTGTTAATTTACTAATAGGAGGTAGGACACCGAACGCATCTGCTGTTAAGAAGATAATTGTATTAGGGTGACCTGCCACACTTGGAACAAGAGCATTGGGGATTGATTCAAGTGGATAAGCGGCTCTTGTGTTTTCGGTTAAAGACGTGTCATCGTAATCTGCTTTTCCAGTATGAGGGTGAACAACTACATTCTCAAGGACGGCTCCAAATCGAATGGCATCCCAAATTTGGGGCTCTTTTTCTTCAGATAAATGAATGCACTTAGCATAGCAACCACCTTCAATATTAAATACTCCATTATTAGACCATCCGTGTTCATCATCACCTATTAATGAACGGTGAGGGTCAGCAGATAAGGTGGTTTTTCCTGTTCCTGATAGACCGAAAAACAGTGCAACGTCTCCTTCATTTCCTGTATTAGCTGAACAATGCATAGATAATACATCTTGTTCAGGTAAAAGAAAGTTCATAATTGAGAAAATGGATTTTTTCATCTCACCCGCATATTCTGTACCACCAATTAACACAACGCGTTCTTCGAAAGAAATAAGAACAAAGGCTTCTGAGTTTGTGCCATCTAAGATCGGGTCAGCCTTAAAAGTTGGTGCTGAAATAACGGTGAATGCATCGTGTCCTGATGATTGGATTGGTTCCTGTTCTTCAGTAGGGCGAATAAATAGCTGTCTCGCAAAAACTTGATGCCATGCAAATTCGTTAATTACTTTTAAAGGAATTTGGTACTTCTGATCAGCACCGGCATATCCATCGGAGACAAACAATTCATCTTGCAAGCTTAAGTGCTCCATCACTTTGTGGTACAAAGAAGTGAAAACACATTTCTCAATTGGCTGATTAACAGTTCCCCATTCGATTACATTTTCGACACTAGGTTCTTTGACAATGAATTTGTCTTTAGGGGAACGGCCTGTGTAAGCACCTGTTTCAACAGTGAGTGCACCTGTAGACGATAATTTTCCTTCACCGCGCATAATTGATTTCTCAATCAAGGACGAAATAGGTAAATTAACGTGTACGTGATCTAAAGTTATTAATTTAGCTAATTCGGATTGTAGACTAATTGTGTTCATTGTCGCAAAACCCTTTCTATATGTTTTTAATTACCATTTACTACTAAACTTGTTTATTAGTATAACACATTAACTTTAATAGTCTATACTATTAATGATTTTTTTCAATTGTGATACATTTTCTTGAAAATGTGTCTTTTCTTTTATGGAATAGACAAGTTGAAAAGGTTCCTAAACAAAATTGGGCGGCATAGGATATAGGTAAAAGAGAAAAAGGAGGCGTTCTGCTTGCAAGAAGTTTCCATGATGGACCTGGCTACGGTTTCAGCAGTCGTAGCAGCACTTGTAACGGTGATTGGCAATGCATTTGGGGTTGAAAAGCAGTACCGTGCCCTTTTAGCAATTGGGATAGCGGGGATACTTTGGTTTATCCCAAGAGAGTGGGGAGAGCAAGTCCTTATGGCGCTAATAATTGGCTTAACGGCAAGTGGGGTATATAGCCAAGTGAAACCTCGAGATAATGAAAATGAATTGATGCGAATGCAATTAAGAGAGGAATTTCGGAGAGAACAGGAAATAGAAAGAGAACAAGAAGATAGACGACAGCGACTGACGCAGAATGAAGAACGTCAAGATAGACAAGAAAGAAGAGATGATACTCCTTATTAGAAAGGGGCTATGCGGGCACTGAGGGGCGTGTGCCTTTTCGGTGTCCTTTTCTGATTTGCTGCTTTTTATGAAATAGGGGTTGATTGTTATGTTCTTGCTAGCATAGTATTTGCTTATTGGAGCACAATAAAAACAAATAAAAAAGTTGAAAAGGTAGCTCTTCTAGGTGTTGCCCTAATTATAGATAGGTCGTATATGTTGACAGTATACAAGCATGTGCGATATGATATGCGTCGAACGGATACTCTTATCCTGAGTAGGCGGAGGGACAGGCCCGAAGAAGCCCAGCAACCAACACTCTAAAGCCATGAGTGAAAAGGTGCTAACCTGCAAGACATGATGTCTTGGACGATAAGAGGCTAAAGGTAAACACTCAACCCTTTTCCTCTATTTTGGAAAGGGTTTTTTTATCGTTTATACGTCTTTACAGGTAGGTATTTCCCATTCGGTGGGGGCATGAGTGCCGTCTCAAAGAAAAACACATGCTAAGGACAGCAGTGTTTAAAGGAGGAAATTAATAATGGCAGAAGTAAGAAGTAGACGTTTGTTTACGTCAGAATCAGTAACAGAAGGGCATCCAGACAAAATTTGTGATCAAATTTCTGATGCGATCCTTGATGCGATTTTAACAAATGATCCGAATGCACGTGTCGCTTGCGAAACATCCGTTACGACTGGATTAGTGTTAGTAGCGGGTGAAATTACAACGAGTACATATGTCGATATCCCCAAAATTGTTCGTGAAACAATCAAAGGAATTGGCTATACCCGAGCAAAGTACGGCTTTGATTATGAAACATGCGCGGTTCTAACATCGATTGATGAGCAGTCTGCTGATATTGCTCAAGGTGTAGATAAAGCACTAGAAGCTCGTGAAGGTCAAATGACAGATGAAGAAATTGAAGCAATTGGTGCGGGAGATCAAGGGTTAATGTTTGGGTATGCGAACAATGAAACGAAGGAATTAATGCCTCTTCCTATATCATTAAGCCACAAAATCGCTCGTCGTTTAACAGAAGTTCGAAAAGATGAAATCCTTCCTTACCTTCGTCCGGATGGGAAAACACAAGTAACTGTGGAATATGATGAAAATGGAAAACCAGCACGTATTGATACGATTGTTATTTCTACTCAACATCATCCAGAAGTTACACTTGAACAAATTCAACGTAACCTAAAAGAATACGTTATTAACCCGGTCGTTCCACAAGAATTAATTGATGAGGAAACGAAATACTTTATCAATCCAACAGGACGTTTCGTCATCGGTGGTCCTCAAGGTGACGCTGGTTTAACTGGACGTAAGATCATCGTTGATACATACGGTGGTTACGCGCGTCACGGTGGAGGAGCTTTCTCCGGAAAAGACGCAACAAAAGTAGATCGTTCTGGAGCATATGCAGCTCGTTATGTTGCTAAAAATATCGTTGCTGCTGGTCTAGCTGATAAATGTGAAGTTCAACTTGCTTATGCGATTGGAGTGGCTCAACCTGTTTCCATTTCTATTGATACATTTGGGACAGGGAAAGTGTCAGAGGAAGCATTAGTTACGCTCGTTCGTAATAACTTCGATCTTCGCCCAGCAGGAATTATTAAAATGCTTGATTTGCGTCGTCCGATCTACAAGCAAACAGCGGCATATGGACATTTTGGTCGTACAGACGTAGAACTACCTTGGGAACAAACAGATAAAGTAGCTGCTTTGAAAGAGCAAGCAGGAATATAATAAATGCTTAGAGATCGACTCCTTGTGAGGCGATCTTTTTCTTTTTTGCTTGTTTTTGATGATGGTAGTTGGTGGGATTCTTAAATTAAGTGGAATCGCCAAAGTTCAGGAAGCAAAGGGGATTATGGTTCCCGAAAAGAGAGGACCCGCGATAGTTCAGGAAGCAAAGGGGATTATGGTTCCCGAAACGAGAGGAACCACCAAAGTTTCAGGAAGCAAAAGGGATTATGATTCCCGAAAAGAGAGGAACTGCGAAAGTTCAGGAAGCAAAAGGGATTATGGTTCCCGAAACGAGAGGAACCACGAAAGTTCAGGAAGCAAAAGGGATTATGGTTCCCGAAAAGAGAGGAACCGCGAAAGTTCTGGAAGCAAAAGGGATTATGGTTCCCGAAAAGAGAGGAACCGCGATAGTTCAGGAAGCAAAAGGGAAGTTGATTCCCGAAAAGAGAGGACTCGCGAAAGTTCAGGAAGCAAAAGGGATTATGATTCCCGAAACGAGAGAAACCACCAAAGTTTTAGGAAGCAAAAGGGATTATGATTCCCGAAACGAGAGGAACCGCGAAAGTTCAGGAAGCAAAAGGGATTATGGTTCCCGAAACGAGAGGAACCACCAAAGTTTTAGGAAGCAAAAGGGATTATGATTCCCAAAACGAGAGGACTTGCGAAAGTTCAGGAAGCAAAAGGGATTATGGTTCCCAAAACAAAACGAACCACCAAAGTTCAGGAAGCAAAAGGGATTATGGTTCCTGAAACAAAACGAACCACCAAAGTTCAGGAAACAAAAGGGAAGATGCTACCCGAAACAAGAGAACTCCACCCCCAAAAAAAAACCAAACCCTCATTCTACACAAAAGAGCGTAATCGTAGTATTTCTTACAGTGATTTTGGTCAAAATGAAGGGTGAGGGGGGTGACGAAAATGGCACAAGATGTATTATGTGAAGTTAATAACTGTGTATACTGGGCTCATGGTAACCAGTGTGAAGCTGACAGAATTTATGTTGTAAGTCATACCGGTAAAGAAGCTGAAAAACAAGAGGAAACAGATTGCAAAACATTTGAACCACAACATTAATCGATTAGATGAAAAGAGCGATGGCCTTCGCTCTTTTCATTTTTTATTATTGATAATAATAATCAATCTTATTCACTTAAATCAAATTCATTTGTTTTTTTCTTCCTGTAGGACGATTTTGTAATGTTGACCTTTTTCAACATATTCACGCCGAATACGAGCCATATCAATAAGATCTTCTTCCACGAGTTCACGCACTACTTTAGCAGGTCTACCAAAAGCTAATGAATTCGGGGGGATCTTTTTTCCTGGAGGAACGAGACTTCCAGCGCCAATAAACGCACCTTCGCCTATTTCTGCGCCATCTAACACAATGGAGCCCATCCCGATTAGAGCATTTTTTCGAATCGTACAACTATGGAGCATAACCTGATGGCCAACTGTGACATCGTCTTCAATAATTAAAGGATATTTTGGGCTTTGATGGAGCATAGACTGATCTTGAATGTTTACCCTATTTCCGATGCGGGTAGGGGAGACATCGCCGCGGATTACCGTTTGGAACCAGATGCTTGTTTCCTCACCAACGGTTACATCACCTGTAATGGTCACGCCATCTGCAATAAAAGCACTTTCAGAAATTGTCGGAAATTTGTCTTGATATCGATAAATCATTAGCTCACATCCTTTTCGTTTTATAAAAAAATCGCTATACTTATTTTAACGTATAAACGAAAGGTCATGGTCCTTTTTTCAAATATCGTCGAGGAGGAGTGCATTATGTGGAAATGGGAAGTGGCAGACCCAAGAGGGGTTATCGTAATGGTTCACGGTGCAGGAGAGCATCATGGACGATATTTATGGCTTGCTAAAAAATGGAACGAACATGGATTTGATGTGATTATGGGCGATCTTCCAGGCCAGGGGAAAACAAGAGGAAAACGTGGACATATCCAATCATTTAACCAATACCTGGATTCAGTGGAGGAATGGTTGGATGAGGCTAGATTAAAGGGGGTTCCAATATTCTTGCTCGGCCATAGCATGGGGGGACTTGTGGTTATCAGAACGCTGATGGAACGAAGTACAGCTATGATTGAAGGAATTCTCTTATCCTCGCCGTGCTTAGGTTTAAGTGAACCACCAGCCAAGACAAAGGAATTTGCGACGAAAATCCTTCATCGGATTGCGCCTTCTTTCAGTCAAAATGCAGGAATTCGTTCTGAGTTAGCAACAAGAAATGAAGCGATTCGAGAAGAGTATATAAAAGATGAGCTTCGTGTAACGAAAGTATCTGCTAGGTGGTATCAAGAATTATCAAAAGCGATGAGATTGGCTCATCGGTATCCAGAAAAGTTCCCTAATTTACCGCTACTCGTTCTACAATCAGGTGAAGATTATATTGTAAATAAATATGATGTACGACAATGGTTTGACCAGCTGTCTTTATCAGAAAAATATTATAAAGAGTGGGAAGGCTTTTATCATGAAGTGTTTAATGAGCCTGAGCGCGACAACGTTTTCCGCCATGCTATTGGTTTTGTCAATTTGTTAACACCTTGAGCAATAAGGAGGTTCTTGATTGTGTGAACCCAATGATTGTGCTAAGGTTTTAGAAGGAAAATTGACAGGAGGAATCTCGGTTGACTGCACCAACAAAACCTATCCCGTTACTTATGAACATCTACAAAGAGGTTATTCCAACGGTTCATAAATACTTTGATCCCTGGATTGAAAAAGCTTCTGCTATCCCTGATCCTGAGCTGCGATCGCAAGCACTTGATGCACTGAAAAAGAAGAAATTTCATTGTGAAGGCGGCGGTGTTTACGGTTTAGTAGCTAAGGATCGCTTTGATGATTTGTTGCAATTTATCATCGCGTATCAAATTGCTTGTGATTATTTAGATAACTTATGTGACCAAAGTCCATCACTTGATCCCAATGATTTTCGTTCGCTACATCAGTCTTTATTAGATGCCTTAACACCAGGTGCGACGTTAAAGAACTATTATCAATACCGCCAAGAGCAAAATGATGGAGGATATTTACATTCCATTGTGAAAACATGCCAAGATATTCTCTCGACTTTTCCTTCTTTTGAAAAAGTCCAAGCTGGCATGCTAGAGTTAAGCGGCTATTATGGGGATTTACAAGTACATAAGCATGTTATTAAAGAAGAGCGAATTCCTCGTTTGGAAAAATGGTTTGATGAACATCGCCATAAAGTTCCGAAAATGACGTGGTATGAGTTTTCTGCTTGTGCAGGATCAACTTTAGGCATTTATACGCTTGCTACGTATGCAACGAAACCTGATTTAACCGAAGAAACAGCAACAGTATTAAAAGAAGGATATTACCCTTGGCTCCAAGGTGTACATATACTGTTAGATTATTTTATTGATCAAGAAGAGGACATCGCTGATGATGAGTTAAATTTTCTTTTTTATTATAAAGATGAGAAAGAGATGATTGAACGGTTTCGTCTCTTTGTGACGAAAGCAGAAGAGTACATTGCTAAATTACCAGACCCGAAGTTCCATCGAATGATTATTCGGGGCGTGATTGCCATCTATATTTCGGATGAAAAGGTCCAAAAAGACAAAGAGCTGAAAAAGAAATCAAAGAAAATGGTTAAAATGGGCGGGTTACCAACCTTTTTGTTTTTATTAAATAGCTGGATGTATAGAAGAGAGCGTTAACGGCATCATCGCTCCTTTTGTCATGAATAAAAAACAGGTCTGATTCCTTAATTGTAAGGATCAGACCTGTTCGCTTTCTGCTACCGTTTCAGGTGCTTCTTGATATCCGTCTATTATGATGTCTAACTTACCGGTATCAGGACAGATGACAAGTCCATGAACAGTGACGTCTTTTGGAAGCAGTGGGTGGTTTGTGATCATATGGACACTATTTTTTACATTGTCCTCTACTTTGTCAAAGCCGGTTAAAAATCCTTGAATGTCAACTCCAGAAAACTCAAGCATTTCGATTGTCTCTCGATTAACGCCTCGGTCTTGCGCTTTCTCTAAAATGCTTGCTGGAGTTAACCCTATCATGCCGCAGCCATGATGCCCGACAACCATCACCTCATCTGCGCCTAGTTCGTAGATTGCTACTAAAATACTTCTCATAATGCTACCAAAAGGATGAGAAATGACAGCTCCAGCATTTTTAATAATTTTGGCATCCCCATTTTTTATGTTCATCGCAAAAGGAAGCAGTTCCAATAGTCTTGTGTCCATGCACGTCACTATGACGACTTTTTTATTAGGAAATTTCGTCGTTTGAAACCGTTCATATTGCTTGCTTTGAACAAATTGCTCGTTATGAGCTAATACTGTTTCCAATAAGGTCATTTTTTTTCTCCTCAAAAACGCTCTATTATCTATATTTTCAAACTATTAGTTCGTTTTGTCAACAATTACCTTTTTTCAATAGCAACAACAAAAGGAGGATTGTTAGCTTGGTTAATAAATTCATATTTAAGAATATGAGCGAGGCGTTGGTCATATTGTTCTAAAAATGAAAGAATGGTTTCTTTTTCGACTTTTCCTTCTTCATGGCCGTGATAAATAACAAGAACAATCGTACCACCTAAAGGCATCATCTCTAGCAATGCACTGATTGCAGCCATGGTTGAAGTAGGTCGAGTTACAATAGTCTTGTCGCCACCAGGGAGGTAGCCAAGATTAAAAATAGCTCCCTTTAATTTGGAGTGAACGTCCTTGGGGATGAGAGAACGTACTTCTTCATGCCCTGTTTGAAACAAAGTAACTCTCTCATGAACTTCATGAGTGGTTAGTTTTTCTGTTGCTTTTTCAATGGCTTGCTCCTGGACATCAAAGCCGTAGACATGCCCGTTCTCTCCTACGACATTTGCTAAAAACAACGTATCGTGTCCATTGCCAACCGTACAGTCAACGGCAATATCGCCTTCAGATAACGCATTCTCTAATAATAATCGTGCGAAAGGTAAGACACCGAGTACTTTCATCCTAATGACATCCTTTCTTCTTGATAGTGTTTTCCTTGCCAGCTATTTCTACGTACAAGTTCTGCTTCAATTCCATTTAAGACACTCCACTTATTCATGCTCCACATCGGTCCAATCATAATATCAGCAGGTCCATCACCCGTTAATCGATGAATGACCATAGAAGGCGGCAAGATCTCAAGTTGATCAACTACAAGGTTAATGTAATCTTCTTGACTCATGAATTGAACGAGACCTTTTTCATACTGTTTCACCATCGCTGTTTTTTGTAATAAATGAAGAAGGTGAATCTTAATTCCTTGTACGTCTAGTTTTGCTACTTCTTTGGCTGTTTCCATCATCATGTCATATGATTCGAGTGGGAGGCCATTAATGATATGAGCGCAAACGTTAATTCCGTGTTTTCTTAGTTTCTCCACACCTTCTACGTAACAGCTATAATCATGCGCCCTGTTAATAAGCAATGCCGTTCGTTCATGAACGGTTTGTAAGCCTAATTCAACCCATAAAAATGTCCGCTTGTTTAGTTCAGCTAAATACTCTACCACATCATCTGGCAAGCAGTCTGGTCTTGTTGCGATGGAAAGGCCCACCACACCATCTTGATTCAAAATTTCTTCAAAATACTCACGTAACGTCTCTACTGGAGCGTACGTGTTTGTGTATGCTTGAAAGTATCCAATGTATTTTCCACTTTTCCATTTTTTGTGCATTTTTTCTTTAATGGTATGAAATTGAGTAACAAGGTCATCCTTGCGATCACCAGCAAAATCCCCTGAGCCACGTTCACTACAAAATGTGCAACCTCCGTGGGCTACATTTCCATCACGATTCGGACAGTCAAATCCAGCATCTAAAGGGATTTTAAACACTTTTTCACCAAAATGCTCTTTTAAATAGTAATTCCAAGAATAGTATCGTTTATCTCCGTAGTAATGAGTCGTCATTGTATCACCTTTCTTGTTCCTATACATTCTAACTCCTTCTATCCTATTTTAGCTGTAAAATTGCAATCACAGCAAATGCCAATTAAAAAAGATTGCATTTCCGAAGAAGATCACCTAAGATGGCTTAGGGATTAATGGAAGGAGGGGCTAAATATTATGCCAAAATCACTTTGGTTTTTAATTGTGGCGATGGCGATTAATGTAACTGGAGCCTCTTTTTTATGGCCGTTAAATGCGATTATCATCCATCAAGAGTTAGGAAAATCGTTAACAGCAGCAGGGTTTGTTCTTATGTTAAATGCTGGTGCGGGTGTGATAGGAAGCTTACTAGGTGGTAGACTATTCGATAAAATTGGTGCGTACCAAACGATGATATTTGGTCTTGTCGTAACAACAGTAAGTGCGGTGATATTAGTATTTTATCATAGTTATTATTTTTATATGATCTTACTTATTGGATTAGGTTTTGGGTCAGGTGTGATCTTCCCAGCGATGTATGCATTAGCAGGCAGTTTATGGCCTGAGGGTGGGCGCAAACCATTTAATGCGATGTACATTGCACAAAATGTAGGGGTCGCTCTCGGAACTGCTTTAGTTGGCGTAGTGGCGAGTATCCAACTTACTGCTGTATTTTCAGCTAACGCTATTATGTATGCATTTCTTACATTATTTGTAGCTTTTTTCTTTAAAGAGATTGGGGCAAAGGCTCATCATGCCAACACATCAAATGTTTTTGAACAAAAAACATCGATTCGAAGCAATTATCGGATGCACTCGCTAGTATTGTTATCTATTGCGTTTTTTATTTGTTGGGTAGCTTATACGCAATGGCAAGCAAATGTTTCGGTACATACACAATCCTTAGGAATTTCTCTTCAACATTATAGTTTTTTGTGGACGATTAATGGCTTAATGATTGTGTTTGCACAGCCACTTGTTTCGTGGATGATTAAAAAGTGGGTTCACACATTAAAACAGCAGATGATTGTGGGGGTCCTGATTTTTATTTTGTCATATACGGTCCTCTTACAAGCAAGTGTTTTCTCGATGTTTTTAGTTGCGATGATTGTTCTAACAATTGGAGAAATGTTTGTTTGGCCAGCTGTACCAACAATTGCGAGTCAGTTAGCGCCTAAAAATAAAGAAGGCTATTACCAGGGGATCATTAATAGTGTGGCGACAGGCGGAAGAATGATTGGGCCTTTGCTTGGTGGGTTGATGGTCGATTTCTTCTCCATGTCGATGCTTATTATGGTGTTGCTGTTTTTGTTTGTGATCGCTATTTTCATTTTGCTCGTGTATGACGTTCCGTTAAAACGAGTCATGGAGACGAAACAACAGGAAGTAGAGGCATCCAGTTAAAAAAAAGAGGCCAAGGAAAATGGAAGCCACTGAAAAAGTTCCTTTTAGCAGATTCGGGGGAGTGCAATGGCTTCGCACGTTGCGCGCCTGCTATGAGAAACCCACTCATAGCAGGCTTAAAAGAAGGCAACGGCTCCGCTCATTGCTTCAAGGGCACTGAAAAAGGTGAAAGTCATTACCTTTTTCAGTGCCCTTGAAAAACGCCCTTTTCCTTGGTCTCTTGCTTGACATGAGCGTTATGAATTCATACAATACATATAAGTTCATATGTTGACGTTGATAAGGAGTAGTAATCATAGTTGGGATGTTAGAGAGCTGACGGGTGGTGCAAGTCAGTCGAACAAGTATGATGAACTCGCCTTTGAGTTTTGAAAGCGAATAAAAGTAGCTTTTGACGGGTCACGACCGTTATTTGTGTAGAGCGAATGAAGGATGTATATTCATTAATGTGGGTGGTACCGCGGGAAGTATAAATAACTCTCGTCCCTAACAAATTGTTAGGGATGGGGGTTTTTTCTATATAGGCTCGGAAATCCCTTTTTGAACAATCTTAAAGCTCGAACCATCACACGTTTGAACAAGCTAATTTAGGAGGAAAATAGGATGTCGTTTTCACATGAGCAAATTGAGAAAAAGTGGCAAAAGTATTGGGAAGAAAACAAAACATTTAAAACAATAGAGGAGCCCGATAAACCAAAGTTTTATGCGTTAGATATGTTCCCTTATCCTTCAGGAGCTGGTCTTCATGTTGGTCACCCTGAAGGCTATACGGCTACCGATATTTTATCGAGAATGAAACGAATGCAAGGATATAACGTTCTTCATCCAATGGGATGGGATGCATTCGGTCTTCCTGCAGAGCAGTATGCTCTTGATACAGGGAATGACCCTGCGATTTTTACTGAACAAAACATTAATACATTTCGCCGTCAAATCAAATCATTAGGTTTTTCCTATGATTGGGATCGTGAAATCAATACGACGGACCCTGATTATTATAAATGGACACAATGGATTTTTACAAAACTTCATGAAAAAGGCTTAGCTTATATTGATGAAGTGGCTGTTAACTGGTGCCCTGCACTAGGGACGGTATTAGCGAATGAAGAGGTTATTGATGGCAAGAGTGAACGCGGTGATCATCCAGTCGAGCGTCGTCCGATGAAGCAGTGGATGCTGAAAATTACCGCTTACGCTGATCGCTTACTTGAAGACTTAGAAGAACTTGATTGGCCTGAGAGCATTAAAGATATGCAACGTAACTGGATCGGACGCTCTGAAGGAGCAGAAGTTACGTTTAATGTTGATGGACATGAAGGGGAAGAGGTCAAAGTCTTTACAACGCGTCCTGATACATTATTTGGAGCAACGTATATGGTGCTATCACCTGAGCATAAGCTTGTTGATGTTATTACAACTGCTGAGCAACAAGAACAAATTGACGCATACAAAGCAAAAGTAGCAGCCAAAAGTGATTTGGAACGCACAGAGCTTTCAAAGGAAAAGACCGGTGTCTTTACTGGGGCGTATGCTGTTAATCCTGTAAATGGTGAGCGTATTCCGATTTGGATTGCTGATTATGTATTAGTAAGTTACGGAACAGGAGCGATCATGGCGGTACCTGCTCATGACGAACGTGACTACGAGTTTGCTAAGACATTTGAGTTGCCGATTCGTGAAGTCGTTGCTGGTGGAAGTGTTGAGGAAGAGGCCTATACTGGCGATGGTGATCACGTAAATTCGGACTTCTTAAATGGCTTAGATAAGGAAACGGGCATTCGAACAATGATTGACTGGCTTGAAGCTAATCAATTTGGGAAAAAACAAGTGACGTACCGTCTGCGAGATTGGTTATTTAGCCGTCAGCGTTATTGGGGAGAACCAATTCCAGTCATTCATTGGGAAGATGGAACAATGACAACCGTTCCTGAGGATCAATTGCCGCTTGAATTGCCGAAGATGAAAGAAATTAGACCGTCTGGAACAGGCGAATCACCTTTAGCAAATGCGAAGGACTGGTTAGAAGTGGTTGACCCTGTAACAGGGAAAAAAGGTCGTCGTGAAACAAATACGATGCCTCAATGGGCAGGGAGCTGCTGGTATTACCTTCGTTATATTGATCCGACAAATACAGAGGCATTAGCTGATCCAGAGAAATTAAAGAGATGGCTCCCAGTCGACATTTACATTGGGGGAGCAGAGCATGCTGTGCTTCACTTGTTATATGCGCGCTTCTGGCACAAAGTTCTTTATGACATTGGTGTTGTTACAACGAAAGAACCGTTCCAAAAGCTCTTTAACCAAGGAATGATTCTTGGTGAAAATAATGAAAAAATGAGTAAGTCAAAAGGAAACGTGGTCAATCCAGATGACGTTGTTGACAGTCATGGTGCAGATACATTGCGTTTATACGAAATGTTCATGGGCCCATTAGACGGTTCGATTGCCTGGTCGACTAATGGCTTAGATGGCGCTCGTCGTTTCTTAGATCGTGTTTGGCGTTTATTCGTTGATGAAGCGACAGGTGAGATTAGCACGGCAATTCAAGACGTACCTGCATCTGAAAGCTTTGCTCGAGTGTATCATCAATCTGTTAAGAAAATAACAGAAGATATGACAGAGCTTCGTTTTAATGTAGCGATATCACAAATGATGGTGTTCATTAACGAAGGGTATAAGCAAGAAGTTCTGCCACGAGAATTGATGGAAGGATTTGTTAAAATGCTAGCGCCAATCGCTCCACATGTAGCAGAAGAGCTATGGGAAAAGCTAGGACATAATAACACAATTAGCTATGAACAATGGCCGACATTTGATGAGGCATTGCTTGTAGAAAATGAAGTGGAAGTGGTCGTTCAAATTAATGGGAAAGTAAAAGCAAAACTTATGATTCCGTCAGATGCGACGAAAGAGCAAATGGAAGACATTGCCAAAGGTGATGACAAAGTACAATCAGCAATTGGAGACAAAACCGTTCGAAAGATCATTGCTGTACCAGGAAAGCTTGTTAATATTGTAGTTGGATAATGAAAAACTCTAAGGGCTGTCTCAACGTATTCCTACCTAAACATGGTAGGGATGCTTATGAGATAGCCCTTTGTCTCTATTTACATGTGAACAAATGACCGTTCATTTAGGATAGAAAGAGCAATTATGAGCACGATAAAAGTGGGTATATAAGTACCTGACTACGATGAATCGGAGGCTTCATAATGGCTGAAAAAGATAAACAACAATTGCTACTTGAAATGGGTCAAGAAGACTTTGATAATCTAGATCTTCTAGAAACAAAATTATATCTACAACAAGCTGAACGAGAGCTTCAAACAGGAAATGAAGAGTTAGTTGTAGCAGAACAGCAGCTTCAACAAGTACAACAGCAAGTTCAGCAATTAGATCCATTGCAACAAGCTCAACAGAATTTACAAAAAGAAAATCAGGAGTTTCAAGCAGCACAACAAAAACTGCAACAAGCACAGCAGCAAGTTCAACAGCAAAAGTTGAATTTACAAAATTTACATCAACAAGTAGAGCAAGGTCAACAACAATTACAAGCTCTTCAAGGACAAGTTGAACAAGAAAAACAACATATTCAACAAGAAAAGCAACAAGTTCAACAAGCGCAACAAAATGTGTTTGATGCGATGAAACAGCAAAATAACCTTCAATAGTTTGCGATCTAAAAGACAAGGCACTGGAAAAGGAATTTCCTTTTTCAGTGCCATTTTTACCAACTCAAATGTTTAAACAAACGTTTATTTAACAATCGAATTATAGTTCTTTTAATTCAGAAATATCTACTTCAGAACGCTCTTCTAAAGGTCCACGTAAATGCACCGTAGCTGTCTTTTCATCATCATGTAATTGATCAATCCAGACAGATGTTCCGTTATAAGTCACATCGATATTTGCTGAAGAGGACAAAATTTGTTTTACTCGATTGGCATCCATGTTCATTCACTCCTCTAATGTATTCGTTTTATGATGTGTGAAAATACATTAGATTATTCTTCCTGTTTTGGAATGAAAGATTCAGTTCGCGAAGGTGAGTTTTCTATGTGAAAATAGAAACATTGGCAAACGAAGGAAAGGTACATATCGGTTCAAAATTGTGGATAACCATGTGAATACTCCAACATATTCACATGTGTATATGTTGGAGTTACAGTTTTTAGAGATGTTAACTAAAAAAAGAGGTAGGTTGTGGATAATGTGGATATTAGCTGTGAGCAAATTGCTCTGCTGCGGATTTCCCAGCTGTGTACCCTGTGGAAAAGGCTACAGTAATATTGTATCCTCCTGTGTATCCATGAATGTCTAATACTTCTCCACAGAAAAACAAGCCTTTTTTCTTTTTGGAATGCATCGTTTTTGGTTCAATTTCTTTAATGGATATTCCTCCGCCAGTAACAAATGCTTTTTCAATGGAAAGTGTTCCGTTTACTTCGATCTCAAAATGCTTGCACATCTTTACGAGAGAACGTAATTCATCATGTGAAATGGTAGAAGCTTGAGTTTGTGAATCTAGATCTAGTTGATCATATACAAATAGTAAAAATCGTTCTTGGGCAAATCCTTTTAGTATGTTTTTCAATGCCTTCTTCGGTTCAGCTTTTACTTTGGAAAGAACTTGCTGAAAAAGAGCCTCCTCTGATACAGCAGGAAAGAGGTCCACTTCCATCTTCACTGTTTTTGTTTGTGACTTTTTTAAGGCTTTTACAACGTATTGACTGCATCTTAGTGCGGCTGGTCCTGAAATACCGAAATGAGTAAAAATCATATCACCATCATGCGTTTTTATCTTTTTGCCTTTCGGATTGAAAACCGTAAGCTCAATATCTCTTAACGATAACCCTTGAAGAGTCTTCTGACGAATAAACGGTTCATTTGAGGTGATGGGTACTTCTGTAGGGTAAAGCTCTGTAATGGTATGCCCTGCCTTTTCCGCCCATGGATAGCCATCTCCAGTACTTCCGGTGTGAGGAACTGATTTTCCACCAGTTGCGACAATAACTGCTGAAGTAGAAATTTCCTCACCGCTGTAGAGAACCACTTCTGCTACAGCTTCCTCTGAATAATTGATGGTGTTTACCGTTGTATTTGTTCGAATATCGACCCCAAGCTCTCGAACACGACGTAACAAAGTCTCAACAACAGTTGTGGCTTTATCATTAACCGGGAACATTCTACCGCGGTCTTCTTCTTTCAATTGAATCCCTAATCCTTCAAAAAACTCAATAATGTTCTCATTATTAAATACAGAAAATGGACTATGCATAAAACGGCCATTTCCAGGTATGTGAGCAATTAAGTCTTGGATCTCCATTCTATTTGTTACATTGCAGCGACCACCACCAGAAATAGCAAGCTTACGACCAAGCTTATTTCCTTTGTCTAATAAAAGAACGGCAGCGCCATGTTCAGCTGCTGCAATGGAAGCCATTAAACCTGATGGTCCTCCTCCGATGACAATGACATCGTATTTCTTCATCGCTTTCACCTCATATATAAAATTATGTATTTACAATTATGTGTACGAATAGTATGTAGGCTGATGAGGACCCACGTGAAAAAGCCAAGAAAATAACCTTTCAGCTAACATATTGCTATACCGTATCATTTTTCCTCTTAAAAAGGAATGGATGTTAAACGAGCAACGCGTTCAAGACTATGGTAAAATGCAGAAGGAGTTTTATTTGCTTTTCTAATTAAGTATGTACTTGGAAAGTAGGTTCAATTATGTCTGATTCAAAATTATTGCGTGGCACAATGGTGTTAACAGCCGCTACATTTGTATCTAAAATATTAGGCCTTATTTATATATTCCCTTTTACAGCCATTGTAGGCCAAACGGGGATTGCCTTATACTCTTATGGTTATTTGCCCTATACCGTCTTGTTAAGTTTGGCGACATTAGGGGTTCCGTTAGCAGTCTCTAAATTTGTCTCAAGATATAATTCCTTAGGAGATTACCGAACGGGGCATCGCTTATTTAAATCAGGTTTGTTATTCATGTCTGTTACGGGATTAATCGCTTTTCTCATTTTGTTTTTTGCTGCACCGTATATCGTACCATGGATTATTGAAAACCCAACAGAAAAAGGAAATACATTTGAAGAAATCGTCTTTACGATTCGAATGGTAAGTGTGGCACTGTTAATTGTGCCCATCATGTCGATTATTCGTGGGTATTTTCAAGGGTTTCAGTCAATGGGTCCAACCGCTGTTTCACAAGTAATTGAACAAATTGTTCGGATTGTCTTTATTTTGGCCATTACTTTTTCAATTGTGAACATGATGGAAGGGAGTATTGGGGTAGCCGTTGGATTTGCGACGTTTGGTGCATTTGTTGGTGCCCTTGGAGGACTGGCTGTTTTGGTCACATATTGGTTCAAAAGAAAAACATTGATCCATGAGCAGCTTGAAAAGAGTACGGTTGATCATCAATTGTCGTTAAAAGACATGTATAAAGAGCTCATTTCCTATGCTCTGCCTTTATCATTCGTTGGTCTTGCGATTCCATTGTATCAATTAATCGATTTATTTACATTTAACAACACGTTAATTGGCACCCATTTGACGCAAGACGAATCAGAAATTGCGTTCGCGGTATTCTCCAATACAGCTCATAAAATCATCTTAATACCAATGGCATTAGCAACAGCTCTATCAATTACACTCATTCCAACGATTACAAAATCGTTTACAACAAATGATCATGCCTTGTTACAAAAACAAATTACACAAACGTATCAGGTCATTTTGTTTTTGACGATTCCCGCGGCTGTAGGTATGTCAGTCCTTGCTTATCCAGCATTTGGAGCTCTTTATGGGCTATCAGACTTTGAAGTGGGAGGATACATTTTGCGTTATTATGCTCCCATTACACTATTCTTCTCCCTTTTTGCTGTTACAGCAGCTATTTTACAAGGGATGAATAAACAAAACATCGCTGTTCTTGCTCTTTGTATTGGCTTGCTACTAAAACTTGCAACCAATAGTTGGTTCTTATCGATGCTTGGACCTGTTGGGGGAGTGTTAGCGACGTATTTGGGATATGCCGCTTCTATTTCCGTTACGGTTTGGGCTATTGGGAAGTATGCCAATTTTAGTTATAAATTAATTGTCAAACGCGCTTTGTTAATCGTTGTTTTTACAGCTGCGATGGCAGTGGCTGTTATCTTTGTCAACATGGGGATCCAAACGATCATTCCAATCACTTCTCAATTACGTGCCTTCCCAAGCTTATTTGGTGGAATTTTAGTTGGTGCTGGTATTTATCTCTATCTAAGCTATCGTTCTCATTTAGCAGGACAAGTACTTGGCGCGAGGTTTAACGTATTAAATAGAAGAAAACAAAGAGAAAGAGAAGAGGGATAGATCTTTTTAGTTGTTATTAGACGGACTTTCTTAACCCGATCTATACGTTATTTGGTAAGGGAAGACTTTAATTCGACATTCTTTACCAAGGAAAGCCTCTTTTGCTTATAAATACGGTTTGTTATAATAGAGAATGGTCTACAGGAAATTAATTAGTAAGGTGGAACAAACTTAGGTTTTTCTTTCTTGCTTTAAATACAGCCATTTCGTGGTAAATGAATGATTGCTAGAGCAGGAGGGGCGCGATGAAATATTCATTTCGAAAAGATAATGATTGGTTGTTAATCATCACTACGTTCCTTTTAGCTGCATTTGGATTGGTGATGGTCTTTAGTGCAAGTTATCCGATCGGGTTAGGACAAACTGTTCCAAACGCATACTCGTTTATTCAACGTCAGTTGCTTTGGTTTGTACTAGCTATCTTTGCTTTCTTAATTGTGATGCATTTCCCGTATCGGTTTTACAGAAAGTTATCTCCAATCATTATACTCCTATCAATCGTCTCGTTATTTCTCGTTTTGTTACCATGGCTTGGAGTGACGATTGGAGGAGCTCAGCGCTGGATTCAATTAGGTCCAATGAGGGTACAGCCATCTGAATTTGTTAAGATTGGTATGATCATCTATTTAGCTCAAGTATATTCACAAAAACAAGCCTATATTGATCAGTTTGTGAAAGGTGTTATGCCGCCACTAGTTGTCGTTGGATTTGTGTTTGGATTAATTATGATGCAACCAGACTTAGGGACTGCCACGTCCATTTTACTCGTTACTTTTTTTCTGGTCTTTTTTTCAGGAGCAAAGTGGAGGCATTTGATTGGACTTGGGGTAGTCGGTGTGACTCTTTTTGGTGTTTTTGCCATGTCAGCACCTTACCGTGTGAGACGTCTAACATCGTATCAAGATCCGTTTGCTGATCCAACAGGAGATGGTCATCAAGTCATTCAATCCTATATTGCTATGGCACATGGAGGCCTTAGTGGAACAGGACTAGGACAAAGCGTACAAAAGCTTTATTACTTACCTGAGGCTCATACCGATTTTATTTTAGCCATTGTAGCAGAAGAACTAGGACTGTTAGGAGTATTAATTGTTTTAGGTTTGCATACAATCATTTTGATTAAAGGTGTACGAATAGGAGCACGGTGCAAGAGTCCTTTTGGAAGCTTGCTAGCATTTGGAATTGTGTTTCAAATTGCCATTCAAATTATTTTTAATATTGGAGCTGTAACAGGCATGCTCCCAATAACGGGGATTCCGTTGCCGTTAGTTAGTAATGGTGGTTCATCTTTATTTTTTACACTCATTTCGTTGGCTATTTTAGCCAATATTTCGCGGAATAACATCCGTCAAAAAAGACTGAAAGATTTCAATGAAGAAACACAGCTTTCGGCTTCGTAGGAAAAGTCAGAGAGCTGTTTCTTATAGATGGAGGATACAATGGAAGAAAGGAAAACGGGCTTTCAACAGTTGGATTATACGTTGTTGTTTCTGCTGTTTGTGCTCATGTGCATTAGTTTGCTCGCTATTTATAGTGGGTCTGGTCAGTATTTTAGTGAGGATCCAACCTATTATGTAAAACGTCAAATCATTTGGTTTGTTGTGGGAATTGTAGTTATGGTTGGTGTGATGTTGGTTGATTACGATATGTTTAAAAACTTTTCGATTCCACTTTACGGAATTGGGATTACTTTATTATTGCTTGTTGCCTTTTCTCCACTCGGAGTTTTTCGAAATGGGTCCCAACGCTGGCTTGATTTAGGTCCAGCAGAAATTCAACCATCAGAGTTTATGAAAATATTTCTAATCATAGCCTTGGCGCATATGCTGTACCGAGTGACGGCGAATCGAGTAGAAAAAGATCTCAAATCTGATTTAATCATTGTTGCGAAAGTAATTGCGATTGGACTTCCGCCGTTTTTCTTAATACTAAGACAGCCAGACTTAGGAACGGCGCTCGTTATTGCGAGTATTATGGCGACCATGTTACTCATGTCTGGTGTAGCATGGAGAATTATTTCAGCCCTTGGATTAGCTGTATTTGGTGGCATTATCACGTTAGTTTGGCTTCATAATCATAATTTTGATCTGTTTACTAAATTTATTGCGTCCCACCAATTAGATCGAATTTATGGTTGGTTAGATCCATACGAACATCAAGGTTCATATGGGTATCAGCTAGTAAATGCAATGAGAGGAATTGGATCAGGTCAATTGCATGGAAGTGGCTTCATGCAAGGAATTCAAACACAAAGTGATCGAATTCCAGAGATTCATACTGATTTTATTTTTACCGTTATCGGTGAAGAGTTTGGTTTTATCGGTGCGACAATCTTGATTGTTACGTATTTTCTGTTGTTTTACCGAATGATTATTATTGCATTAACGTGTAATAATTTGTTTGGGACCTACTTAGTTTCTGGTGTTATTGGACTTCTTGTGTTCCAAGTATTTCAAAATATCGCCATGACCATTGGTTTGATGCCTATTACAGGTTTGGCCCTTCCGTTTATTAGTTATGGAGGGAGTGCTCTCTTAACCAATATGTTAGCGATGGGGATTATTCTTAATGTCAATATACGAACGAGGCACTATATGTTTGAAACGGAAGAAACGAGCATGTAAGAGTTGATAATCTTATGATTAACAGCTCTTTCTTTTTGTTCTTGTGCCATTATCTTGTACCATTAATGGAGGGGAAAGAATGAAGATCATTGTGGGTTCTGGTCGGCTTGCGAGTATGCTTTTAACCGTTTTAAAGAAGGGTGAGAACATGTATGTGTTTGGTCGAAATGAGCAAACTGTGGATAGCTTACTTCAACAATTTTCCTATGTGGAAAAAGCAACACCTCAGGATTTATCGAAGGCAACGGAGCTCTTTCTTTGTTTACCGAAAAGTGGCTATTCAGATTTTCTTCAACGATTTGCAAGGTCACTACGGAACGATGTAACGATCTTTCATATGGCTACCGTTGTAAATGAAGAGGAAGTAAAGAGCCTGTCAGACAACAAAAAAGTTGTACCGTTAAAGTTAGCCGGACACGCAAAGATAGTGAAACGAGAGGCACGGGGGTTATTCGTCCTTGCACCTCATCACAAGGAAGAACAAAGTCGGCTGAGAGAATGGTTCCCAACGATGCAAATTGAACTTGCTGAAGAAAGCACTGTCTTACTTGCCAATCAGCTAGCAACCGAAGCTGCGATTCAAATGAGTGTGTTATTATCAAAAGAGATGACGGCGCATCAGATTCCTACAGCCATTCAGAAACAAACATTTGATCAGACAGTTCACGGTGTCATTGACGCGTATCAATCAAATGATTTAGGAGGATTTGCTCGGAAGATTGCTGAACAATTGAAGGAGAAAGGGGGAGAACGAAATGAGAATGGATAAGTTACTGGCGAATATGGGATTTGGGACTCGAAAAGATGTGAAGAAATTGATGAAATCAGGAAGTGTACATGTCAATGGAGAAGTCGTAAAAGAAGGAAAGACCCATGTGAACCCAGACGAGGACTTAGTAACAGTTTTTGGTGAAGAAGTGAAATACAAACCATATATTTATTTAATGCTTAATAAGCCTCAAGGTGTGATCTCAGCAACAGAAGATGACGAGCATGAGACAGTCATTGATTTATTGGTGTATGAACATGCCATGTATGAGCCATTTCCTGTTGGAAGACTAGACAAAGATACGGAAGGGCTCCTTTTAATTACGAACGATGGACAGTTTTCACATGCGTTAATGTCTCCAAGAAAGCATGTTCCTAAAACCTATTTCGCAACTGTAAGTGGGATGGTGACGGAGGAAGATAAGGTGTTGTTTAAGGAAGGTGTAACGTTAGATGATGGCTATGTGACAAAGCCAGCTGAGTTACTAATTAAAAAGCAAGGAGCCATATCGGAAATAGAGCTAACCATCACTGAAGGGAAATACCATCAAGTAAAACGAATGTTTGAGGCGGTTGGAAAGAAAGTTCTCACATTAAAGCGTCTAAAGGTTGGAAATCTTGAATTAGATCAGAAGTTAGAGTTAGGAACATATCGAGAGCTAACAGAATCAGAAATTGACATGCTACTCTCTAAATAAAAAAGGTGTTCCAGTGGTTTATATAAACCTCGGACACCTTTTCTGCTCTACCTATTTACATATGGTTGTACACTAGTACACCACATTCATTACGAAACTCGAGTTTTCTTTTTTGTTGCACTCCACTTCCCACGCGTTGGACTTTCAACGAGGTTGTTGTACTCTAGCACATTGAGGTCACGTTGAATCGTCCGTTGGGTTATCCCGAATTCTTCAACTAATTCATTCGTTGTGACGGTCCCCCTTTGTTTAATGTAAAGGTAGATAGACTTAATACGAGTCAGCATACGATCAGTTGAAGTTTTCAAAAAACCACTCCTTATTCATAATCATGACTTGTTCTTAGGTAGAGTCTATGTAATAACATGGAAATTCATGCATGTTATTACGCTGTGTTCACGTTGTTTCTTTGCTTTTTAGTAGCTTAAAGGACCGCTTTCTCTCTATTGATTTTACAAAGTAAGAAAGGTAATGTTGTAAGTGGTCCAAATGAAGCATGGTTCATTCCTGATATATCTATTTTACAATAATTCAAACAACTATGCAAAATCGTTGTACGAAAATATACCGAATAATTAGAAAGGTGAGTGAAGATGACAACTATAAATTGGATGCATGAAGTTGAAAAAAGAAAAGAGAACTTGATTAAAGAAACACAGCAACTCCTACAAATTGCAAGCGTTTTAGACGATTCTACAATAGCAGAAGGTTCCCCGTTTGGAGAAGGTATAGCTGAAGCATTACAGTATTTGTTACAAAAAGGTGAAGAAAATCAATTTTTTGTAAAAAATCTTGATGGATATGCTGGAGTGATCGAATACGGAAGTGGAGAGGAAAGCGTTGGTATATTATGTCACTTAGATGTTGTGCCAGCAGGGAATGGTTGGACAAGCCCTCCATTTTCAGCGGAAATTCGTGATGAACGTATTTATGCACGGGGGGCAATAGACAATAAAGGACCTACGATGGCCGCATTTTTTGCCTTGCTTATTGTTAAAGAACTAGGTCTTACTATCGATAAAAGAGTAAGAATGATCCTAGGAACGGATGAAGAAAGCAATTGGAGGTGTGTGGAGCATTACTTTAAGCATGAAGAAATGCCAACAGTCGGTTTTGCTCCTGATGCTGATTTTCCGATCATTCATGCTGAAAAAGGTATAACAGATGTGAGTTTCAATTGGGAAAGTAATGAGGAAGAACCAGCAACCGATGTTGCTTTATCAAGCTTTTCAGCTGGAGAACGGTTCAATATGGTACCTGATCAAGCACACGCTATTATAAGAGGAGATTCTTCTATTTTTCATAACATGGAAACAGATTTTAAACAATTTCTCGCAAACAACCAGCATAACGGAGAAGCGAAGGTTGAGCAGGATGAATTGCATCTTACGTATTATGGCATTTCTGCTCATGGATCGACTCCGGAAAATGGCTTAAATGCAGGAACGTCTCTTGCACAATTTTTAGCGAAATGGACCTTTCAAAAATCGGCTAATGCCTTTTTAAGCTTTATTCAAACGTATTGTGACTTTGATGGGACAGGGTTGAAAATTGCAGTAAGTGATCAAGCATCAGGACCATTAACGATGAATGCAGGTTTGTTGAAGTTTCAAGAAAAGAAAGAAGCCAAAGTTGGCTTAAATATACGTTATCCAGTGACCGCTTCTGCTGAGGAATGCTTGAATCAACTCAAACGGGTCGCAAATAGTCAGCATGCCACTTTTACGATTCACGATCATATGGGACCTAATTATGTAGAGGAAAATCATCCTCTTATAAAAACTTTACAACAGGTATATCAGCGTCAAACAGGAGAAGAAGCGAATTTGTTAGCAATTGGTGGGGGAACGTATGCAAGGTCATTAAAAACAGGTGTGGCGTTTGGACCTATGTTTCCTGGAAGAGAAGATGTGGCTCATAAGAAGGATGAATACATTGCTATCGATGATTTGATGAAGATGACGGCGATTTATGCCGAAGCCATTTATGAATTAGCAAAAGCATAAGAAAAATAGGCTACTGAAAAAGGGAGTCTCACCTTCAGTAGCCTTATTTATGAGTAAAACGAGTATCGATTATTGGATATTATTATTTTTCAAATTGAAATAGATCCGTTGAAAGGTAGCGCTCTCCGGTGTCGCAAGCGATCGCTACAACAACGTCATCAGGTGAAAGTCGTTTCGCAACTTCCATTGCAGCAAAGCAAGCTGCGCCAGAAGACGGCCCGACTAAAATAGCTTCCAATCTTGCTAAATCACGGGTTACACGATACGCGTCTTCATCTTCAATCTTTAAAATTTCATTGTAGACTTCTTCATTTAAGATAGGAGGAATAAATCCTGGACTTGTTCCAACTAACTTGTGGGGACCGGGCTTTCCTCCGGATAAAACAGGAGATCCTGCTGGTTCGACAACATGAATAGAGGCTTCCGGATAATGTTTTCGTAATTCTTCACCAGTGCCTGTTATTGTTCCTCCCGTCCCAGAAGCAGCAACAAAGGCAGAAAGTTTTTTGCCAATGGAATCAAGCGATTGCTTAATTTCAAGCGCAGTTGTATAACGGTGAGCGTCAGGGTTTGCTGCGTTCTCAAATTGCATCGGAATAAAACTATTTGGTATTTCTTTTGCAAGTTCATGGGCTTTGTCAATCGCACCAGGCATCTTTTCATCACCAGGAGTGAGGACGACTTCAGCTCCGTATGCTTTTAAAATGTTAATACGCTCGGCTGACATCGTATCTGGCATCGTTAAAATAGCACGATAACCTCTTGCGGCCGCATTCATAGCAATACCAATTCCAGTATTGCCACTTGTTGGCTCGATAATCGTTGCACCTGGCTTTAGAAGGCCGTCTTTTTCAGCTTGAATCATCATATTATAAGCTGCTCGGTCCTTCACACTTCCACTGGGGTTTTGCATTTCCATTTTTAAATAAACAGTCGCCCCATTTGGATCAGGGATACGATTTAAACGGACTAAAGGAGTTCGTCCAATTAATTCTGCAATGTTTGTAACAACAGTCATGAATACACTTCCTCTTTCATATTTACTACATTCATTTTATCATAGAAAAAACGAGTTTTCCTAATAGATAGGGAAAGAGTAAAATGAATGTAGAAGGTCAACCTAATGAGGAAGGGGTGGAACATATGCAATCACATTATTTTATTGCCGTACCTTTGCCGGCAGATGTAAAAAGCAAAGTGAAGAATTCTTTTACGCAGAGGACGTATCCTTTTAAACGCTGGGTACACGAAGAAGACTTACATTTGACGCTTGTGTTTCTAGGGGCTTGTACAAACGAGCAATTGCAAAAAGTTCAAGCGAGTTGTCGTTCTTTGCTAAGCAATTGGGGAGAATTCTCATTAGAAACTTCTGCACTTGGAACATATGGGTCTAAAACAAATCCGAGGATTTTTTGGTTAGGGGTAAAAGACGAACCAAAGCTCTATCGTCTGCAACAAGATATTTTCACCATTTGTGTAGAAGCAGGTTTTTCACTTGATAAACGAGCTTTTTCTCCTCATATTACGTTAGCTCGGAAATGGGTGGGAGATGAACCATATGTCCCTGATCAAGAAGGGATAATGGCAAAAGAGCAGTGGCTTGTTAGTGACATTGTCCTTTATCAAAGTGTTCTAACTGAAACACCTAAATATAAAACGATAGAAAGGTTTCCACTTGGTGAAAAACAATGATAGTCATAAGGATCAGTATTCATATAGCCGTTTTAACTTGTTTTTATTTGTTAGGTGTTGGTATTCAACGTTATTTTGAACTGATGATACCCGGCAGCATTATCGGTATGCTGCTATTATTTTTAGCATTATCTATGAAACTATTTCCGCTTCGCTATATTGAGGAAGGCTCTTCGTTTATTCTAAGACATATGCCACTGCTTTTCTTGCCTGTGACAGTGGGGATATTACAATTTCTCGATGTGTTCTCTGGTGGTGGATTTCTATTAATCTTGATAACATTCGTGAGTACGTTGATTGTGATGGCTGTTTCTGGAATTGTGGGCCAAACTCTTGTGAAGAAAAAGGAGGTTGATAAACAATGAAAATTCTACTAGGTGTTATTTTTATAATGGTCACAATTGGCATTTATCTCGCTTCCAAAGTTTTGTATAAACGTTATCCTTTTCCGTATATGCTTCCATTGTTAACATCCACAATTGTACTGATCATCGTGTTAGTTGTATTTCAAATTCCATATGAAACGTATTCTCTAGGGGGACGTTGGTTAGAAATGCTCCTTGGACCGGCGGTTGTTGCACTAGCTTTGCCTTTGTATAAACAGTTCTCCATGCTTAAACAAAACTTTGCGCCCATTATGATTAGTGTGACTACAGGAGCCATTGTTGGAATCGTAAGCGGTCTGATGATGGCAAAGTGGTTAGGAATTGAGAAGGAACTTGTTTATTCAATCGTTCCTAAGTCTGTCACTACTCCTGTAGCTATGGACATCGCTACTACATTAGGGGGAATTGCTCCGATAGCCGCCATATTGGTCATGGTTGCAGGTGTTGGAGGTATTGTGATGGCTCCTTACTTGTTTAAATTGTGTAAGATTGATCATGCTATTGGCAAGGGTCTTGGTACAGGAAGTGGTGCACATGCTATTGGAACAGCAAAAGCAATCGAGAATAGTGAAAAAGAAGGGGCTGCCAGTTCCGTTGCGATGACTCTTAGTGCCATTATTGTTTCATTTATTGGTCCATTTATCGTCTTTCTTTTTTACTAATATACATGGTACGATTCTAAGGATATAGTTGATTTTTTGAATAGAAAAGTTGGAGGTACGAGTGTGGCCCATTTAGTCAAACTAGAAGATTATATTTCTCGTTACCAATTTGATTTAAACCGTTATCCGAGTCAATTCACAAGAATGAAAAAGGAACGGTGGTATTACATAAAATCTGAATGGGAACAGGCGAATTATGATTCACTTACTGATATAGAATTTGTTGATAATGAAAAAGAGACAGAGCAAAGTCGATTTTTAGGGATGTTTCATAAAGTGAAAAATTGGTCCAAACGTTCACAGAGGAAGCAAGACGTAGAAGTTGAAATAGAAAATCAAAATGAACACTTGAAACAAATGAGCATAGAAGAAGTAAAAGATGAGTTTTTACGTGATTTGTATCATTCACAATTGCAATGGGCAAGTTCATCTTTATTAGAAGAGTCATCGTTACATCCGAAGTATAGAAGAGATGAATGGCTTCGTTTTTTTTCGCAGAAAATGCCTGATAACTATTTTCTTATGTATATGCCTGTTTTTTCCGTTAAGCATGCCCCGATCCAACTAGAGATTTTATTAATAAGTCCGACTGAGATCTATTGTATTTCTTTATTAGAGGGGGAGGAGCATAGTGTTTTTGAAGCGAGTTCGGAGCGGTTTTGGATTGAATATGTGAATAAGACACGACAAAAGCGATTAAGCCCCCTTATATCATTGTCACGGATGACTGGAGTAGTGAAAGGGGTACTTGAAGAAGAAGGCCTTGTCTTTCCTGTAAGAAATGTTGTTGTCTCAAAAAATAGCATGATTGATAACAAAGTACAAGGTGCAAAAGTGGAATTTATTGATCGCAGAAATTTCTCGAGTTGGTATGAAAAACTGCGTAAACATCCTTCGCCGCTTAAAAGCCAACAAATGAAGGTGACAGCGGCACTGCTTACTCATTGTTATACCCATTCATTTAGAAGGCAAGTAGACGAGAATAAAGATATAGATGAGATGGAAAGTTGATCTAGAGAACTAGAGAAAGTATAATTACGAGTGCGTTTTTTTTGTGATACGGAAAATTTAAGTAAGAAAGGAGAGTTATGTTGACAACAAGAGAAAATCGCGAAGTAAGAGAATACAGGCCAGAAGATTTCACATGGAGAGTTAGAGAAGTGAAAGATTGGCAAGGTGGAATAGAAATGATGATTGAAATTGATCAATTAGATGGATGTGTGAGTTTTGGCGAAACGGTAAAAGATGCCAAAAGTGGGTTGCGAGAGTCATTATATCTATGGCTTCGTACATATGGAGAGTCCCAGCTTCCAGATGTTCAAGGAGGGGCTCAATTAATCTACCTAGATCCACCTATGGAAGAGGAAGAATTCGACTACATTAATCGTGAACTACAGCTCTTAAAAGGGTAAGTTCTTTAATGCAAATTACTCTAATATACTAAATTTGTATACAAACGACGATTTTTTAATGAAATATTGTTTTAAGGGCACTGAAAAAGGTGAAAATCGTACCTTTTTCAGTGCCCTCCTAATAGGGGATGTCTAAAATTAAAAAACAACCGTTTTATTTCCATGAACAATGATTTGATCATTGACATGCCAGCTTACCGCTCTTGCAAGGGCGATTCGTTCAACGTTTCTTCCAGCTATACGCAATCGTTCAGTAGTATAACGGTGATTTACTCTTAGGACATCTTGTTCAATAATAGGTCCTTCATCTAAATCATTCGTTACATAATGAGCAGTTGCTCCAATCAGTTTCACCCCACGCTCAAATGCCTTCGCATACGGATTGGCACCGATAAAAGCGGGTAAAAATGAATGATGTATATTGATGATTCTTTGTGGAAATGTTCCAACAAAGTCAGGAGATAGAATCTGCATATATCGAGCCAAGACGATAAAATCAATGTTATGTGCGTGAAGTTGTTGAATGGCTTCTTTTTCGGCCTCTGCTTTTGTTTCCTTGCTTACAGGAATATGCACGAAAGGAATACCGTACGCTTCTACCTGTTCTTTTAAGTCGGGATGGTTGCTTATGACAATAGGAATATCAACGTCAATTTCATGTGCGCGCCATTTCCATAAAAGTTCAAGCAAGCAATGGTCTTCTTTTGAAACAAAAATAGCCATTCTTTTCTTCCTTGAACCTAGCTCCATACGCCAGTCCATTTGAAAAGGGCTTGCAATCTCTGTGAATGCAGTACGAAGTAAATCGATATCAAAAGAGTTCTCTAGCATTTCAAATTCCACACGCATAAAAAACATTCCGCCAGAAGGATCTGTAGAGTATTGATCCGATTGAACGATGTTTGCTTTTGCCTCATGTAAAAACGTTGAAACAGCAGAGACAATTCCAGGTTGATCATGACAAGAAATAAGTAAACGTACACTTGAGTTTGTATTGTAATTCATTTTGGTCCTCCAAATTCAATCAATACCTTTTCAATATAAAAAGAGAAGAGATGATAACTAAGTGAATGGTTTAGATAAGCTATTCATAACGTTATATAATAGTCGTATATTTAAAACTCCACTCAACGACACTTTCTACATAGAAAAGGGGGCTTTCATCATTGAAGCAAAAGAAGGAGTCATTTGTCAATCATCAAATCAAATCAGCCATTCTTTTAACAATGGACACGATCAGGGTTACACTAGAACCTTCACAATCAGGAGATGCGAAAAATTGGAAAATAGCTAATGAAGGAGGAGAATGGCCTCTTACAATTATAGAAGTAGCTGATCATACAATAGATTTGCTTCTTTCAAAGCCGTATGATTTTGACCAAACTAACATCGTTGTTTGTGATAGCGATACTTGTTACGTTGAAGTGAGAGATGTTGTTAGGACAGATGAATTTGATGATTTTTTTTATTATAGTGGTAACGATCTAGGAGTGACCTATACGAAAGAACAGACGAAAGTCGCTGTCTGGGCTCCGATTGCAACAAAGGTCAATATCTTATTATATAAAAAGTGGCATGACGAAACAGGGGAAAGGTACACTTGTTCTCGAGATGGAAAAGGTGTTTGGCGAGCGGAGTTAGATGGTGATTATGAAAGCATTTGGTATTTATTTGAAGTGTATGTGAACCAAAGTTGGCGTAAAGTGATAGATCCATATGCGAAATTCTTATCCATTAATGGCCAAAAAGCAATGATAGGGGACCATGCAAAGACACAACTTGCTCAATGGCCGAAACTAGAGCCATTATCATCGCCGAATGATATGATTATTTATGAACTACATATTAGAGATTTTACAATTGGACGAAATAATGGCATTAAGCATAAGGGGCAATTTGTAGGAATGACAGAAGAAGGAACGATGGATCCCCATCACCTTATTACTGGAATTGATTATTTAGAGAGAATGGGGATAACTCATGTAGAATTGTTGCCGGTTCAGGAATTTGGGAGTATTGATGAGAGCAATAGGCAAGATCCTAACCATTACAATTGGGGATATGATACCACTCATTTCTTTGTACCAGAAGGCAGTTACGCAACGGACCCGTACGACGGTTATTCTCGTAATCGTGAATTAAAGTTACTTATTGCCAGCCTTCATAAAAAACAGATTAGAGTTATTATGGATGTTGTGTTTAATCATTTATATATATGGGAAGATTCCCCGTTAGAGCAAATAGTTCCAGGTTATTTTTTTCGTCATACTGATGAAAATGAAATGAGTAATGGCACAGGAGTTGGAAATGATTTTGCAGCAGAAAGAAACATGGCAAGGAAAATGATTGTCGATGCCATTTCTTATTGGATAGAAGAATTTCATGTTGATGGGTTTCGTTTTGATTTAATGGGAATCTTGGATACAGAGACGATGAAACAAGTAGCAAAAGAAACGAAAAAAGCTACTAAGGATATTTTTATCCTTGGTGAAGGATGGGACCTTCCTACTTCTTATCCACCGGAATTACGAGCGATTACCGATCAGGCAAGAGAATTGCCTCAGATTGCTTTTTTTCAAGATCGATTTCGTGATGGGATAAAGGGGAGTACATTTGAATCAATACAACCAGGATTCGTTAGTGGAAATGATTTCTCAATTGATGAGATTGTAAGTGGAGTAAGAGGTAGTATGGAGCTATTTTCTAGCCCTAAACAAGCGATTAACTATGTAGAGGCCCATGATAATCATACACTTTGGGATAAGTTAAAGGAAATTCATCCTCATGAAGAAACAGAGCTTTTGCAAAAAAGACACCGGTTAGCAACGTCCATTGTTATGCTCTCACAAGGAATACCATTTCTTCATGCTGGCCAAGAATGGTTCCGAACGAAATATGGGTGTGAAAATAGTTACAATCAACCAGACTGGGTGAATCAATTTGATTGGAATCAACGAGCGTACTTTGAAAAAACAGTTAATTATATTCGAGGTCTTATTAAAATTAGACGTGCACATCCTGCTTTTAGAATGGAAACATATAAAGCTATAAAAGAACATTTTCATTTGATGTTAGTGGAGTCTGATTGTATTGCTTATCATTTGCGAAACTTAGGAGAATTAGATCGTTGGGACGATATCATCGTGATTCATAATGCAAGCCTGTATAAAAAGCGGATTCCACTCCCGAAAAATACAGATTGGTACGTAGTCGTTGACGATCATGCAGCTTCTCTGATACCATTAAGCAAAATAGGGGAAGACTGTGTAAACGTGTCTCCCTTGTCTACATGGGTTTGTGTAAATTATAAGACAAAATAGACTAGAGAAGATCATATACAATTAAAAATGAATATATCGTTTCTTTTAAACAATTTCTCCAAGGGTGAAATTTGAAATAGGTAAAAGTGATGAAATACGATATAATAATATATGATGGATAGTTTATGAAATTGAGGGTGAATTGGGTGGAACAATTTTTAGGAGATGGCTGGAAAGTTCAACCAGCTGGTGGTGCAACAGGTGAAGCATATATAGCCCAGCAAGGTGAACAGACTGTTTTCTTGAAAAGGAATTCGTCACCTTTTCTGGCTGTCCTTTCAGCAGAAGGAATTGTTCCGAAATTACTCTGGACTAGGCGCCTAGAAAATGGAGATGTCGTAACGGCACAGAGATGGGTGCAAGGTCGTGAGTTGAAAGCGTATGAAATGAAAGAAAGTCGAGTTGCTACACTTCTGGCGAAAATTCATGGATCAAGTGAATTGCTGGACATGTTTAAGCGAATTGGCAATGAACCGTTAACACCTTATGTGATTGTCGAAAATTTAAGAAGGCAGTTGCAAGCATTTCAAATAGAAGATGAGACGATAGAACAAGGTATGGAGTACTTATTGAGAAAGCTTGAGTCTGTTCTTCATGAACACTTTGTTGTTTGCCACTGTGATATTAACCATAATAATTGGATGCTAGATGAGGACGAACACCTTTATTTAATTGACTGGGATGGGGCAACCGTGTCTGATCCAGCACTTGATTTAGGACTTTTGCTTTATTCTTATATTCCTGAACATGAATGGCAATATTGGTTAAGTCAGTATGGCGTTATGCTAGAAGATTCGTTACGGAATAGAATGCATTGGTATGTAGTCTCTCAATCGATTTCAGTTTTGTTGTGGCATTTTGGTCGTGGTCAGTTTGAGCAAGCTGAACAATTAAAAGATTATATTAAAAGCCTTCTTCAAGACTAGAAGACTCACCGTTCTTCCATTATGGTGAGTCTTTTGGTTTGTTTGATTCGTATTGAATTTCCTCATTTCATGTAGATATTTCCTGAGGAATAAAAATAGATGCTGTCGAATTATTCGATGGATAAGACATTTAACCATTGTTCGACATCATTCTGTTCAAACGGTTCATGATTTAACTGGTGCTTTTGTTGAATGTGACCTAATGTCTCTAAAACAGTTGGTTGAAGTGATGCGTCATCACTTAGTGAAGATACCAAGCGCTCAATTTGCGCTGCCTCGTCTGTAGACATGTAATGTTCTGCAGCTTGGTTTTCCAATAAGTCTTTTAAAAGCTGTAATTTATCGTGGTTTGTAATTGGCATCCATGACACCCCTTTTAGTTAGTTTCATTATGCATTAATTTGTACGATTCAAGTAAAAGCTATTCAAAAATAGATGAAACCCATTTAGTATTTGTGACCTTTAAAAACAAGTTATCTGGAAACATCATTAAATATTGAGGTGATTATTTTGCGTTTACGTAATATACCTGGTGCAAAGGAAAGTTTACAACAACATCCTTCCATCATCATTCCTAACCCAAGTGAGAATAAAGGAAACTGGAAAGCGGTATTTGGTAACGACAATCCGATCCATGTGGAAGTTGGTACGGGCAAAGGTCAATTTCTAATTGGAATGAGTAAGTTGCATCCTAACGTTAATTTTATTGGGATTGAGAAATATGATAGCGTCTTGGTCCGAGCATTAGAACAAGCAAAAGAAGAGGAAAGGCCCAATTTGAAATTTCTTAATGAAGATGTAGAGGACATTCTTACTTTTTTTGAAAAGGCAGAAATAGAGAGAATCTTCATCAATTTTACAGACCCGTGGCCAAAAAACCGTCATGAAAAACGTCGTCTTACTTACAAGGGCTTCTTAGATATGTATAAACAAATACTTGTGAAAAATGGCGAGATTCACTTTAAGACAGATAACCAAGGGTTGTTTGAGTATTCATTAGAAAGTTTTTCTGGATATGGCATGACATTGCATCACGTTAGTTTGGATTTGCATCGTAGTGGAATGGAAGGAAACGTCATGACTGAATATGAGCAAAAGTTTTCAAGAAAAGGGATGCGTATTTACCGTTGTGAGGCGAAGTTTAGGGCATAAGTAAGAGAAAGTAAGACTAATATTATTTTAGGGATGTCTCAAAAGGGGAATGGTAGACCGTTTTGGACATCCCTTTTTCTTTATAAAAAGCTAGCACAGGAAATCCTCTCATACTTATCGAAGTAAATACGGCAAAACAGGTGAATGAAAGGGGAAGACAAAGATGGAACAAATGGTACGAAATGGACTAACAATCACATGGCTAAATGGCGGAGTTACTCATATGGATGGGGGGGCCATGTTTGGTGTTGTTCCAAAACCGTTATGGAGCAAAGCATACCCACATAATGAAAAGAATCAAATTGAACTCAGGACAGACCCATTTCTTATTGAAAAAGATGGATATCGTATTTTAGTTGATGCAGGTATAGGGAACGATCGCTTAAGTGATAAAGAAAAGAGAAACTTTGGCGTACTTGAAGAGTCATCCATTGAACAATGTCTTTCTCAATTAAATTTAACATGTGCCGATATTGACTTTATTTTAATGACTCATCTACATTTTGATCACGCGACAGGGTTAGTGAAAGAGGAACGAGGGCAAGATGTATCCGTTTTTGAAAATGCTGTCATTGTCACGTCTGAAATCGAGTGGAATGAAATGAGACAGCCCAATATTCGATCTAGGAATACATACTGGGAAAGAAATTGGAAACCGATTCAAAATCAAGTGAAAACATTTCAGAAGGAATTCGAAGTGATACCAGGAATTCGACTCATCCATACAGGAGGTCATAGTGAAGGACACAGCATCGTTATCGTTGAGCATGAAGAAGATACGTTTATTCATTTAGCGGATATTATGCCAACACATGCTCATTCCAATGTACTCTGGGTATTAGCTTATGATGATTATCCCGTAACGTCGATCCATGAGAAAGAGGCTTGGCAAGCATTCGCAAAAGAAAGAGAGGCTTTCTTTTTATTTTATCATGACTATAAATTCCGAGCGATAAAGTGGAATTCACAAGGGCAAGTGGTAGAAGTTATTAAGAGAGAGAAATATCAATAAAAGGGCTTCTCGTCATGAGCAGCCCCCCAAAAAGCAAATTGATATTTGAAGAAAGTGGGTAGGTAATTCTTTAAAAAGGAATATCTAAACATTATGAGGATTGTAAATCTAATAAAGTACCTGATTTTGTGTCGACTAAAAACTCATATTGCGTTGTTCCTTCCTCCGTTGTTGTGGATAATCCGCCGCGATATACCGTGTACGAAATATTATTGCGTTCCAATTCTTCGGGAATCATATGGATCCATGAACCAGAAATCGCATATTTTTTTGAAACGGCTTTTTTCACTTCTTTTAATGCTTTCTCAGGAGAGATTTTATCATTTTTTAATGTAGGACCGAGTATATATCCAGCTGCTAAGCCTATTCCTAATCCAGCAAAGAAACGTTTCATCATCGTTATCATCCTTTCGCGCTTGTTTGTTCTCACCTATTTAGTATATCCAAAATAGAGAAACGGTTTCAATCTATATGTTAAAACGTTCATGTATGATGTTGAAGTGGAATTTAAAAAAGCTTTCAGCTAAAATAAAGAGTGATACATATTATTCGGGAATCGAAAGGAGTTTGATCTCGTGAACCAAGATACGATGCAATTATTTAAAACACTTACAGAGCTTCAAGGGGCTCCAGGATTTGAGCATGATGTACGTAAGTTTGTACGTTCTGAAATGGAAAAATATACAGAAGAGATTATCCAAGATCGCTTAGGTAGTATTTTTGGTGTAAAACGTGGATTAGAAAATGGACCAAAGGTTATGGTTGCTGGTCATATGGACGAAGTTGGGTTTATGGTCACGTCTATTAGCAAAAATGGTCTGATTCGTTTTCAAACGTTAGGAGGCTGGTGGAGCCAAGTTCTTCTAGCTCAGCGCGTACAAATTATGACAGACAATGGTCCGGTTGTTGGTGTGATTGGATCAACCCCTCCACATTTATTAGAAGAAGCTCAAAGAAAGAAACCAATGGATATAAAACAAATGTATATCGATATAGGTGCAGATGACAAAGCAGATGCAGAAAGCATCGGCGTCAAACCTGGTCAACAAATTGTTCCTATTTGTCCATTTACACCAATGGCAAACAAGAAAAAAATATTGGCCAAAGCTTGGGATAATCGCTATGGTGTAGGACTATCAATTGAGTTATTAAAAGAACTGCAACATGAAGAGATTCCAAACCTTTTATATTCCGGTGCAACGGTACAAGAAGAAGTAGGACTAAGAGGGGCTCAGACAGCGGCTAACATGATTAAACCTGATATCTTCTTTGCGTTAGATGCGAGTCCAGCCAATGACGCAACTGGAGGAAAAGATGCCTTCGGTCAACTTGGGAAAGGAGCTTTGCTCCGAATTTATGATCGCTCAATGATCACGCATCGCGGAATGCGCGAATTTGTTTTAGATACTGCCGAATCAAACGATATTCCTTATCAGTATTTCATTTCTCAAGGTGGAACCGATGCAGGCCGAGTTCATATGTCAGGAGATGGGGTTCCATCTGCGGTGGTAGGTATTTGTTCTAGATATATCCATACAGCTGCTTCGATTGTTCACATTGACGATTATGCTGCAGCAAAAGAATTAATCGTGAAACTTGTTAAGTCAACAGATACTAGTACGTTAAAATCCATTACAGAAGGCGTTTAAATTGAAAAACAACAAATGAGGTTGGCAACTAGGGTAATTCCTTGTAGGTCAGCCTTGTTTTTGTTGAGATTAGAAAAGAGGTCGATCAAATATGAGAGTTGCAATCGGAACGAAAAATCCAGCTAAAGTACATGCAGTTCAAGATACACTTATAAGAGAAGGACATTCTTTTGTTAGCGTAAGTGTTGAATCTGGGGTCTCTCCTCAACCATTTTCAGATATGGAAACATTAGAAGGTGCCAAAAATCGTGCAAAAAAAGCACTTGCTATTACAGACGCTGATTTGTCATTTGGATTAGAAGGAGGAGTTCAGGAATCGGAAACGGGGCTACTACTCTGTAATTGGGGTGTACTTCTTCATAAGGATGGAGGAGAATGGCTTGCAAGTGGGGCTAAATTCCCATTACCAAGTTATGTGGCAGATAGGCTACGACAAGGCGAAGAGTTAGGTGTAGTGATGGCAGATGTAACGGGAAATTTAGATATTAGAAAAAAGGAAGGAGCGATTGGAATTTACACAGGGGGATGGGTAAGTAGAAAAGAACTCTTTGCTCACCTCGTTAGGTTGTTATATGGGCAATATATTTCTTCACTCGAACCGTTTAGTCATTAGAGATTTGTTTGTTAGTTTAGCATAGTGATTACCTTAGTAATTTCCATAAAATGTAAAATAATTGACACAAATCATTTCGTCTGCCTTATTACTTTCTTATTACAATAAAAGTGGGAGTAATGATTATTGTAGTAAGAAGGGGGGGGCAGTCATGCCGGGAAGTCTTTTGTCAGTTGTCCTTGTTTTCACAGGAGCTATTTATGTAATAAGTATTGCCATGGCTATTGGAATGTTTAAATTAGCAGAAGGTACAAAATAAGAGGAACTCTCTACAATTGAATTCGAAGGTGCCCTACTTGGTCTGAGACAAGTAGGGCACCTATTATTATTCAAAAATATAGGTTAATGCTTGAAGCGCTTGTTCTGGCGTTTCAACGACTAGCTGAGCTTTATTAGCTAACTCTTTTAAAGGATGATGTAATTTTGGATCGCGAATAAGAATGACAGGCTTCTGTAACGTTATAGCTGTTGCCGCATCCATCGCAGAATTCCACTGTTTATATTGTTCTCCGAAATAAGCAATGACCACATCAGATTTTGATAGCAGAATTTGTGTACGTAAATTATTGATGCTAGAAGCTGCTTCATCCCTTAGAATTTTTGTTGGTTGCTTTCCTAAAATTTCTTCTCCGATTTGATCGGAGCGGTCATGGTCTTCCATCGGACCCGTGAAGGTAAGAGGGAGGTTGCGAACGCGAGCTTGTTCTCGTATCACCTCACGCCAAGGATTATGAATTTCTCCAGCTAAGTACACCGTTAGCTTCATATCAGTCTCTCCTTTGTTCTAGATTTGTGTTAATTGTAACGTAATAAGAGAAAGTTGTCTTGTCAGGTTGTGTCTGTACGGGTATTATTAGGTAGAATTGTGTAAGATAAGAAAAAAGGAGTGTAACAATTGAATAAGAAAGTTTGGCAAGTTAGCGTACTCATCTCTTTCCTAGTCTTCTTAGTTGGTTGCCAAGTCACAGAAGAAGAGGCGTTAGAGTTAGGCCAGTTAGCATTTCTTAACAACTTAGAAGAAGAGATTGAACCTAATACAGAATTATCCATGTCTGAGCTTTATTTACCTAGAGGCTTTGAAGTGATGGAAGATATAGAATACAATGCATTAATTCAGAGTGGTGAGCAATTATTTGTATTATTTCATCAGCCGACAGAACCGAGAACAAGCAATGTACACTTAGAACGTGATTTGCCAACTGCAGGAGGCGCACTTCTTTATGATCTTAGGGAAAGCGAAGATCAATTGGCTTACATAATTGTTACGGAAGAGGATGAAGACCAATTGTTTGTTATCGTTACAGTTGGTGGTGCAAAGATCTCAACACTGACTACATACAGGGAGTTAGAAGTTAGTATAGAAGCGATGACAGCCATCGTTCAATCATACGAAGCTAAATAATCAACTTATAAGGTGCAGGAGGAATTTCGTAGTGACTACTTTTCTTAAGAAAAAGGGAATAGACCTTTCCTGGCGTACGTATTTCGTTACAGCACTAAGCCACATGGCATTAGGACTGTTTGCTTCTCTTATTATTGGTTTAATCGTTCGAACAGCCGGGGAACAACTTGCTCTGCATACGGGATTAGAGACGACAGGCTTGTGGTTACAAGATGTTGGATCACTGGCAATGGGGCTAATGGGGCCAGCAATAGGCGTTGCTGTAGCCTACGGGTTAAAGGCTCCTAAACTAGTGGTTTTTGCAACGATCGTAAGTGGAGCAGCCGGAGCTCAGTTAGGTGGACCAGCTGGTGCTTTTGTAGCGGCTGTTATTTCAACAGAACTCGGGAAGCTAGTTTCAGGAGAAACCAAATTAGAAATTATTGTTACACCGCTTGTTACCATTTTATCGGGTTATTTATCTGCTTCTTTAATTGGTCCTTGGATTCAAGCTGGACTGCAGCAATTTGGTGCCCTCATCATGTGGGGAACAGAACAACAACCTATTTTAATGGGGATTATAGTTGCTACATTAATGGGACTAGCTTTAACCGCTCCGATTTCAAGTGCAGCTTTAGCGATTATGCTAGAATTAGAAGGGATCGCAGCCGGAGCTGCAACAGTAGGATGTGCAGCGCAAATGGTTGGATTTGCTGTAAGTAGTTATCGTGAAAATGGATGGTCTGGTCTAGTTTCATTAGGGATAGGAACATCGATGTTACAAGTGCCGAATATCGTAAAAAATCCATTTATTTTAATTCCGCCAACTGTAGCGGGAGCGATTTTGGCCCCAATAGCAACAGTAGGATTTGGAATGACTAATAATCCAGCAGGTGCAGGAATGGGGACAAGTGGTCTGGTCGGACCAATAATGACATTTACTCATATGGGCTTTTCGATGAATGTACTATTAGGTGTAGTGTTACTGTATTTTATTGGACCTGCTATAATTAGTTTACTCATAGCCGAATGGATGAGAAAAAAAGGAACCATTCGTTTAGGAGATATGAAAATCGATCAATAACAAGAGGAGTGTAAGTATGGAGAAACTACAAAGTGTCGAACAATTTAAAGAAATCGCTAGTAAAGAATCAGCTATTTTTATGTTTTCAGCTGACTGGTGCCCAGACTGCCGTGTAATTGAACCGGTACTACCAAGAATTGAAGCTGACTTTCCAAGCTTTTCATTTTACTATGTAGATCGAGATCAATTCATTGATCTATGTGGTGAATTAACTATCTTTGGAATACCAAGTTTCCTAGCATACGTAGATGGCAAAGAAGTAGAAAGATTCGTAAGCAAAGATCGCAAATCACAAGAAGAAATAGAAGAATTCCTAACAAAAGCAGAATCACATATTTAAGAAAAAATACCCAAAAGGTCGCTTTTTACCTTTTGGGTATTTTTTCGATGCGATGAGCGAAGCCGCCGTAATGTCTTAAGCCTGAAGGAGTGAACTTCTCCTTAAGGCGCACGGCGAGTGAAGCCATCGCAACATGTTCGCACAGATAAAGGCTACAAAAGGTCGCTTTTTACCTTTTGGGTATTTTTTCGATGCGATGAGCGAAGCCATCGCACAGCTGAAAGCTAAAAAAAGTCGTACTTTCCTATTAGGAGATACTTTTATTAGTTCAGGAATTTGGTTCGCCTTTTTCTTTCTGCTAAAATAAAGGAGATAGAAGGAGAGGATTATGAATGGAAATGAGACAATTTCGAAAAGAGATTGAGCAAAGGTTAACAAGAGATGGTTGGACCATTATCTATGATCATAAAGAGTCGACGTTACGAATTGAGGATGTTGAGATAAAAAAAGGAGTAACTTTATCATTAAAGCCTTTGCTGGCTAAATGGGAAAGAAAAGAGTTTGGATCTATTGATGAAGTAGTTCGTTATGTAGAAGTGGGGCTTGAAGCAATGAAAAACAAGCCTAGTTTAACAGGAAATGAAAAGCGAATCTTCCCAGTTATTAGATCTACTTCATTTCCGACAAAATCCAAGGAGGGAGAAGCACTTTTATATGATGAACATACGGCTGAGACGAGAGTTTATTATGTCGTTGATCAAGGAGAATCGTATACGTTAATTCTAGAGAGTATGTTAGAAGGAACATCATTTTCGAAAGCGAAAATAAGAGAAGTTGCGATGTTTAACGTTCGTTCATTGCCACAACCATTAAAAGAAGATACTGTAGCAGGCAATCGTTTCTTTTTCTTACGTGCAAAAGATGGATTTGATGCTAGTCGCATATTGGATCAATCGTTGTTAGAAAAAATGGAAAAACAGGCAACAGGTCAATTAGCTGTTGCGGTACCTCACCAAGATGTTCTGATTTTTGCTGATATTGTCAATGAACGTGGATATGATGTGCTAGCACAGTTGGCCTTGCAATTTTTTGGAGAAGGAAGAGTTCCTGTAACTGCGCTTCCTTTCCTATACGAAAATGGGGAATTAGAACCAACTTTCATTTTGGCGCAAAGAAAACCGAAATAGAATGGGAGATTCCGGTGACAAATACTCTTATTATGATACAATGGAACGGATAGGAACAAGACGAAGAGAAGCTTCATACGTACATGCTTTAAACTAATGTATGTAAAACGATTCATCTCTGAAATTGGTGCTGTGTTCAAATGAACGTGAAGATTAGGTTGTCTCAAACCAAAGCTTATGTGGTTGAGTCAACCTTTTTTCCATCATGCGTTAAAAAGAATTGAGTTAAGAAAGAGAGTGGTCACAATGCGAACATTGCATCGCTGGATGAGGAGACTCCAACAATTGATTAATGGGGAAACTGAAGAGGAAAAGAAAGTGGATACGCAAACAGGAGAGAAAAGGATAAGAAATACATATGAATCGTTTCCGATAGAGAGCAGAAAAAGTGAATCAAAGGTCGTTTACCAATATCCAAAGCAAGGCAACTTCCGCTTTCCCGTTATCGACGACGAGCCTAAAAAAAGAAGAGAGAAGAACAAAAGAGTTCCAGAAACTACGGAGAAACGGCAACCAAATCGCCCTGTTACAGCAACAAAACAGGAAAAAGAGCCGGAGCGGAAATGGAATCCAAACTCAGAATTTAAGCTTACTGCGATTCCTTCTCCTATTTATGGATTCAAAGAACGAGAGACGGCAAAAAGTAAATTAGGAGATAGCGTATCTGTCTTACCATTTGAGAAAAAAAAGCAACAAGACGAGCCAGTTCATGCTGTGAATACGCTAGAAGAGTTGACAAAAGAGCATGTAGAAGAAGCTAGTTTTATGAATGAAACACTTTCTACTGAGACACAAGAAGCTGTAATGAAGAACAAACCAACTGTTGAGATAAAAGAGCATATAGAAGAGATACAAGCAGCTGTAGTAGAAAAGAAATCGTATGGAGTTCCTTCTGTTCTAGAAGAAGCGTTAGCAAGAGCAACAACAGAAGAAAGTGTGTTTGGTGATATTCTTGAAAAGGCAGAAGTGGAAGAAGCCACGGAACAATTAGGTATGAAGCTAGAACAGCTAGAGAGTACGACAGAGCATCAAGAAGTAGAGACTGAAGAAGATAACCCAGTGTTATATGAAGAAGAACCACCAAAGCAAGTAGTGACGGATGTAAAAGAAGAGAAGATTGAAGAAGATAACCTAGTGTTATATGTGGAAGAAGAATTACCAGAACAAGCAGTAACAGATTTAAAAGAAGTAGAGATTGAAGAAGATAACCCCGTGTTATATGAGGAAGAAGAATTGCCAGAACAAGCAGTGACTGATCTAAAAAAAGTAGAGATGGAAGAAGTTACTCCAGTGTTATATGAGGAGGAAGAACCACCAAAGCAAGTAGTGACGGATTTAAAAGAAGTAGAGATTGAAGAAGATACTCCAGTGTTATATGAGGAAGAAGAATTGCCAGAACAAGCAGTACCTGATCTAAAAGCAATAGACAATGATTTTACAAAGGATGAAGAAAGAGAGAGCGATACAACACCTTCTCAAGAAGTTCATGCTGAAACAGTGGAAGCTGCTGCTCCTGCTCCTATGAAGGAAATTTTGCCTAAAGAAGAAATGAATCAAAAGGTTATTAAAAGCGAGGAGACAAGGTCTCAAGAACAAGACGAGAAATACATTGAATCTAGTAAACAAGCAGAAGCAAGTAAACGCGAGGGAAATAGCGAGTCAAGTCAGAAAAAATCGATTCCTTTTAATGTAATGATGCTTCCGCAAGATAAGGCAAAGAAGAAACAGGCGCCTGTTGAAGTCTTACCTAAACCAGAGTCACCTCTTTACTCTTATCCGAGTATTCAGCTGTTAAATTATCCAGAGTTACAGGAACAAGATGAGTCTCAGTGGCTTGAAGAACAAGGAGATATATTAGAAGAAACGTTACAAAGCTTTCATGTTGATGCGAAGGTGGTTCACGTTACAAAAGGTCCGTCTGTTACCCGCTTTGAGGTCCAGCCAGGCCGTGGTGTGAAGGTAACAAAAATTACAGGGTTAACCGATGATATGAAGCTAGCACTAGCTGCAAAAGATATTCGGATTGAAGCACCCATTCCAGGTAAAAATACAATCGGTATTGAAGTACCTAATCGAAATTCTACACCGGTATTTTTACGTGAAATTTTACGGAGAAAGGATTTTATTCGTTCTGAATCGCCTTTAACGGTTGCATTAGGTCTGGATATATCAGGTCAACCAATCGTTACAGACTTAAAGAAAATGCCTCATGGACTTGTTGCAGGAGCAACTGGTTCAGGAAAAAGTGTTTGCATTAATTCGGTTTTAATTAGTTTGTTGTTTAAAGCGACCCCAGACGAAGTAAAATTGCTTTTAATTGATCCGAAGATGGTTGAACTAGCTCCTTATAATGGATTGCCACATTTGGTTACTCCAGTGATTACAGATGCCAAGCAAGCAACAGCTGCTCTAAAGTGGGTAGTACTTGAAATGGAACGTAGATATGAATTATTCAGTCAGCAAGGTGTTCGTGATGTAGGTCGGTATAATGAAATTTACTCTGAATCACCTGAGAAACCAGCTCTTCCATTTATTTTAGTTGTTATTGATGAATTAGCTGACCTTATGATGGTCTCTCCACAAGAGGTAGAAGATTCAATCTGTCGTATCGCTCAAAAAGCACGTGCTTGTGGTATTCATCTCTTGTTAGCAACACAACGTCCATCCGTTGATGTTATTACTGGGTTGATAAAAGCCAATATTCCAACGAGAATAGCGTTTTCTGTTTCTTCTCAAACGGATTCTAGAACCATTCTAGATATGGGCGGTGCAGAACGTTTGTTAGGGAAAGGGGATATGCTGTTTCATGAAAATGGTTCTCCTAAACCAGTTCGTGTACAAGGTACCTTTGTTTCCGATCAAGAAATAGAAGATGTTGTTGCTCATGTGAAAAAACAAAGAGAACCAGAGTATTTATTGCAGATCGATCAATTAAAACATGTGGCACATGGAGAAGCGGATGATGAACACTTTGAGGAAGCATGTTACTTTGTCATTGACCAAGGATCTGCATCTGCATCTAGTTTACAAAGAAGATTCCGTGTGGGGTATAACCGTGCAGCTAGACTCATTGATATGATGGAGGAAAGAGGCATTGTATCTGAAGCAATGGGCAGTAAGCCTCGACATGTTCTTGTAGATGAGATCGGACTTGAAGAACTACTGTATCATAAAGAAGGGTAGAGATCGTTTACTAGATTTTGCCTTGTCTAAATGATAAAGGTTCTATATGATAGTAAGATAAAACGTTGCCTATTCTACTGTTGAAAGGTCGAAAGCAAGGGGTATAACTCGATGAAAGAAATTACACGGAAATTGAATGGAGAAATAAAACGTTTAACAAACGAAACTTTTAAATTTGATGAACGTGTTCAAGAGGGATGGTTCTCTGCCGTTTATTTTTTAAAAACACGAGAAATTGTGGAAAAGTATCGTCCCAATAACCTGGTTACTATGCAGTTTTTTCAAAGAGACCATGCTGTGTTATGTGGGACAGATGAAGTGATTGCTTTAATTAACACTTTTGCTAAAAATGCAAACGATCTTGAACTGAGGTCATTAGAAGATGGGGATAAAATTAAACCCTTTGAAACGGTTTTTACGATAACCGGAAGATATGAAGATTTTGGGTACCTAGAAGGAATCATTGATGGAATTTTTGCCAGACGAACGTCGGTTGCAACAAATGTGTACAATGTTGCCCAAGCAGCCAGTCATTCAGGTTTCCAAAAACCGATCATTTTCATGGGCGATCGTGATGATCATTTTACCCAACAAGCTGGAGATGGCTATGCGGCGTTTATTGGAGGATCAAAAGCTCAAGCTACTCATGCGATGAACGAATGGTGGGGCAAAAAGGGGATGGGCACGATGCCTCACGCGTTGATTCAATTGTTTCAGGGAGATGTCGTTGCTGCGACACGTGCTTATCAAGAGACATATCCTGATGATGATTTAATGGCTCTTGTAGATTACAACAATGATGTCATCACAGATGCACTAAAAGTAGCTAGGGAATTTGGTTCCGAATTAAAAGGGGTCCGTGTTGATACATCTCGTACGATGGTCGATCAGTATTTTTGCCGCAAGCCAGATGTAATGGGTTCTTTTGATCCACGTGGAGTTAATCCAACTTTGCTCTTTGCATTAAGAGAAGCATTAGATAAAGAAGGCTATCATCATGTGAAGATCATTGCTACTGGTGGGTTTACAGCCGAGCGTATTAAAGAGTATGAAGAAGCGGGTGTTCCCGTTGATATTTATGGTGTTGGCGGAAGCTTGTTAAAATTAAATATAGGATTTACTGGAGATAATGTTTTGTTAAACGGAGAGCATGAAGCAAAAGCTGGAAGGCGCTACCGCGACAACCCACGATTACAGGTCGTAGATTCATTTGTTGGAGTATAAGACTTTGTAATAGGGATAATAGGTGGACGTGCCTAACCTACTATATGAGTAACTAAGTAGGCTTTCTAAAGATAGAGGTTGTTCATAGAACAGCCTCGTCCTTTCGAGCGTTTATGTACGTTTATTATTGGAGTACATATGATAATTTAAAGTGTTTTAGGGACAGAAAGAAGTTTTAAAACAGTCCCTCTACTTAATTGGGTCTTTTCTTTGCGTTCTATCATATACTATGGGGTGAATGCAGAAGAACGGCTCGAATTGGTGCTAGCGTCGTTTTCTGATATAATGGAGCAATGCAAATGTTTAAAGGGTCTATTTATCGCGACGAATGAATCTTTTTTGAACAATTGTACTGCCACCATTGGACGCAAGAAAACCATGTGAATTTTGGAGGTCCAACTATGACAAATTACCATTTTATCGGTATAAAAGGTTCTGGAATGAGCGCACTAGCTCAAGTTTTACATGATATGAATGAACACGTTCAAGGGTCAGATGTGGAGAAGCAATTTTTTACGCAACGTCCTCTTGAACAAAAAGGAATTAATTTGTTACCGTTCGAGCGTAACAATATTAAAAGTGATCAGCAAGTTATTGTATCGGCTGCCTATGGCGATGATCACGAAGAAGTACAAAGAGCACACGAACTAGGAATTGAAGTAAAGCCATACCCAACGTTTCTTGGTGAATTTATTCAACGTTTTACAAGTATTGCGGTTACAGGTGCTCATGGTAAGACATCAACAACAGGCTTATTAGCACATGTCTTAGGCTCAGCGTTCCCAACATCTTACCTTATTGGTGATGGGACAGGTAAAGGGGAAGAAGATTCCACATATTTTGCCTTTGAGGCCTGTGAATATCGTCGTCACTTTTTAAATTACAAGCCTGATTATTGTATTATGACAAATATTGATTTTGATCACCCTGATTACTTCAAAGATGTTCAAGATGTCTTTTCTGCTTTTCAGGAAATGGCGATGCAAGTGAAGAAGGCAATCGTTGCTTGCGGAGATGATGAGCACTTACAAGGCATTCATGCTAATGTACCGGTTGTTTATTACGGCTATAATGATGATAACGACTTTCAAGCTCGTAACGTTGAAACGACACCGGAAGGAACTCATTTCGATGTGTTTGTGCGAAATAGTTTATACGGGTCATTTACGATTCCGGGATACGGGAAACATAATGTCCTAAATGCGTTGGCTGTTATTGCACTATGCCATTATGAAAATGTACCGGCTGAAGTCGTCGCAACTCATCTAAAAACATTTAAAGGTGTAAAGCGTCGTTTTACGGAAAAAGTAGTTGATAAGCAAGTTCTAATTGACGACTATGCTCACCATCCGACAGAAATTGCAGCAACGATTGAGGCTACGAAGCAAAAGTATCCTGATCACAATGTTGTAGCTATTTTTCAACCTCATACGTTTACGAGGACAAAAACATTTATCAATGAATTTGCCGAGTCTTTAAAGCAAGCTGACTTCGTGTATTTATGCGATATTTTTGGTTCAGCAAGAGAGCAAGCAGGCACTTTGACGATTAATGATTTAAAAGATTTAATCCCGAATGCGAAGCTCATAACGGAAGACTCGATTGAAGTACTTAAAAATCATGAAAATAGTGTTCTTCTCTTTATGGGGGCAGGAGATATTCAAAAGTTCCAGCAAGCATATGAGAGTACGCTTTAAAGATTTTTCAACGCAAAGAAGGGTGACTTGACGTAAATATAAGTCAAGTCACCCTTCTTTTTTTATTTTAAGTTCTCAGGATTTAATGCTTCTAATTCTGGCAGGACAAAACGGCCATCTTTTCTAATCAGTACGTCGTCAAAATATATTTCTCCTCCGCCATATTCAGGTCTTTGAATCATAACAATATCCCAATGAATGCTTGAGTTATTACCGTTGGAGGCTTCCTCATAGCATTGGCCTGGCGTAAAATGAAAACTGCCATCAATTTTTTCATCGAATAAAATGTCCTTCATTGGATGTTGAATGTATGGATTGACTCCTATAGCAAACTCCCCAATAAATCTAGCTCCCTCATCTGAATCGAGGATTTTGTTAATTCGTTCCGTGTCATTAGCAGTAGCTTCGACAATCTTACCATTTTCAAAAGTAAAGGAAATGTTTTCAAACGTGAATCCTTGATATGGGGAAGGTGTGTTGTATGTAATCGTTCCATTAATAGAATCGCGAACTGGCGCTGTATACACTTCTCCATCTGGAATGTTTCGTTTTCCTGCACATTTAATGGAAGGAATGTATTTGATAGAGAATGTTAAATCTGTACCAGGTCCTTTAAGTTGTACTTTATCGGTGCGGTCTAACAAGGAAACTAAGGAATCCATCGCTTGATCCATTTTACTATAATCTAAATTACAAACGTTAAAATAAAAATCTTCAAATGCTTCGGTACTAGTATTGGCTAACTGTGCCATAGATGAACTAGGGTAGCGTAAAACAACCCATTTTGTTTTAGGAACACGAATTTCTCGATGAACTTTTGTACCTACTGTTTTTCCATGTAACGCCATTTTATCACTAGGTACGTCTGCTAGTTCTGAAATATTATCTCCAGCACGTAGTCCTATATAGGCATCCATTTCACTCATCACTTGAGCTTCAAAAGTGGCCATCATCGCAAGTTGTTCCTCTTGTGCTCCCATTAATAATGAGCGATCTACCTGGTGGTCCTTTAATAAGACGAATGGAAATCCACCGGCATTATAAGCTTCTTGAACTAAGGCCGTAACTAGCTCGCGTTGAAGTCCGAAATTTTCTATTAATACTTTCTCTCCTTTTTGTAATTCGACCGAGTAGGTAATTAAGTTTTTGGCTAATACTTGAATTCTAGGGTCTCTCATTCAAATTCCTCCTTATACATTCACTTTCTTATTGTATACGATTATGGGAAAACATAACAGTAATTATGAAAAGAAGCAGGAGTTCTAACAATGATCGCGAATAAATGTAAAGAAAGGACGTTTAACATAATAGGATTGTGGGTAATACGAATTATAGATCGTAGTTATCAAGGAGGTGAAGATCTATAATGGAAAGTTTATTGTACATAAGTGCGCTAGTAGCTGCCATTGCTTTTGCAGTGTTAGTCATATATCTTGTCCGAACATTGAAATCAGCAAACCGTACTCTTGATCATGTTGCTAATACGATGGCTGGACTGGAAAAACAAGTGAATGGAATTACTAGGGAGACAGAAGAATTGCTACATCGTACAAATCGGTTAGCAGATGATCTTCAAGAGAAATCGGAATCATTAAATACGGTTTTTTCATCGGTGAAGGAACTTGGTGACTCAGTAGGGCAAGTGAATAAGTCCATCAGACACGTTTCTGATACAGTCTCATCCCAAGTTGTTAAACAGTCGGATCAAATTGCCAAAGCCGTACAATGGGGCAATGTTGCAATTGATTTATATTCGAAATTCAAACAAAAAAAAGAAGAAAGCGAATCTAAAGGAGGAGAAAGATTATGAGTGATAAGAATAGCATGAACACAAAGGACTTTTTAATTGGCTCATTAATTGGGGGAATTGTAGGGGCGTCGGCAGCATTGTTTTTAGCTCCTAAATCAGGAAAAGAACTTCGTAGTGATATTAACGAGCAAGCTCAAATTGCCCGTGATAAAACAAACCAATTTACTTCCACTGCTTACGACAAAGGAAATGAATGGGCTACTTACGCTAAAGAAAAATCTTCTTCTATCGCTAAAGTGGTTTCCGATCAGTCAGCTCAAGTGGTTGAAAAGGTGAAGGAAGCAACGACCAATTTAAAAACTGAAGCTGAGGATACAGCTAATGCAGCTGGTGAAATTGTTGAAGATCTGGCTGGAGATGTACAACAATCTGGAGAAGAAATTGCAGAGACAGTCAAACAAGAAGTGAGTGACATTCAAGCTAAGCTTGAAGAAGAAGAAAAAGCTGCTCAAGCGAAATAACAATTATGAATAGAGAAGTCTTAGATAAGGGGTACCGCCACAATTCAAAAATGACCTGTGGCGGTATCCCTTTCATTTCTTATACTTAGTGGGAGTTATGACGACAGTGATTTATCCCCTTCATGAATAAGAAGCATTTGTTGAAAATCAATCGTTTTCCCATATATAATAGCTATATTTTACTAAAGAATATGTAGAAACGTAAGCACAAACTATTAGACTAGTTGCTTTATTGCATAAAAGCATAAAAGCTTAAAAGCGTTAAAGAAAACTCGTGACATTCTCTGAATTTTCATATATAATAAAAAACAAATACAAAAGAGGCATATAGAGGGAGTGGAGAGCAGTGAGTAACGACAAATTAGATGTGTTGAGAACAGAATTAGACGAGGTAAATCTAAAGCTTCTTGAAACAATCAATGAGCGAGCTCGTCTTGTTCAAGAAATTGGAAAAGTAAAAAGTTCACAAGGTGTAAATAGATTCGATCCGGTGAGAGAGCGTAGCATGCTCGATCACATTGCGGAGCATAATAAAGGACCATTTGAGACGGCTACTTTACAACATTTATTTAAGCAAATCTTCAAAGCGAGCCTTGAGTTACAAGAAGAAGACAATAGTAAAGCATTGCTTGTTTCTCGTAAAAAGCAACCAGAAAATACGGTTGTTGATTTAAAGGGTGTCATGATGGGAGATGGACAGCAACGTCTTGTTATGGGGCCATGTGCGGTTGAAAGCTACGAACAAGTATTAACAGTTGCCAAAGCATTGAAAGAACGTGGAATTAAATTGTTACGAGGAGGAGCGTTTAAACCTCGTACATCACCATACGATTTCCAAGGGTTAGGGCTAGAAGGCCTTAAGATTTTAAAACAAGTGGCAGATGAACTTGATATGGTTGTGATCAGTGAGATCGTAAATCCTTCTGATATTGAAACAGCTGTAGAATATTTGGATGTTATTCAAATTGGTGCACGTAACATGCAGAATTTTGAACTACTAAAAGCTGCTGGAGCAGTAGATAAGCCAGTTTTACTAAAACGAGGCTTATCTGCGACGATTCAAGAATTCATTCATGCTGCAGAATACATTGTAGCAAATGGAAATACAAACTTAATGTTATGTGAGCGCGGAATTCGCACATATGAAACAGCGACTAGAAATACGTTAGATATTTCAGCTGTTCCAATCTTAAAACAAGAAACTCATTTGCCAGTATTAGTGGATGTGACACATTCTACTGGGCGTCGTGATTTGTTACTTCCAACAGCCAAGGCTGCATTCGCTATTGGTGCCGATGCTATTATGGCAGAAGTACATCCAGATCCGGCTGTAGCTTTATCAGATTCTGCTCAACAAATGGATATTCCTCAATTTAATAAATTTATTGATGATTTGCTTGCTTCAGGATTATATAAAGGGTAATTCAAAATAGAGAGGTTGTCTCTAATAAAGTTCAATCCCAAAGTCCACCATATATAGTATGCTCGTCTAAGTGTACATTATGGAGTCTGGTAAGGGTGGAGGAACTTTCAGAGATAGCCTCTCTTTCTTTTGTAAAGAAACAGGCGAAAAACCGCAAAAAATGTATTTTTTTTTACACATACTATGAAAATTTCATGAAGGATGTCGATATAAGTACTGTAGGACATTGCGGACCTCTTCATAGTATCGTATGATAACTATACAATCATGAAAACGAATAAGTTTATTTTCAAAAACTGAGGAGGATCCTAGTGAATACAACTATTTATGATGTAGCAAGAGAAGCAGGAGTTTCAATGGCAACCGTGTCACGTGTTGTTAATGGAAATCCAAATGTAAAACCCGCAACTAGAAAGAAAGTACTTGAAGCAATTGAGAGGTTAGGCTATCGTCCCAATGCAGTAGCAAGAGGTCTAGCAAGTAAGAGAACAACAACTGTCGGGGTGATCATCCCTGATATTTCGAGTATCTTCTTTGCAGAATTAGCAAGGGGGATTGAGGATATTGCCACGATGTATAAATACAACATCATCCTTTGTAACTCTGATCAAAACCAAGAAAAGGAAATCCATTTAATCAATACGTTACTTGAAAAGCAAGTAGACGGAATTGTTTTTATGGGTGGTCATATTACAGAAGAACATGTTGTTCAATTTAAACGCTCACCAGTCCCAATCGTGTTAGCCGCTACACTTGATGCGAACGAAGAGATTCCTTCGGTAAACATTGATTATAGACAAGCTGTTTATGATGCTATTTCTCATCTCATTGAACAAGGACATTCTCGTATTGGGATGCTCTCAGGAACGTTAGATGACCCTGTTAATGGTTATCAAAAGTTCCTAGGATATAGAGAGGCAATTGAAGGAGCTGGTCTTTCTTTTGAAGAGGACTTAGTTGTCATTGGGGACTATACGTATGACTCAGGAATAGACGCAATGGAGTCATTTTTAGAGTTAGAAAATAAGCCTTCAGCTATTTTTGCATCCACTGATGAAATGGCTTTAGGTGTTATTCATGGAGCTCAAGACCACGGATTTTCAATCCCAGATGATTTCGAAGTAATTGGGTTTGATAATACTCGTCTTGCAACAATGGTTCGACCAACACTTACAACAGTTGTTCAACCGATGTATGACATTGGTGCTGTTTCTATGCGTTTATTAACGAAATTAATGAACAAAGAAGAAGTGACGGACCAAGTCGTAGTGCTCCCTCACAGAATCGAATTTAGACAATCAACGAAATCATAATGGGACGCTGAACCAAGATCTCAGAACACGAATACGTAATAAGCAAACATAGATGACTATGTTTCGAGAATGAAGTGTAGTGGTCAAGAGAGTATCGCGCCCCTCAGGGAGAGGATTATGAAAAAATTTGATATTATGACACCAATAGGAATCGTGATAGGAATCATCGTTATCCTATTGGCTGTCTTCTCAAACTCTGGGCCATCTGGATTTATTTACTTTATTCAGATTGCATCAGTTCTTATCGTATTTGGAGGTCTTATATCAGCCATTGTTATTACGTTTTCTTTAGCTGAATTAAAATTGGTTCCGAAAGTTTTAGGGGAAGCATTTCGTACAGAGAATCATGATTTACATCAACTGATTGATACATTTGTTGATTTATCATCAAGAGCACGTCGTGAAGGCTTACTAGCACTTGAGGCGAGTTTGGATGAAGTAAAAGACCCTTTTATAAAAAAAGGAGTACTGTTAGCGGTAGATGGAATTGAGCCAGATGTAATAAAAGATATTATGATGGCAGAAGTTGTAGCAATGGAAGAGAGGCATCGTAAGGGACGAGCCATCATTGAGAAAGCTGGAGAATATGCACCGGCTTGGGGGATGATTGGAACTCTTGTTGGTCTAGTTCTCATGTTACAAAATTTAAATGATCCCGCTACTCTTGGACCTAATATGGCTGTTGCTTTATTAACAACCCTTTATGGGACAGTGCTTGCTAACCTAGTTTTTTTACCTATGGCTACTAAACTAGGAAACAAAACAGATGAAGAAATATTCGTAAAGCAGATTATTATAGAAGGGGTTATTGGGGTTCAATCTGGACAAAATCCAAAAGTACTTCAAGAAAAACTAAGTGCCTTCTCTACTGCAAAGAAAAATGACAACCAAGATGAAGATGTGTTAGGTGAAGAAAATGTTGCATCGTAAGAGACGGCAAGAAGATAAAGGTGCACCAAAATGGATGGTCACTTTCTCTGATCTTATGACACTAATTTTGGTATTTTTTATTCTTTTATTCTCGATGTCCGTCGTGGATGCTCAAAAGTTTAGGGCAATTGCGGATTCTTTTAATCAAAGACAAATCTTTGAATATATGCCTTCAGCGATTGAGTTTGATAACCCAAGCCAAGAACAAGGCGAAGTAAGAAAGGATCCGTTTGAAGAAGGAGTATTCGGTAGCGAGGAAACTACGAGAGATGAACAAGACGCTGCTATGGATGAGTTACTGTATGAAGTAAATGAATTTCTTGAAGAAAATGAACTGACTGAATTAATCTCTGCAACAAGAGATGATCGGGGAGTTGTACTTGTTTTGCAAGAAAGAACCATTTTTGCAACAGCGGAGGCTGAATTACTTCCAGACGCGGAACCATTTCTTAGCAAAGTCGGGACATTACTTGTTGCGATACCAAACATCGTAAAGGTGGAGGGACATACGGATAGTCGTCCAATCTCGACTTATCGCTATCCCTCGAACTGGGAACTGTCTGGAGCGCGAGCAAGTAGCGTTATCCGTTTTTTAATTGATACACATGATTTAGAACCAGACCGTTTTATTGCAACAGGCTATGGAGATACTCGTCCAGTTGTTCCTAATACAACGGTTGAGAATTTACAGCAAAATCGACGAGTTGTGATCGTTATATCCGATCCTAGCCTTGAAGATGGAGAAACATTTTAAGTGAATAACTATAACGAATGATTGCCATGATGATATTTGCAGTCACAATATCCCGAAAATGAATGATTTTTGCTATTGTTTATTCAGTACGGTATATTGTGATTGCTACTCTTTTTATCATGGTAGTCATTTTTTTATGGTTTTAGGAGGTTAAATAGTGAAAATTGGAATCATAGGTGCAATGAATGAAGAAATAGAACGTATGAAAACCGAAATGGAGATTGTGGAAACCCATATTTTTGCAACGGTTACTTTTTATGAGGGGAAGATGAATGGGCAAGACCTCATCCTTTGTAAGTGTGGGGTAGGCAAGGTGAATGCTGCTCTCACCAGCCAAATTTTAATTGATAAGTTTACAATTAGTCATCTGCTATTTACAGGGGTCGCGGGAGCTGTTGATGATTCATTGGATGTGGGTGATTTGGTCATTTCAACGAGTGCAATGCAACATGACCTTGATGTTACACCACTAGGTTTTAAAAAAGGAGAAATCCCTTATTTTAACGGTTCATCTGATTTTCAAGCTGATGAAACACTCATTCAAATGGCAGTGCAAGCAGCGAAAGCCTTACCTGATCGGCGTATCGTTCAAGGTAGGATTGTGAGTGGCGACCAATTTATTGCAGATCACAAGTATGTTCAAAGCTTACGTGAAGAGTTCACAGCTGCTTGTGTAGAAATGGAGGGGGCAGCTGTTGCACAAGTCGCTGCGATGAATGACGTTCCTTTTGTGATTATCCGGTCCATGTCAGATAAAGCAAATGGAGAAGCATCAGTCAACTTTCAAGAATTTACGGTCCTGGCAAGTGAACAGTCACATCTCCTTGTGTCAAACATCGTTCGAACATTGAAGGGAACTTTATAATAAAGGTAATTCGGAAAAAATATGTTTACCGCTGGCAGCGAAAGGAAAAATGGAAAACTAGCGAAAAAACCTCTTGAAAGTTTGAGCACTGAAAAGGGAACAATCAACCATTTTCAGTGCCCTGAACCTTTAAAAAATTTAATAGACTACCGTTTTTTTTCATTTCGAATGTGAAAAAGAGCTTTTTCTAATGTTTTTCTATTTTTTTCCGTAATCTCTTGTTTGCGAGGGATGGAAGGAACAATATTAGTATCGTGCCAAGTTACCGGTAACGTTTCAATAGATTGCTCAGACCAATTATGAATCCAGGAATTAGGAATGGACGTGTCGAGACGATCGGTTTGATTTGTCATCGTTAACCAAATATAGGCCCAAGCTCTTGGAACAACGCGCCATATATCGTACCCGCCGCCTCCTACCGCAATCCATCTCCCTTCACAAAATTCATGAGCGAGTTCATGAGCTATTCGTGGAATTTGTTTATAAGTCTCAATCGTTGAACAAAGATGAGTAAGTGGATCAAAATGATGAGCATCTGCCCCGTTTTGTGTTAGTATTACATCTGGTTTAAAAAACTCAATAACCTCACGGAAAGCGGTCTCATAAACTTCTAAAAATGATTCATCTTCTGTAAACGCGTCTACAGGCACATTAATAGAAAATCCGTATCCCTTTCCCGATCCTTTTTCATGTACTTGTCCTGTTCCAGGGAAAAGATATCGCCCAGTTTCATGAATGCTCAATGTACATACATCTGGATCATCATAGAAAGCCCATTGAACTCCGTCTCCATGATGGGCATCTGTATCTACATATAATACACGGGCTCCATACTTTTGTTTCATGTACTCTATTGCAATTGAACTATCGTTATAAATACAAAAACCAGAAGCTTTTCCTTTAAAACCATGATGCAACCCACCACCAAGGTGAAGAGCATGATTGGCTCTACCTGACATGACTTCATCAACTGCTTGTAATGTACCACCGACAAGTAAGGCTGCTGCCTCATGCATATTCGGGAAGATAGGAGTATCTTCTGTCCCGAGTCCATAATTGGCTGCAATAGCTTCTTCTAACGCTCCTTGTCCTGCAGCTTTCACGGCGTCAATAAACGCTTCATCATGAACAAGCGCGATCTCTGTATCCGTTGCCATTCGTGGAGATAGAATTTGTTTTGTATTAAGAGCGTCAAGACTTTTTAATAGATCAAAAGTAAGTTGAAGACGTAAGTGATTAAAGGGATGTTTCTCATTAAAACGATAAGCTAACTGTTCATCGGAAAAGATAAAGACGGCGTCTTGTTTCATTATTTCATCCCCGGCACACTTGGCCAAATAACATCATATCCTTCTTCTTCAATCACTTTAACCACTTTTCTAGGATCTATCGTTTGTATACGGAAAACAAGAATTTTGAAAGCTGGATCTTGATGAGGGTAAACCAAAACACTCGTAATACTTATGTTTAATTCTTTGAAAATAGAGGCAATATCTGAGAGTTTGCCAGTGATATTTTCAACTTTCACCTCGATATGAGAACTAGGTTGGTGAGCTCCCATTAATTCAACTAATGTGTGGAGCATATCTGTTTCTGTAATAATACCAACTAACTCTTCGTCATCTAATATTGGTAGACACCCAATATGATGTTCATAAAAAAGGGTAGAAACTTCTTCTACGAAATCAAGCGGGTGAGCGGTGATCACATTTCTTTTCATGATAGAAGAGATCGGTTTTAAAAAATCTTCAAGATGTTCAGTAAAGTGAAAAATGGAGGGACTTGCATCTCTAATATCACTATCTGAAACAATTCCAACAAGTTGTTTTTGTGCGTTAAGAACAGGAATATGGCGAATTTGATGGTATTCAAGAAGTTGCATAGCTTCTTTGATAGTGGATGTTTCTGTAACCGTAATCACATTTCGTTTCATTATGTGTTCAATAATCAATACAACCCACCTCCTTAGTACATGAATCGGTTTTGGAACCGAAGTTGATCAAATTGCTGAATTGATTCTTGGCTTACTCTCTTTCCTACCCTGGCCATTAAGCAATTGGCAGGGTGAGAACAAATTTCAGGGTCGTCTGTTGCATACCATTCTAAGCCACCAGCATTCATCATTTTCTCCATGACTTTTCGATACTCCCATACATCTAATCCACTGCCCTTTAAATCCCAATGCCAGTAATATTCTGTTGTAATAATAATATAATCTTCCATTGCATCATCCATGACGGAAAGACGTAACAGATTTTTTCCTAACTGAGCACCGCGATATTCAAAAGCGATTTCAATTGCCCCTAGTTCAATTAGATTTTCCATTTTTCCTTCTGACCAGCGTTCCATTGGATCTGGATAAACAAATGTAACATATCCTACAATCATGTTCCCATCCCGAATGATATTAATTCTGCCTTCTGGTAAATCAGCAATTTCTAATAACGCTTCTTTTTGCTGGGTAGGGGGTCGAAACGCTACAAGACCATCATGAAAATCATAAGATCGTAAAAGATCAGAATGAATTGGACCTTCAAGGAGCAATGTTCGATCGTGAAATGGGACTTCCATTGAGTAATATGTCTTCTGATGCATCATGATATGTAACCACCTTTATAAAGCCTATTTCCACTTTTATTATACATGATGAATAGCAAATGGTGTTATTTGCCATTGATTTGTCAATAAAAATTATCAGAGGTCTTTTTCGTGTTAGTTTGTTTTTCCTAAAAAATGGGTAAATTTAAAATTTTAAATTGATATAATATTCTAAATGTATTATACTATAAATTGAAACTACATAAAAGAGAGGAAGATGTACGATGAATCTGCAAGCGCTTCCATCTGTAAGGGGAAATCATAATTTAGAAAGCTATGAACAGACTGCCCAGTCTTTTGACTGGAAAGAAACAGAATCTCAATTCACTTGGAGTAAAACAGGACAGGTTAACCTTGCTTACGAAGCGATTGATCGTCACGTAGAGGAAGGAAAAGCGAACAAAGTAGCACTTTACTATAGTGATGCTAAGCGCGATGAGCAATATACTTTTACTGATATGAAGAATTATTCAAATAAGGCTGGAAATGTCCTGCGTGATGCAGGAGTAGAAAAAGGCGATAGAGTTTTTATTTTTATGCCGCGTTCACCAGAACTATACTTTGCGGTTCTCGGTGCCGTCAAGCTAGGAGCCATAGTTGGACCATTGTTTGAGGCGTTTATGGAAGGGGCTGTACGTGATCGTTTAGAAGACAGTGAGGCGAAGGTGCTGATCACAACGCCAGCTCTATTAGAGCGAGTTCCGGTGGATGACTTACCAAATCTTGAAACTGTCTTTATTGTAGACGAGTCATATGAAGAGAAAGAAGGCTACCTAAATCTCTTAACTCGTATAAATAGTGCTAGCGATGAACTTGATATTCAATGGGTTGATCGTGAAGATGGATTAATTTTGCATTATACGTCTGGCTCTACAGGAAAGCCTAAAGGAGTATTGCATGTTCATAATGCTATGCTTCAACACTACCAAACAGCTAAATGGGTGCTAGACTTAAAAGATGATGATATTTACTGGTGTACAGCTGATCCAGGTTGGGTAACAGGAACATCATATGGAATTTTTGGTCCTTGGCTGGTCGGTGTTTCTAATGTTGTCCGTGGTGGACGATTCAGTCCTCAAGATTGGTATGAAACGTTAGAGAAATACAAAGTGTCTGTTTGGTATAGTGCACCAACAGCATTTAGAATGTTAATGAGTGCAGGCGATGAGCTTGTTAAGAAGTATGACCTTTCAAACTTGCGCCATATGTTAAGTGTAGGTGAGCCTCTAAACCCTGAGGTAGTCCGTTGGGGTAAAAAAGTATTTGACCTTCGTATTCACGATACGTGGTGGATGACAGAGACAGGTGCTCAAGTAATTTGTAACTATCCTGCAATGGACGTTCGTCCTGGTTCAATGGGCAAACCGATTCCTGGTGTTAAAGCGGCCATAATCGATGATAAAGGAAATGAATTACCACCTAATCGTATGGGGAATTTAGCTATTAAAAAGGGCTGGCCATCGATGATGCGAGCTATCTGGAAGAATGAAGAGAAATATAATAGCTATTTCGAAATCGAAGGCTGGTATGTTTCTGGTGATTCAGCTTATATGGATGAAGATGGGTACTTCTGGTTCCAAGGTAGAATTGATGATGTAATTATGACATCAGGAGAGCGTGTTGGACCATTTGAAGTAGAAAGCAAATTGGTTGAGCATCCTGCTGTAGCTGAAGCTGGTGTTATTGGGAAACCAGACCCTGTAAGAGGTGAAATTATTAAAGCGTTTGTTGCTCTTAGAGATGGATATGAAGTAACAGAAGAGCTTAAAGAGGATATTCGAAATTTTGTTAAAAAAGGGTTAGCTGCTCATGCGGCTCCACGTGAAATTGAATTTAGAGCAAAACTTCCTAAGACTCGTAGTGGTAAGATTATGAGACGTGTTCTAAAAGCATGGGAATTAGACTTGCCAACAGGGGACTTATCAACAATGGAAGATTAATAGAGAAGCCTACACCCGATCGGGTGTAGGCTTTGTCTTTGTTTATTCAATAATCCTGTGTGTTTGTTCATTATACAGTGGTAAATTGAAAGGATGTGTAAAAAGAAAAAGCTAGGAACAATCCTAGCTTTTTCTTAGTTGCAATGTGTTAATTATCATTACCATCATTAGAAGAGTTTTCGTTCTCTTTCTCTTTTTTCTTCTCTTCTTTTTCTTCTTTCTTTTCTTTCTCTTTCTCTTCCTCTTTTGGCTTTTCAGGTTCTGGCTCAGGTTCTGGCTCTGGCTCTGGTGAATAGTTTTTCCCTTCAACGATGGACGAAGCAGACGATTCACGGCCTGAAGAGTCTACAGCCGTTACATAGTACGAGTAATTGTCTCCATTCACATTTAATGAAGTTGTTTCATTTCCTTTTACGTGATTATAACGTTTATAATTCGTACTTTCATTTTCAGCTCGATAGATTCGATAGCCTACAATATCGTTGTCGGAGTGTTTGGACCAAGTAAGTGAATTGCCGCTTAATTTGATTCCACTAACAGAACCAGGTGTATTCCCATTATTAGGTGCCTTTTTATCTGGAATTAAGTTTTTCATATTATCTGGCAGGTATTTTGATATATCTCCTATGCCAGGAAAATCATCGGCTACCATAACGCCTTCTTGTGTGAATTCAGAAGGTGTGTTAGAAAGGGCCAAATAGTTACTTCCATTAATCGTAACATATCGAGCATTTTCCAAGCTATCATCGGTTTTATTTGGAACATATCTTGCGTCAAATAGATCAGTTGTTACTAGACCGGCTTGTTGACAAATTGGTGATGGTAAAAGTCCTGTTAGACTACATATCGATCGAGATACAATTCCATCAGGTCTAGCAAAACGCTCGCTTGGTCCTACCAATTCGGGTTTTTGGCTATAAGCAGCATTGGCAATATTTGCCCAGATTTGCTGAGTTCTTGGTCCAGACCGCAACCCGTTAACTGTTGTACTAATTTGTTCGCCTTTGTCATAGCCAATCCAAACCCCTAATGTAACATTAGGATTGGTGCCAACAAACCAGGAATCTCGAGTGTTACTGGTAGTTCCTGTTTTACCAGCCCAATCTGCTGAAAAGTTCAATCGGCCTGGTAATGAACTTGCCGTACCGCCTGCTTTTAATACGTCGCGCAACATATCAAGCGTTAAGTATGAAGCTTGTGGGCTAAATACGTCTACTTCTGTTGGCTCATGTTCATAAAGTACGACACCCTGAGCCGTTTCAATACGTTCAATCATATAGGATTCAACGTATTTCCCACCATTAGCAAATGTTGCATAGGCGTTTGTATTTTGTTCAACTGTAACGTTATGATCGGTTGAACCTAGTGGAGCGGAAGGATATGGCTCCCCGCTATTTAATGAGAATCCTAATTTTAATAATGTTTCTCGTGACTTTTCATGCGGTACCATTAAAAAAGAACGTACGGCAGGAATGTTACGAGATCTTGCAAGAGATTGTCTTACTGAAAGCAATCCTTGATGGCCATTATCAAAGTTTGATAATGGTTCCCCCCCTGGATAAGTAGTAGGGGTGTCTGGTACAACAATTCCGGGTTGGATCGCTCCAACGTCCATAGCTGGTGCATAGGCAAGCAGTGGCTTCATTGTTGAACCGTTTTGTCTGTACGCTCGAGTGGCACGATTGAAGTCTCTGCCGTATACTTCCTCACGTCCGCCAACAAATCCCTTAATGGCACCAGTATGATTTTCAATCAAAACAGCCCCAACTTCTTCTTGTTGACCACCTTTTTCAGGGCCAAATAGATGACCGGTTTTGACTGCTTCCTGCATGGCCTTGTAGATATCTTCATCGATTGTTGTATGGATATGGTATCCATTTGTACGTAATTCCTGGCTAGCTTCTTGACGATATCTACTAAGTAGTTCAATTTCTTCTGATTGCTCAAGTTCTTCATGTCCACTGTTTTGTAGCTTCTGTTTAGCTAACATGTCGGCTGCACGTAATAAAACTTCATTAGTTAAATAAGGATACTCCTCAATTGGGGCAGGAGTTCGTTCTGTGAAATCCCCTGGAATATCATAAGCTAGGGCATCTTCAAACTCTTCTTCCGTAATAAAGCCAGCCTCGTGCATTCTTGATAAGACGGTTCTCATACGGTTCATACTAGGATCTAGATTATCTTTCACTTCACCACCTGGTAAAAAAGGTGTATAGCCAAATGGGCTTTGTGGCAAGCCTGCAATATAGGCTGCTTGTGGGATAGATAATTCACTAGCATCTACACCGAAAAGACCATTAGCTGCTGCTTGAACACCGGCAATTTGGCGACCGGATGAATTACGACCGAATGGTACGATATTTAAGTACGCTTCAAGTATCTCATCTTTATCCAAAAAGTGCTCTAAGCGCATCGCAAGTAAGATTTCGGTAGCTTTACGGTCGAACGATACTTCACTTGTTAAAATTTGATTTTTAATCAGCTGCTGTGTGAGGGTACTACCACCTGTTTGTAAGGATGAGTTGGCAAACTCTTGAAACGTTGCACGCATAATGGCTTTCGGTACAACCCCTTCATGCTCATAGAAATATTCATCTTCTGTAGCAATGATGGCATTTCTTAAGTGTTCAGAAATATCCTCTAACGCAACTTGGTAACGTTCAATGTCTGCTGGAAGTTCTCCAATTAAGCGATCATCGGCAAAATAGGCAACACTTGTTTCTTCATAATCATAAATTTGTGTTCGCATTTCACTTGCTGACCGAAGCGGTTCATCTTTGACAAGGGCGGCAAAGTAACCAGCTGCTGCGCCACCCACGAAAAAGAACCCCATAAATCCAACAATTAAAAAGACAAGGAATAAGTTCCAAAATACTTGGTATGTAATACCAATTTTTCGAAATACCTTTAATTCATGTAATTTTCTTGGAAACCGTTTGAGTTTCTCTATAAATGATGATTCGTTATGATTCATAGCAAACCTCCCATATATCAGTAAATATTATATCATACGCTGTCGAATGACGATATGGGTTAAAAGGTGTTTGACAATGTCATTTTCTTGTGGTAAAAAAGATACATTATAGTCGTTTGACAAAAAAGACTGAATACAAATGAATAATAATGAAGCGAAGAATGATCGAAGTAGTCTTAATCTTCCCTGTAAAAGAGAGCTAATGGTTGCTGTGAATTAGCACAAAAGGTTAGGATGAATTACAATCAGGAGCTTTTCTTTGTGATAAGCAAAGAACGGATGATACCGTTAACTAAATGAAGTGGAAAAGACCGATATGGATCACGTATTCATGTGTCTTTTCAACAAGGGTGGTAACGCGAAGACCTCGTCCCTTTTTTAGGGGAGAGGTCTTTTTTCTTTTATATAAATATACAGAATGGGGTATGAATGATGGAAAAAGAATGGACTTTAACGGAAGAACAAAAAGCAGAAGTAGAGAGACAGCTTAATTATTTAAAGCGTGGAGTAGTAGAAATTGTTCCTGAAGCTGACTTCAGAAAGAAAATTGAAAAGTCAGTAGCGACAGGAAAGCCATTAAAAATTAAATTAGGAATGGATCCATCTGCACCTGATGTACATATCGGTCATACAGTTCCGCTTCATAAATTACGTCAGTTTCAAGAGTTAGGACATGAAATTCAAATGTTAATTGGGGATTTCACAGGGCGAATTGGAGACCCGACAGGAAAGTCTGAGACACGTAAGCAATTAACTGATGAAGAAGTGAAGCAGAACGCAAAAACGTATGTTGAGCAATATGGAAAGATTCTTGATATGGATAAAGTAACGATTTACTACAACTCTGAATGGTTAAAACCATTACAGTTTGAAGACGTAGTGAAACTTGCTGCTAATATGACAGTTGCTAGAATGTTAGAGCGTGACGATTTCGAAAAACGTTACAAGTCAGGCCAACCTATTTCTGTTCACGAATTCTTCTATCCATTAATGCAAGGGTACGATTCGGTAGCGTTACACACGGATATCGAAGTTGGTGGTACGGACCAAAAGTTTAACCTGTTAATGGGAAGAACATTACAAGAGGCATATGGGCAAGAGAAGCAAGTGGCACTCACGTTACCTCTGATCGAAGGTCTTGATGGGGAAAGAAAGATGTCTAAGTCATTAAATAACTATATTGGTATAGATGAGGCTCCGAACGAGATTTTTGGAAAATCGATGTCGATCCCAGATGAACTGATGATTAAATATTACAAATTAGCAACTGATTTACCAATGGATGAAATTAACAACCTAGAAGTTGGGTTAAAAGATGGCAGTGTACATCCTCGAGATGCAAAAATGAATTTAGGGGCACTATTTGTTGAAATGTACCACGGAAAAGCAGCAGCAGAAGAAGCTCGAAATTATTTCCAAACAGTCTTCCAAAAGCGTTCTCTTCCAACAGATCTTCCTGAGACTAAGTGGGAAGGTGACGAATCGGTTTGGATTGTCGATTTACTTGTTGAGTTGAAGATGATGAGTTCAAAAGGAGAAGCTAGAAGAATGATTCAAAATGGTGGAGTTAAAATAAACGAGGAAAAAGTAGAGGACGTCCAGTTACAAGTTGAAATAGAAGACGGTATGATTCTTCAAGTCGGAAAACGTAAGTTTATGAAATTAATCAAGTAAAAAAGCAGAAGTTTTTGAGGGGGCACTGAAAGGGTGAGTTTCACTATTTTTAGTGCCCTAAGTTATCATCTGTTAAGCTAAGACAAAAAAAAGCCAGTCCAATTGGACTGGCTTTTTTCTATAAAGATTAACGAGAGTAGAACTCAACGATAAGAGCTTCTGTAATTTCAGCAGGTAGCTCAGAACGTTCTGGAAGACGGCTATAAGTTCCTTGTAAGCTATCAGCATCGAAAGTTACATAAGCAGGAACGAAGTCGTTTCCTTCAAGAGCTTCCTTAATTACATCAAGGTTGCGTGACTTTTCACGAACACCAATTGTTTGACCAGGCTTAACGCGGTAAGATGGGATATCTACGCGGCTTCCATCAACTAAGATGTGACCGTGGTTAACTAATTGACGAGCAGCACGACGAGTACGAGCAAGACCCATACGGTAAACTAGGTTATCAAGACGAGACTCAAGAAGAATCATGAAGTTCTCACCGTGGATACCAGACATTTTACCAGCATCATCAAAGATGCGACGGAATTGACGCTCATTTACTCCGAACATGTGACGAAGTTTTTGCTTTTCTTGAAGTTGTAAACCATATTCAGAAAGCTTTTTACGTTGGTTTGGACCGTGTTGCCCTGGAGCATACGGACGCTTTGCTAATTCTTTACCCGTACCGCTTAGTGAAATTCCTAAACGACGAGATAATTTCCAAGATGGACCTGTATAACGAGCCATAATTTGACTCCTCCTTGTTATTTTGATGTTGCAAAATAACAACCGGCTGGTAATCTCTAAACAATGTTCATTTTGCTTTCATGCATCTTCGCTTCGACAGCTAGAAGTTACACGATGCACCTCGTCTTTATGCAGCCGTTCGAGGAACAAAATGAAGGAACATTGCTTGTTTACCGTGGCTGTCGTATTTCACACAAATTCTATTATATGAATTAAGAATACAGTTGTCAAGAATCGATTATCTTTCTTTCTCTTTTGACTACTAAATATCATGAGTATAGTTCCTTTGCAAATAATGATTTGATTTTTTCATTACATGAATAACAGGAACATAGTATAATTAGGATGTATATAGTCCTAACACTATTTTACTTATTTATAGTAAAATAGATACAAAAATGACTGGTTAAGAATACCGGATGAAAATATAAAGTAGGCTACGTCAAAGTGGCGGGTCATACACGATTGTGTGGTGTTGTAAGAGAATGAAAAACGATTTCAAAGTACAGCCTATAAATAATAGATATGATATTTTTTTGGACAAAGTTGTTTCAAGAATGCTAGCCCATCAGACGTTTTTTAAACCTGCTGTTTTCTTTGTTGCTTCAGAAGATCGGATTCTTTCCTTACAAGAAGTTGGCTATCTTCCAAAAGAGTTAGTTAAGGCTACATCGTACTTTTGTCATTCTTTTCAGGTGAATAAAATGATGATGAAATATGGTGATTGTCACCAAATTTCGGTTCCCATATTTCAGGAGGAAAAAAAGCTTTTTTTAGGAGTTATCATTCAGTGCACGAACGAGAAAAGCCAAAAGATTCATCAATATTTGGAAATTGTATCCATTGGCCTTGTCTCCGCTAATCTGGACCAATTATTTGAACCACTGGGGGTATCGCCAGAAGAATTGCTTATAGCGGCGGATTATCGGATGGAATTTAGTCGTTTGGCAAAAGCCTTGGTAACATGCTATACAAAAAAGGTAAATCGCCACATAGGTATATATGAACTAAACCATAAAAAAGCAACACTGGTATGTTCATCTACAAAACTTCCAATGGACGAAGTAACTATAACAGAACTGTTTATTGATGAACAATTAGAACAGACGGATATGCCGTTTCTAGTTACAGGAGAGAAACTTAATAATAAGAATACGAACGCCTATCTTCTTTTCCCTGTTGTGTTCATGAGTAATGTTGTATCATTTCTAGTATTTTCTTTTGAATCAGATGAAGAAGTTTATGCTGAAAAAGAGCATTATTGTGGGTGGGTAAATAAATTAATCCCTATTTTTGAAAAAGGTCTTGAGCAGCCAACGGGAAAAGTAGAAAAACGTAAAGACATCTTATTGCAAGTAACAAAAAAATTCCACTCTACAATGGATATTGCCAACGTACTAGATGAAATTGTTGCAGCGATAAAAAATGTATATCCACGGTTTCACGTACACCTGCTAATTTCTCAAGAATGGAAAGTGAATCATGATTTGCCTATTAAACCCTTTATGTACGGAACGGACAGTAGCAATCGGATGGCTGAGCAAGCTTATTTAACTGGACGGATTCAAGTAGACCATGAAGCAATGAACGAAAATATAGTGTTGTATGCGCCTCTTAAAGGAAAGCAGGGAGTGTATGGCGTAATGGAAATAGAGTTGGTTGATTATACTCGAATTCCAAGAGCAGAAATTGAGTTTATTAAAATGCTTGCAGACACTGGTGGGATTGCATTAGAAAATGCGGAGTTGTTTCAACAAAGTCGAAAACTCATTTATGATTTACAATTAATTAATGAGACATCTCATCAGTTAAATCTGAACTTACGCTTATCTGATACGATTAACTTTATGACCCGTCAGATTACAGAGTCGTTTGGAGCCGAACAAGTTGGGTTTATTATTTTCCAACCTAATGGAGGATACATCGTGCTCGAAGGAAGTTCACCTTTATTTAGTGAAGCGGCAATTCTAGATGAATTAGAGCCTTTTTTGCAACGAATGAAGCGAGAAAAAGATTCTGTTTTCATAGGTGATACTGATATTCAAAATGAAAAAGTAATTGAAGGTTATAAATCCATTCTATCTGTTCCTATGATTCAAAATAAGGAGTTAAAAGGCGTAGTCATTGCCATTCATCACAAGACGAATCATTTTAGTTTTGATAACTTTAAACTTCTTCAGTCCCTTGTTTTTCATTCAACATTAGCATTTACGAATTCCATGCTTCATGAAGAACTAGAAAGACTAGTGATAACGGACCATCTAACAAGGCTACACTCAAGAAGGTTTTTAGATGAATGTATTCAAGAGTCTTTGCAAAAAGATGCAAATGGAAGCTTCCTATTACTAGATATTGATGATTTTAAGACAATTAACGATACGTTTGGTCATCAAGTAGGTGATGATATTATTATTCAAGTGGCTAATGTTCTTAAGAAAAATATTCGAGAAGGGGACATTGCTGCTAGATGGGGTGGCGAAGAGTTAGCTATTTATTTTCCGCGAGTTGAAATAAAAATAGGCAAACAAATTGCACATAGAATATTGCGAGCTGTTGAATTAGAAACGAGTCCTAGAGTAACGGTATCCATTGGATTATCTTCCTGGAGCTCCAGTGAAAAAGGGATGACGTTGCAAAAGCTGTTCAAATTAGCAGATCAAGGATTGTATGACGCCAAAGAAGCTGGTAAAAATAGGGTGATTGTCAAATGAAAAAGAGGTTGCTAAGGAGAGTGTGTCTCCTTTTAGGCAACCTCTTTTATATTTATTAATTAACAATATGCTTCTCAATAATGGCTACAAACTTCTCTAAATACATTTGTTCTTCTTCTGTAAATCGAGATGGAAGGGGACTATCAATATCTAATATAGCGACAATAGAATCCTGATGTCGAATTGGAATAACAATTTCAGAACGAGAGGCAGCGTCACAAGCAATATGACCAGGAAATTGGTGCACATCAGGTACGAGCATCGTTGTATTTTTTTCTACTGCTGTCCCGCATACTCCTTTACCTAGAGGGATACGTACACATGCAGGCAATCCTTGAAACGGACCTAACACTAGTCCTTCTTCTTTAAGTAAATAAAAACCAACCCAATTTACATCGTGGAGAAATTGGGTTAGCAAAGCACTGGCATTTGCTAGGTTTGCAATAAAATCTTCTTCACCTGTTAATAACGCATCGAGTTGCTTTGTGACGATGTTGTATTTTTCTTCTAAACTTCCTTTATATATCTCTTGTTGGAACATGGTTTGCTTCCTCCATTTATATGAATTGTGTCATGACTGCGTCGACGTCTATTTTGCCATTTTACCTGATTTTCACTATAAAGCAAAAGAAAACAACTACCTTAGGTGAATGATAGAGGAAAATGGAAGAAAATGAAGAATTTTGTTGGTTTATCAAAGATTTTTGTCGAGCGATTCATAAAGGAAATTGACCAAGTGGCACGAAACTTATAACAGTCAGGAAAAATAAGGAGGGCTACCAATATGAAGGAATCAAAAAAAGATAGAATAATTGATGCTGCTGTTCGACTTTTCCATACACAAGGTTTCGATGGTACCTCAGTCCGAGATATCGCTAGTAAGGCTAACGTCAATGTCGCTCTTGTCTCCTATCATTTTGGTGGAAAAAAAGGCCTTTACGAAGAGTTAATGACTCAATTTCTTGAAGGTCACCTCCAAATCATGAAAAATGAATTAGAAAAAACAATAACAACAAATAAGGAGCTTGTTCTCTCTTTAATCAAGTCTCTTCTTGAATATCAATCGAAGAATCATTTTGTGGCAAGAATGGTTCATCGAGAAATGACCATGGATTCTGTTCTTGTCCGTGAGCTCATGAGCACCTACCTTAGAAAAGAGAAGCATGACCTTGAAGAGATCATTCGGACAGGAATGAAGAGAGGAGAATTTCGAAAACAGCCACTTGATTTTGTAGTAATCCATTTGCGCACAATGATCAACATGCCGTTTCAATCTCCTCATTACTTAAGTGAGCTATATCAAATTACGACAACCGAACCGTACTTTATTGAAAGGTATATGAAGCACATTAGACATTGGGTCGATCTGTGGTTATGCAAAAATCAATCAGAGTATACAACAACGACAACGTACTTACTTCCACGATCTATTTCATAATTGTTGAGGCTTTGATAAAACAGCCTTAGCGACTAACTGGTTGCTTCCACTCAATAAGCCAGTTACTTGATGGGCATCAGAACCATAAACCAGTGGAATGGAGAGGTCCATTGCTCGTTCAATAATGGAATCATAAGGGTAAGGCTCTTTGCATAAAGGTTTGATACAGCCAGCGCCATTATAATCGAGTTCATATCCTCTATTCTTTATTTCATGAAGAATAGTTGAAAGATCATGTAAGTGATCATGTTTTGCTGGGTACTTTTTTGCGAATTTCCGTGCAAGAGTAATATGGCCAATCCTCTTCGGTTTATAAGGTCCTAAGTCAGACCGTATAGAGGATGCTACTGTCTTGTAGTAATGCTGATATACAGCATCGATAGAACCTAATTGTAAGGCTGCCTTTTGGAACACATCAGGACTATAATCTATACAAAGGTAGCTTCCTTTCAGATGTAAAAAATGAACGGAAAGAATACTATCGTCTAACAGCGGTCCAATTTCATTTAGGAACGCTGTTGTTTCATGTTCATATCCCTCAATATAGTCTACTTCTAATCCGGTATAGACGTTAAGATGTCCTTTGTATTGCTGTTTTAGTGCCTCGATCTCTTCTAGGTAACGATGTACATCCTCGATTTTCATGGCACTATCCATCATTGGAGTAGGATCTTTAAATGAAGATGGAAGTGGAGCATGCTCTGTGAATGTAATTCCTTGATATCCGTATTCAATTGCCTTATCACAATACTCTTCAAATGAATCACTCGTACCGTGAGGGCAATAAGGGCTATGTACGTGACCATCATGTATCATGTTCTGCTCGCTCCTTAACGTTAATGAAACTTACATATATCAAATGAAAGAACGGTATTGTTAAAGAGGTACTAAAAAACACTTTATCATTCTCTTTCATAAAGCAGGATTCACTCTTATGCTTGACTGAAGTAAAAGATTTGTTTTTTTTAGTATTTTCCCAAATTGACCGTTTTACATGGATACAAACTAACCATTTCATGGTATCATAGAAACTATCAAAATCGTAAAAATTTTAGACAAATTTGTCAGAAATAGAGGATTTTTGTTTTATTTGCCGAAACAACAAGAAGCCACAAAGAAATCTACAGATTAATGAGCAAGAAGGGAGTCCTCAAATGTTTTTTTATTTAGTTTATACAGCCATAGCGATTGCAGCTATTTTTATAATTGTCAGTTCTGTCATGCGTAAGCGGATCTACAAAGAGGTAGACCGACTCGAAGAATGGAAAAATGGTATTTTGAATCGGGATATCCCTGATGAAATTGGCAAAGTCAAGAAACTACATATGTCAGGTCAAACGGAAGAAAAGTTTGAGACGTGGCGAAATGAATGGGACGAGATTGTTGGTGTCATCTTACCTGATATTGAAGAGAAATTATTTGATATTGAGGACCTCGCTGCTAAAAATCGGTTTGCAAAAGCAAAACAATTACTGGACTTGTCTGATAAGCGTCTAACTAGCATTGAAGTTCAAATTAAAAACTTGTTAGAAGATGTAGAAGGATTAGTGCAAAGTGAAGAACAAAATCGTTCAGAAATAGATGAGGTCAGGGCAGCCTATAAAGAGCTTTATACCGTTATTACGAAAAAAAGAGGTTCATTAGGGCCAGGGCTTGTTTCATTTGATGAACAAGTAGACAAGGTCAATGAACTTTTAGAGTTGTTCGATGAGTCAACTGCTGAGGGGAGTTACTTAAAAGCAAGAGAGCATCTTGTCGAAGCTCATTCTTTAGTAACACACTTAGAACAATTAATTGAAGAGTATCCTAAACTTCTTGTGCAAGTAGAAACGAAAATTCCAGCAGAGATGATGGAAATTCTAGATGGAATGAAGGAGATGGAAGCTGGAGGCTATCAACTAGAGCCATTTGCTATTCCTTCTAGATTAGAGGTAATGGAGCAAGAGCTTGCGAAAATAAAAGAAGAATTAGTCGTTTTAAAATGCGATGGGGTAGAAGAACAACTTCTTGAACTATCTACGAAGATTGAAAATCTATATGATACGTTAGAGTATGAAGTAGAGTCTAAACAATATGTTGATACTCAATTAGAACAACTATCACTGCAAGTACAAGAAAGTAAGCAAAAGGTAGAAGCATTAGCAAATGAAACATTAGATGTACAAAAAAGTTACTTTGTTTCGAAGCAACAAATAAGTACGCAAAAACAAATTAAAGACAATGTCCATGATCTAACAAATCAATTATACGTGCTTTTTGATCTTGCTGAACATCAAAAGCAAACCTATACGTCCATTAGAGAAATGGTTGATAAATGGCAAGAAGAGATGAAAACGATCGTTACTCAAATCGATGAGGAAAAAGAAACATTGTTTGCGTTAAGAGAAGATGAGAGAGCAGCAAAAGAAACGTTGCAATCGCTTAGACACATCATGTTAGAAACAAATCGAGTCGTTAAAAAGAGCAATATTCCAGGTCTTCCACAGCGAGCTGTTGATCAACTAGAAAGTGCGGAGGAATCATTAATACGTGCTACAAATCAACTATCACAAGTTCCACTTGAATTAGGAAGAGTAACGGTGTTGGTAGAAGAAGCAGAGGCCACTGTGAAGAAAAACCAAGAAATGGTAATGGGAATGGTGGAGCAAGCTGATTTGGCTGAAAAAGTGATTCAATACGGAAATCGTTATCGTAGTCGTTCTCAAGATGTAACGATTGGTTTATTAGAAGCAGAGTCATATTTTAGACAATTTGAATATGAGGAAGCTCTAGAATGTGCAAGATCAGTGATTGAGAAATATGAGCCTAATGTAGTAGACATTGTAAAAGGGTATATGCCCGTGTAAATAAGAAGTAGGTTGTCTCATAAGAATTCATCCCATAACTGTTTGGGATCTGATTCTTTGTTGAGATAACCTTTTTTTATGGCTCGAACATGTGAATAACTGGGAATATCAATTATCTACCTTGTTATTTATGTAGATTGTGCTAACATATATGGATGCGTAGAATAAATGAAGACTTGGGGGGAGTATACGATGATTTACTTAGATAATAGTGCAACGACGAAACCATATAAGGAAGTTATTGAAACCTTTTCAACTGTTGCGTCGACCTATTTTGGAAATCCATCCTCTCTTCACTCTCTTGGGATGCAGGCAGAGGGATTAATCGGAGAATCTAGAAATCGTATTGCTCATTTACTCGGTATAAAGGCCAATGAAATTATATTTACTTCTGGAGGAACAGAAGGAAATAATATAGCGATAAAAGGTGCAGCAAAAGCAAAACAAAGTCGAGGCAAACACCTCATTACAACACAAGTGGAGCATGCTTCAGTCCACGAAGCCTTTTCACAACTTGAGAAAGAAGGCTTTGACGTTACGTATGTTCCTGTGGATGAAAATGGGATGATCAGTGTGGAACGAATCAAGAACGAAATTCGATCAGATACGATTCTTGTTTCCATGATACATGTAAATAATGAAACAGGGGCAATACTTCCTGTCCAAAAGATTGGAGAACTTCTAAAAGCGTATCCTCAAATACTTTTTCATGTTGATCATGTGCAAGGTGTTTCGAAAGTACCTTTGGATTTAAAGGATTCAGGAATTGATTTATGTACGTTCTCAGCTCATAAATTTCATGGTATGAAGGGGAATGGTTTTTTATTTGTTAGAGAAGGATTGAGAATAGATGCGCTGTTTCATGGGGGAGAGCAAGAAGGGCGCCTGAGGGCTGGTACGGAAAATGTTGCAGGTATTGTTGCAATGGCCAAAGCGTTACGACTCGCTACTGAGTCAGCAAGCAAAAGCTGGCAATTAGAGAAATTACGTCAATATCTTGTAAATGAATTAACAACATTGGAAGGTGTTGTTGTAAATAGTCCAGACGACAACGTTGCACCACATATTGTTAACTTCTCTATTCCAGGTGTGAAACCAGAAGTTGTTGTACAATCTTTAACGGCAAAAGAGATCTATGTATCTACGAAATCGGCTTGTTCGTCAAAAGTATCAGAACCGAGTCGAGTTCTTTTAGCTATGGGGTTAAGTGAAGAAAGAGCGAACTCTGGAATTCGAGTCAGTTTTTCTTATGAAACAACACAAACGGAGATAGATCAATTTATATCACAGTTAAAAATAATTATTCCGGAATTACTGGAGGTTGTAAACTCATGACATATGATCACATATTAATACGATTTGGAGAGCTTGCCTTAAAAGGAAAAAACCGTTCTATATTTGAGAAGCAACTTCAACAAAATATTAAAATGAGTCTTAAATCTTTTTCAAATTTGCAAATTAAGCGCACGTACGGTCGAATTGTGATCGAACTGAATGGAGAAAATCACGAAGAGGTTGTGAGTAAGTTGAAACATATCTTCGGAATTCATTCGTTCAGCTTAGCGTTGAAAGTAGAAAATGATATTCATGCAATGCAGAATGGTGCTCTTCAAGTACTAAAAGATCACCAACATGTTCAAACTTTTAAAATTACGGCAAGAAGAGCTTACAAACCATTCCCATTAGATACGATGCAATTAAATCGTGAAATTGGTGGGTACGTTTTAGCGAATACAGATGATGTCAAAGTCGATGTTCATAATCCCGATGTAGATATTCGAGTAGAAGTTCGCGAAACAGCAACATATGTAACGTCTGGCTCGTATCAAGGAGCAGGTGGGTTACCTGTTGGAACAAGTGGAAAAGTGTTATTGTTATTATCAGGTGGAATAGATAGTCCAGTTGCTGGTTATTTAACAATGAAACGTGGGGCCAAAATAGAAGCTGTGCACTTCCATAGCCCGCCGTATACGAATGAAAGAGCAAAGCAAAAAGTAATTGACTTAGCGAAAACACTAACAAAATTTGGAAGTAGCGTTACGCTACATTTAGTGCCATTTACAGATGTGCAAAAACACATTCATCAGCACATTCCAAGTAACTTGCAAATGACAATAATGAGAAGAGTGATGCTTCGTATCAGTGAAAAAATTGCTCAGGAACGGAAAATTCTTGCCCTTGGAACAGGGGAAAGTCTAGGTCAAGTAGCAAGTCAAACGTTGCATAGCATGAATACGATTAACGAAGTGACGAACTTGCCAATCATTCGCCCTTTGGTTACAATGGACAAGCTAGAAGTGATTGAAATTGCGAAAAAAATTGATACGTATGAAACATCTATTTTGCCATTTGAAGATTGTTGTACTATTTTCTTGCCACCTGATTCAAAAACAAGACCGAAACGAGAACAAGCTAATAAATATGAGCAATATATAGAAGTTGATAAATATGTACAAGATGCCGTAGAACGAACAGAGAAACTGATCTTAACAAGTGCAACACCAGTTAGCAAAGAAGTAGAAGACCTATTTTAATCCTTACTTCAACAAAGATCTAGGTAGTTAAAATGGCTTACTTAAGGCAACAAAGCTCGCATTCAATAAGATTCACAACAATTACCAATTATCTTGGTGCATGTTTTTCCCCTGTCTAACTCATTCTATGAGTACAGAAGGAGGTGAGAAACATGGCAAACAACAACAGCGGTAATTCAAACCAGCTTCTTGTACCTGGTGTACAACAAGCTCTAGATCAAATGAAGTACGAAATCGCTTCAGAATTTGGTGTTCAACTTGGAGCAGATGCTACTTCTCGTGCTAACGGTTCTGTTGGTGGAGAAATCACAAAGCGTCTAGTTCAAATGGCTGAACAACAAATGGGTGGTAGCATCCAGTAATTAGATATATGATGGCTGTGAGAAGGGTGCAACTAAGCACCCTTCTCTTATTTTGTGTGCATTTGCTTTTGGGCGAAGGTTTTACCATGCTATCATATTGCAAGTTGTAAAAGATTAGGGCACGATATAGGAAAGACACAAAGAGGAGGAAAGATGTATGGGTACGCTGTGGTTTAACGGTACATGTTTTACAATGAGAAAAGAGAACGAAAGCGTGAGTGCCATTTATATAGAGAATGGCAAAATTCGTGCGTTAGGTAATAAAGATGATCTTGAAGAACGATATGGGGGAAATATAGAAATAAAACATGATTTACAAGGGAAATTTCTGTATCCTGGCTTTGTAGATAGTCACTTACATATAATTGGTCATGGTGAAAAGTTAATTAGGCTTGATTTATCAGAAGTGAATGAAGCTGCGGAAATGAGAACATTATTAGAACGAAACTACAAGGAAACGAAGGAAGATCATTGGGTCTTCGGTGAGGGATGGAATGAAAATAATTTTCCGGATAGAAAGATCTTTCATCGTTCAGAGCTTGATGAAATTGCTCCGGATAAACCTATGTTTTTAACAAGGATTTGTCGTCATGCAGCCCTTGTTAATACTAAGGCCCTAGAATTAGCAGGTATTACTAAGGAAACAAAAGATCCAAATGGTGGAGTAATTGTTAAAGATGACAAAGGAGAACCGACTGGTTTTCTTTTAGATACAGCAGCCGATTTAGTGAAAGAAGTCATCCCTGGGGCAAGTGATGAGTATGTTAAACAAGCATTAACTGTAGCGATAAAGGATATGTTTCAAGTTGGTCTAGTAGGCGGTCATACGGAAGATTTACATTATTATGGAGGATTTAAACAAACGTTTGATCAATTTTTACATGTCATTAATGGAAATGAGGTTAAGTTTCGAGCTCACCTTCTTGTCCATCATGAAGCGGTAGCTGAAATGGAAAAAGAAGGATATGAAATAGGAGAGGTAACCCCTTTTATTGAGCTTGGGGCGGTTAAGATCTTTGCAGACGGTGCACTTGGTGGGAGAACGGCCTTTTTAAGCGATCCTTATACAGATGATCCTTCTACTTCAGGTGTCGCTATTCATACAGAGGAAAGCCTACAACAGCTTGTGAAAAAGGCTCGTGAGAAAAATCGAGCTGTGGCCATTCATACGATAGGAGATGCTGCACTGGATATGGCTTTGACAGCATTAGAACGTTATCCCGTGAAAGAAGGAAGAGATCGATTGATTCACGTTCAAGTCGTAGACGACTCGTTATTAGAGCGAATGAAAAAACTGAACGTCATTCTTGATCTCCAACCTAGATTTGTCGCTTCTGATTTTCCTTGGGTAATGGAGAGATTAGGAGAAGAACGAATTCAACAGTCATTTGCGTGGAAAACGTTACTAAACAGTGGTTTGCATTGTGCTGGGGGATCGGATGCACCTATAGAACCAGTTGATCCACTATTGGGCATTCATGCAGCTGTAGCTAGAACGCGTTTAGGAGAACAACATGAAGGGTATTTGCCTAAACAAAAATTAACCCCGTTTGAAGCGGTTCAGTTGTTTACATCTGGAAGTGCTTATGCGATCGAAAAGGAAAGAGAAAGAGGCTTACTAGCAGAAGGGTTTGTAGCTGATTTTACCATTCTAGACAAAAATTTATTTGAAATTGAACCAGAAGACATCTTACATACAAACGTAATGATGACGGTTGTCGATAATACGATCATGTATCAAAGATAAATGAGAGGTTGTCTCATAAACAACAAGGGTGAAGCGATGTTCCATACTAGCACCTTGTTCTTGAGACAACCTCTCTATTTTTCCCTAAGGGGGAGAGATATTAAGGTGTACGTAAGAAATTTCTTTGTACTTTTTCCCAAAATGAATTGTTTTTTAATTTCAATACTTTAATGGAACGTTCCGCTAATCGTAGTTTCAGTTGGTGGGCATGTCGAATGCTGAGAGCCTCATTATCGACTCCGATAATGGGATGGTCATTTCCATCTTGAACAACTTTCAAAGTAAGGACTCGGTCTGAACCAAGTAAAAAGGATGTGCCAAGAGTTCTGTATTGATTATTATTTAATGAAGCAATTTCACTTACTTGTAACGATGGTAAGGTAGGATCGACTACGGCTCCATTAACGGACATATTGTATGCCGTACTCCCTGTAGGAGTAGAGACAATCATCCCATCCCCTCTAAACGTTTCAAAGTGCAAATCATCAATAAAGACATCAATGACAAATGTTTTGATGACATTGGAACGAATCGAACATTCATTCAAGCAATAAAATGGCTTTTCATTATCAACAGTCACTTCCAGAATAGGGTATCGACGTACTTCCACCTCGGCATTCTTCATAGCTTCTATCATCTGCTTGAAATCTTGAATGGAAAAATCAGTATAAAAACCTAGCGAATCGGTGCTCACTCCAACGTATAAACAATCTTCTTGGAAACCAGTTTTGCGAGTCGCTTGTAAAAAGGCATTGTCTCCGCCGATGCTTGCAATAATATTAGCTTTATTAACATCGGAAACAAGCGTAAGACCGTTCTCCATAGCTAGTGTTTTTACTTGTTCAACTACTTGTTCCATTTCTTCTGTACGTTTGTAGGATAAATAAAGATTGGTTCTCGATGTCATAACTGTCATCCTCTCTGAAATGTCCTATTATCAATTTTATGTTATCATAACCAATGAATGGGAAAAAGAAACGAAAAAGTGAAATCGAGGAGTGAGGGAATGAGTCGGAAACGATGGCTGGCGTTAATTGCCGTGGCGATGTTGCTAGTTATATCACTAGTAGTAAATGTAGCAACATCCATGATTTTTTCAAATACAAGCTCTTTTATGGATTCAATGGCACATGATTGGACAGAGCAAGTATTAGATACAGGAGAGGAATTGGGAGGTTCAATCGTTGTTCTAGAAATAAATGGGGTTATTCAAGATACAGGAGACGGTGGTTTATTTTCAGCAACAGGCTATCGTCATCAAATGTTCCTATCACAAATTGAACATGCAGCGAAAGACCCCACTGTAGAAGGAATCATTATTCGAGTTAATACCCCTGGTGGTGGAGTGGTGGAAAGTGCTGAAATCCATGAGAAAATAGTAGAAGCCCAAGAGGAATATGATAAACCTATTTATGTTTCGATGGGGAGTATGGCGGCATCTGGTGGTTATTATATCGCGGCGCCTGCTGACAAAATTGTGGCAAGCCCACAAACAATTACGGGGTCAATTGGTGTCATTATGGAATCCATTAATGTAACTGAACTGGCTGAAAATTATGGAGTGAAAGTAAATACAATTAAAAGTGGTCCATATAAAGACATTATGTCTGCAACAAGAGAAATGACGGAAGAAGACAGAGCCATCCTTCAATCATTAATAGATGAGTCTTATGATGAATTTGTTCGAATCATTGCTGAAGGAAGAGAGATGTCAGAGTCCCAAGTTCGGACTGTAGGAGATGGACGAATCTATAGTGGAACACAAGCTTTAGAATTAGATTTAATTGATGAATTAGGAAGCTTGGATGACACCATAGAAATGATGAGAGAGCTAGTTGGGCCATTGAATGTAGTGAAATATGAACCACATGTAGGCTTTCCGAATTTCCTTTCTATGTCCTTTCAACAATTATTTGGAACAGATGTGGGGGAATTAGCCACTCTTGAACGTATTTTAGCAACACACCGATCACCTACTTTGAAATATATTTATACAGATTAAGGAGGGGAAGATGTTGAATGAGGTAGTGGAACGATCTTGGCTTCCGAAACGAAAGCGAGTAGTCAACGGGCGCTTACGTAATCGAGTCATTTCTCAAAATGTCGAGGTCCCTTTACACGTAGCACAAGAGGAAGAATCTCACGTAGTGCCTACCTATTATTATGCTGGTTTTTGGCTACGGTTCTGGGCTTTTCTCCTGGATATGCTTGTTGTGTTTTCTTTAAATGGATTACTTGTATACCCATTGCTTCGAGTAACGGGAGTGGATGGTTTGTTATCGATCGCCTCGTTTAGTTTTGAATCAGTATTAACGGCGATTGTATTCTTTTTGTATTTTGCGATTATGACGAAATTGTATGGACAGACGATTGGGAAAATGGTGTTAGGAATTCGAGTGATTTCTTTGAATAGTCAAGAGTTAAATTGGACTCAAATAATCTTCAGAGAAGGAATCGGGCGTTTTATCCATCAAGCTTTTTTTCTTCTTTACGCCATATATACAATGGTCGCTTTTACGCAAAAAAAACAAGGTTTGCATGACATCATAGCAGATACGATAGTCATTCATGAAAGAGATGAAATTAAGAAAGAATAACTTTTGCGTAAACCTGCCAAAACTGGCAGGTTTATTCTGTATAAAAAAGGAGAAGCTAATACAATCGAACTTTGAAAAAGGGGTATTGTATGGTTTGGGCGATTATTCTTATAGCACTACTTGTATTGTTTCTCTTAGTTGTAGTATCAAAAGTGAAGATTTACGTAGATTATCGTCATAATAAAGACGATGATTTACTTGACGCAAAGGTGACTTTTTGGGGAATGAGAGTATACACTTTTTCAGCTCCAGTCATAAAAATTGATGATGATTCAGCTTCACTAATTGTGGAAGAAGAACAAAAAATTGCTGGATTCGAAACGAAAAAGGCACTGCCAATTACACCAGAATTATTGGATAAATATTTTCACTGGTTTAAAGATTTCTTAGACCATGTAGTTGGGCTACATAAGATCGTACGAAAGTTCTTAAAAAAAGTAAACGTGAATTCATTAACATGGCACACCGATATTGGTGTAGGAGACGCAGCTCATACTGCTCAACTTGCTGGTGCAATTTGGGGAGTAAAGGGGAATATTATTGGTCTCATTGGGAATTATATGAGAATGAAGTTCATGCCTAAATTAACAATTGATCCACATTTTCAGGCAATGGTTTCTCATACGTATTTTTCATGCATGTTTTCTTTCAGAATCGGACATGCTATCGTTGCAGGTCTAATGCTACTTAAGCATTGGAGACGAAGACCGAAACTGTCTCAATCAGAATCGGTTGAAAAAAATATGTAAATTATGAAGGAGGAAACAATCATGACAGACCATCCAATTCAAGGTTTAATGAAAACGGCTATGGAAAATTTAAAAGAAATGGTCGATGTAAACACGATTGTTGGTGACCCAGTTGAAACTCCTGATGGCAGTGTCATCATGCCTGTATCTAAAGTAGGGTTTGGTTTTGCTGCTGGTGGTAGTGAATTCGTTATTGAACAACGTGGTACGGAAGAACACAAGCACCCATTTGGTGGTGGTAGTGGTGGTGGAGTTTCCATTACTCCTATTGCATTCTTAGTTGTAAATAGTGAAGGTGTAAAAATGGTTCACTTAGATAGTAACACTCATTTATACGAGAAGTTGCTTGATTTTGCACCGCAAGTAGTTGAGAAAATTCAACAAATGCTTGGAAACAATAGTGGTGGTCAAAGTGGTGCTGCTACAAACGGGAATTCTTCTACTACTACTTTTACAAGCACAACAACAACGGATACGGATCAAACAACACTTTAAGAATGGGGTTATCCCATTCTTTTTTTATTTTTTCTTTTAAGTTACTTAACTGGCATATTTTCTCACTCTCCTGTAAGATAAATGGGTACATACTTTTAAAGGAGGAATAACAATGGCTGAAATTACATTTAAAGGAAATCCAATGACCTTATTAGGTTCAGAAGTAAAGGTTGGAGAAAAGGCTCCTGACTTTACCGTTTTAGCAAATGATTTATCAGAAGTAACATTGGCTGACTCAAAAGGGAAGGTGCGCTTAATTAGTGTTGTTCCTTCTATTGATACGGGTGTATGTGACCAACAAACAAGACGTTTTAATGAGGAAGCAGCAAGTCTTGAAAATACACAAGTATTAACCGTAAGTGTTGATTTGCCTTTTGCTCAAAAGCGTTGGTGTGCAGCTGCCGGAATTGAAAATGTTCAAACGGTTTCTGACCATCGTGATCTTTCTTTTGGAGAGGCCTTTGGTGTTGCGATTAAAGAATTACGTTTACTAGCTCGTGCAGTTTTTGTTATTGATTCAAATGATGTTGTTACATATGCTGAATATGTTTCTGAAGCAACGAATCATCCAAATTATGAAGCTGCTATTGAAGCTGCCAAATCAGCTGAGTAAAAATCAATTTTAGTGTGGTTCATTTAGTTTTAAGCTGGAATAGAAGGAGTAAGTATGGAGTATCCTTCTAACAAAGTAGCTATGATATGGACGTTACAAGCTTTCTATGAGAAACCTACTCATGGAAGGCTTTTTTAAACTGGTTGTGTACGGGACAAGGCCAAGGGACGTTATTTTGTGAGAACTCCCCTCAAAGCATTGTAGACATTCCTTCGCTCAAATTCATGATCAGAAGGTGACTACAGTAGTATTAAGCATGTGAATTTGCTAAAATGGTTGGACGAAGCTTTAACGAGGAAGGGGAAAAACCGTGAGTCAAACAAAAGTAGAAATATTATATACATATTTAGATGAAGTGGCCAATTACTTAGAGGGAATTGTAGATGTAACATACTTAGAAGGTTTAGCAGAAGCAGGTGAAAATTTATTTAAAGAAGAAGTGTGTCAACATGTTACAACAGAACAAAAAATGTGGTTACAGGACAAACTGTTTACGATAAAAGACGAATCAATCTCAAATGAAGACATTCGTAAAGCATTTCAATTAGCCGTTTTAAAAGGGATGAAAGGAGCCGTTCAACCGCATCACTCGATGACGCCAGACGCTGTCTGTTTATTTTTAAGTTACCTAGTCAACAAAGTGATTGCGAAAAATGAACAGCCTATTTTGCTTTTAGATTTGGCAGCAGGATCCGGAAATTTAGTGAATGCTCTTTTGAATCAATCGACTGCACCTATTACAGCAAGTGCATTTGAAGTTGATGAAACGCTTTTAAAACTTGCCTATGTAAGTGCGAATTTACAAAAGCATGAATTGCAGTTATTTCACCAAGATAGCGTAGAACCTATTGTTTTTGAAGATGTAGACTTAGTTGTGACCGATTTACCTGTTGGGTATTATCCAAAAGACGAAATTGCCCAAGCTTATCAATTAAAAGCACCAAAAGGACATTCCTTTATTCACCATCTTATGATTGAACAAGCAATAAGCAAAACAAAGGCAGGGGGGTTTTTGTTTTTCCTAGTGCCGAATTTCTTATTTGAGAGTGAACAAGCCAAGCAGCTTCATGAATATGTAAAAGGTGAGGCCAACATTCTCGGCTTACTTCAGCTACCTAACAGCATGTTTCAGTCTGAACAGTTTGGAAAGAGCATCTTTATGTTACAGAAAAAGGGAGAGAAAACGAGACAACCGAAACAAGCATTGCTTGCGGAACTCCCATCATTCACTAAAAAAGAGGCGCTTGCAGACATGGTCAAACAGATCAATAAATGGTTTGAGGAAGAGTTACGTATATAATGTGTGAAAGGGTGTGACCTTAAGTAAGAGGTTACACTCTTTATTTTTCAAAAAAGCGATTTCATTTCTGAAAATAAAGAATATAGCTGAAAACTGTAGAAAAAAGGCGAATAAACTTGAAATGATGAATTTGTGGTGCTTAAATGGAAGAGGATAAAAAGAAGTAAAAGCAAGATAAAAGGAGCGGACAAAAAAAGATGGCAAAAATCATTGCAATAAATGCAGGAAGTTCTTCATTGAAATTTCAACTTTTAAACATGCCTGAGGAATCAGTCGTTACAAAAGGATTAGTAGAACGTATTGGTTTAGGTGACGGTGTGTTTACAATAGAAGTAGATGGAGAAAAAAATACAGAAACATTAGACATTCCAGATCACGCTTTTGCGGTAAAAACATTATTAGATAAGTTAACAGGTCTTGGCATTATTCAATCGTTAGATGAGATTGATGGCATTGGTCATCGTGTAGTTCACGGTGGAGAGAAGTTTAACGATTCTGTATTAATTACAGATGAAGTATTAGCGGGAATTGAGGAAGTTTCTGAATTAGCTCCTTTACATAACCCTGCAAACATTGTAGGGATTAAAGCGTTTAAAGAAGTATTGCCGAATGTGCCAGCTGTAGCTGTATTCGATACAGCATTTCATCAAACGATGCCTGAATCTTCATTTTTGTATAGCTTGCCTTATGAGTATTATGAAAAGTTCGGAATTCGTAAATATGGATTCCACGGAACATCGCACAAGTATGTGTCAGAACGTGCTGCAGAGCTCTTAGGTCGTCCAATTGAGCAACTGCGTCTATTATCATGCCATTTAGGTAATGGAGCGAGTATCGCCGCTATTGATGGTGGAAAATCAATTGACACATCGATGGGTTTCACTCCTCTAGCGGGTGTAACAATGGGGACGCGTTCAGGTAATATTGACCCAGCCTTAATTCCGTATATCATGGAAAAAACGGGTCAAGATGCAAACGGCGTATTAGATACCTTAAACAAACGTAGTGGACTTTTAGGGGTGTCAGGCTTTTCAAGTGACCTGCGTGACATCGAAGGAGAAGCAAAAAGTGGAAATGAGCGTGCAGAATTAGCTCTTGAAGTATTTACATCACGTATCCATAAATACATTGGATCGTATGCTGCGCGTATGAGTGGGGTCGATGCTATTATTTTCACAGCTGGTATTGGTGAAAATAGTGATGTCATTCGTGAGCGCGTACTAAAAGGTCTTGAATTTATGGGTGTTTATTGGGATCCTTCTCTTAACAAAGTACGTGGAAAAGAAGCTTTTATTAATTATCCACATTCCCCAGTTAAGGTCATCATCATTCCAACAAATGAAGAAGTTATGATCGCTCGAGATACGATTCGCTTGTCGCAATCATAAATGAGAAAGTCCTCCCATTCTAATTTAAGATAGAATAGGGAGGCTTTTTTTAGATGTTTGGATCTCAGTTGGAAATCGTTTTGCTTTTAGAAAACAACAACGCTATCATGAGACTGAAAACTTTCTATAGCGCATACAATGAAACAATGAGCGATAGGGGGGATGGCAATGTTACAGTTGCACGAGGGAGAAACCATTACCTCTTTTTTTCTAATTAAGGAGAGAGAGATTAAACAAGCTGCTAATGGAAGCGACTACGCGAATTTCAAATTAGAAAGAAATTTGGTCATGATTCCCGCGAGATTATGGGATATTACAAATGAACAAAAAAAAGCATTCCAACGAAAGACGATCGTGAAGGTAGAAGGTACGGTTATGACTTATCGTGAGAAGCTGCACTTAAACATACAACGAATCCGTTTAGCTACAGAAGAAGATCAAGTGAATGTCTCTGAATTAATTTCAAAAAAGGGAGTACAAAGAGAAGTTCTTTGGCAAGAGTTTAGGCTTATGATGGAAGAAGTCGATTCCCAAACATTACGTTCCATTATCAGACAGTTATTTAGCAATAAAGGAATTAGAGAGCGTATGACAACCATTCCTGCATCGAAAAACTATCATCATACATATTATGCTGGTTTGCTTGATCATATTGTCCATGTCACGCAATCAGCTATGCAGCTGTTGCCATTGTACCCAAACATCAATAAAGATATTATTATTGCGACATGTCTTACGCATGAAGTAGGAAAGACAGAAGTGTTTACAGAGGCGATTGCACCGGAGCATTCAACCGCAGGTGAGTTATTGGGACATATTGCTCTTAGTCTTGAACTCGTCCAAGATGCTGCAAAAGAGGCAGGAATTCAAAGAGGAAATGACGAACTATTAGCCTTAAAGCATTGTATAGCAAGCCAATATGGAGAAAGAAGTTACGGTTATGGTAGCACAGCTTCTCCCAAAACAGCAGAGGCAATCTTTTTTCATCATCTAAAACAAATGAATGCGACATTACAATCGTTTGAAGTGGTTCAGGTAACAGAAAACGAAGAGTGGGTGTATTCTCCGATTTTAAAAAGAAAACTGTTTGTCAACAATGATTATGGTAGTAAAGAGGGATAAAAAATGAGGGAAATGGACCAAATCGAATTTCGATTGAAAGAATTGAATGAATGGGAAGAGACGTTCTTTTCGTATGAATCAACCGATTTCAAAACAACGTACAGCAAATGGACGGAGCAACTTGTTGATCAACTAGGTGAAAAGCGTAAACAAAAGTGGTTATCGGTTATGGATGCATGTTTATTGCATTTGCAGGCATGGTTGCAACATACGCGCTCTTATGACGAAACAAAACGTAGAGTCATTTCGCATGCACGAACGTTTGATCCAACTATTACAACTATTGATGACCTGCAAAACCTTCCGCTAGAACAATTAGACTACTTAGCAGAACAACTCATGGCAAAGCAACGACTTATTGCGTTAGGGCAAGGAGGTCTCACTGGCATGGGGGGCGCCTTTCTTCTGTTATCTGATTTACCTGCTCTTGCTGTTATTCAACTACGATCGTTACAACACTTGGCTTTAGTCTATGGATATGATGTGAGAAGACCTGTTGAATTGATCAATATGCTAAAGTTGTTTTATGTTGCGACGATTCCGAAATCACATCAAGCAAGAGAATGGGACAAGTTGATTGCTGAAGTGGAAGAACAAGACCGTGAACATGTGTTTTACAGCGGCGATGACGCGATCTTACAAGACTCTATATTCGAACAATTGTTAAAACAACTTGCTAAAAGTTTTGTGTTGACGATGTTACGGAAGAAGATGATTCAAGGAGTTCCGTTAGTCGGAATGGCTGTAGGAGCAGGAATGAATTATCGTTTTTCGCAACAAGTCATTGATGTGGGGCAACATTTTTATCAAAAGCGGCGTTTAATGGAAGAACTAGAAGACTGGTCATAAAACAAGAATGAAAGAAAAAAGGGGCTGTTGAACGATCAACAGCTTTTTTAGTTTTTTCAAGAAATACAGGCAACATCTGTCACCCCTATACTATGATGGTAGTAAGTGGCCATCATAAGTAATGGATGGAGTTGTGCGAAACCATATCCATAAGTCATTAATAATCGATGCAAGTTCTGCCATTTCCAAATTCAATTCACAAGAGCGCTCAAAATCTTCTTCTACTGTTAACTGGGAATGGACTACATCAATCTTTCGTTCTATTGCTTTTACTCGGTCAGGTATTGTTCCTCTGATCGTTTCCCATTTTGCTAAAACATCCTCTTGGCTATCTTTATCTAAATCAGTCCAAGATACAGAAATAACAGGTAAGGATAGGCCTAGTCGTGAATCATAATTGAATATGATACTCATGAAATCACCTCACTATCCATATTAAAAGATGGATCGTAATTTTGGAAACAAAAACAAAGGAAAAAACAAAAAATTTACTTGCCAAAACCATTCACCCCTGTTAAAGTAATGAATATTAATAAGAATTGTGTTTGGTTTTATGCAAAAAGGTGCAGGCAAGTAACGCACTCATTTTTTTGAATAAGGATGTATAAAAATAATATTTAAAGTATTAATATTCATTGGAGGTTTTTAGAGATGAGCAAAGAAAAAGTAGTTTTAGCATATTCAGGCGGGTTAGATACATCGGTTGCAATTAAATGGTTAGCAGATAAAGGATATGACGTTATTGCGGTAGGTTTGGATGTTGGGGAAGGCAAGGATTTAGACTTTGTGAAGCAAAAGGCTTTGAATGTAGGAGCAATTGAATCGTATTCAATTGATGCGAAAAAAGAATTTGCAGAGGATTTTGTGTTGCCTACATTACAAGCACACACTATGTATGAAGAGAAATATCCATTAGTATCAGCACTTTCTAGACCGCTTATCTCTAAAAAGTTAGTTGAAATTGCTGAAAAAACGGGTGCATCTGCTGTGGCACATGGTTGTACAGGAAAAGGAAATGACCAAGTTCGTTTTGAAGTTTCTATTCAAGCGCTAAATCCTAATCTAAAAGTTCTTGCACCTGTTCGTGAGTGGGGTTGGTCACGTGATGAGGAAATTGCTTATGCAAAAGAAAACAATGTTCCGATTCCAGTTGATTTAGATAATCCATATTCTGTAGATCAAAACCTATGGGGACGTGCAAATGAGTGCGGTATCTTAGAAGATCCATGGGCGACACCTCCAGAAGGTGCATATGAGTTAACAAACTCGATTGAAAACACACCTGATCAAGCTGAGATTATTGAAATTGGCTTTGAGCAAGGAGTACCAGTAACATTAAACGGCAAGTCTTATCAATTAGACCAGTTAATTCTTGAGTTAAACCAAGTAGCTGGAAAACATGGTGTTGGACGTATCGACCATGTAGAAAACCGTCTTGTTGGTATTAAATCTCGTGAAGTATATGAGTGCCCAGGTGCAATGACGTTAATTAAAGCACATAAAGAGCTCGAAGATATTACATTAACAAAAGAAGTCGCTCACTTTAAGCCTGTTATTTCTAAGAAATTAGCAGAAGTGATCTATGATGGACTTTGGTTTTCACCAATTACAAAAGCATTGCAAGCATTCTTAACAGAAACACAAAAAACGGTAACAGGTGTTGTACGTGTGAAACTGTTCAAAGGTCATGCGATCGTAGAAGGACGTAAATCACCTAACTCACTATATAATGAGAAACTTGCTACGTATTCAACAGATGATGAATTTGATCACAGTGCAGCAGTTGGTTTCATTTCATTATGGGGCTTATCAACAAAAGTAAACAGCATGGTGAACAAAGAGAAGAAGGAGGTCACTCAGTAGTGGCTAAGCTTTGGGGTGGACGTTTTACAAAAACAGCTGAGGAGTGGGTCGATGCATTTGGTGCATCGATCGGCTTTGATCAGGCATTAGTAGACGAGGACATTGAAGGAAGTCTTGCACATGTAACGATGCTTGGCAAGTGCGGCATTCTTCCTGCAGAAGAAGTTGAGCAAATTAAAGCAGGACTAAACACGTTACGAGAAAAAGCGAAGAACGGGGAATTGGAGTTCTCTGTTTCAGAAGAAGATATTCACTTAAACCTTGAAAAAATGCTTATTGATGAAATTGGTCCAGTTGGAGGGAAGCTTCATACTGGTCGAAGCCGTAATGATCAAGTTGCAACTGATATGCATCTTTATCTACGTAACAATACAGAAGAAATTATGAATGCCATTAAAAAATTGCAAGAAGCGTTGTATAATCAAGCAACACAGCATGTTGAAACGTTAATTCCAGGTTATACGCACTTACAGCGTGCGCAACCAGTTTCATTTGCGCACCATCTACTTGCGTATTTCTGGATGCTTGAGCGGGATTATAGCCGTTTAGAAGATAGTATGAAACGGGTAAATATTTCACCATTAGGTGCTGGTGCACTTGCAGGCACGACATTCCCTATTGATCGCGCTTATGCAGCAGAACTGCTTGGTTTTGATGATATTTATCAAAACAGTCTTGATGCAGTAAGTGATCGTGATTTTATTGTTGAGTTTTTAAGTGCTTCTTCGGTTTTAATGATGCACTTATCTCGACTATGTGAAGAATTAATTCTTTGGTCAACACAGGAATTTCAGTTTATCGAGATGGATGATTCATTTGCAACAGGAAGCAGCATTATGCCACAAAAGAAAAATCCAGACATGGCTGAGTTAATTCGTGGAAAAACGGGACGGGTTTATGGAAACCTGTTCTCTCTTTTAACTACTCTCAAAGGTCTTCCACTTGCATACAACAAAGATATGCAAGAAGATAAGGAAGGGATGTTTGACACAGTTGAAACAGTCAAAGGTTCACTTAATATTTTTGCTGGTATGATCGAAACAATGACAGTGAATACCGATACGATGGAAAAAGCAGTTCATCAAGATTTCTCTAACGCAACCGAACTTGCTGATTATTTAGCAACGAAGGGAATGCCGTTCCGTGACGCGCATGAAGTAGTGGGAAAACTAGTTCTTGTTGCGATTCAAAAAGGAGTATTCTTACTTGATCTGCCTTTCTCAGACTATAAAGATGCAAGTAGCTTGTTTGAAGAAGATATCTTTGATGTCTTACATCCCAAAACGGTCGTTGCACGTCGTAACAGTGCAGGTGGAACAGGATTTGATCAAGTGAAACTGGCATTAGAAAAAGCAGAAACATTATTAAAATAATAAAGAGACATTTCTACTGTTAACACATAAAACTAGCTGGTCTGTTTCATACTAAGTAGGCGATTGAATACTTAGAAGGGGGTAGATCACTAGTGAAAGAACACAAATTATCAAACCATGTTTACGATGCAGAAGGCGAAATGTCTGTGCATCAACAAGTGATGGATTCTTATAGTCAAGGAACGCATGAACAGCGTCACCAAGATGAAATGGAACATCAATACGAAAAAACAAAGTATTAATGTTAACCGTAGATGTCCCCCTTCCCCTATAAGGAAGCAGCATGAGCCTATATGTAAAGAGAGACTATTTCACAGTAATTTGATCGGCCCTTTAAGGACTTACTTCAAATTGCTTTTGAGAAATGGTCTCTTTTTTTACTAACATGGTAAAACGTAGTATCATTTAACTGTAAATGATTTGGGTAAGGAGGGATAAGCGTGCGTCATGCTTTCATAACGGCCGGAACAAAAGGATTAGGTGTTCAAGTAACAGAAGCTTTGCTTAAAAAAGGGTATTCTGTAACCGTAACGTATCGAAGTGATCAAAAAGCTGTAACAGCTTTGAAAGAAAAATGGAGTCATTATGAGGGAGTACTTCATTTTGTGCAAGCTGATGTAACAAAAAAAGAGGATATTGATCGTGCCGTTGCACTTGCAATGGAGAAATTTAACCGAATTGATCTATTAATTAATAACGCAGGACCTTATGTGTTCGAACGGAAAAAGCTTGTTGATTACGAAGAGACAGAATGGTATGAGATGATAGAAGGAAATTTAAGTGCTGTTTATCATCTGTTACGAAAAATTGTTCCCATTATGAGAGAGCAACAGTTTGGACGAATCGTTACATATGGCTTTCAAGGAGCCAATAGTGCCCCAGGCTGGATCTACCGATCAGCCTATGCTGCAGCGAAGGTCGGTTTGGTTTCGTTAATGAAGACCGTCTCAATTGAAGAAGCTGAATATGGCATTACTGCTAATATGGTTTGTCCTGGAAATATATTAGGGTCAATGAAAGAAGCGACCATTGAGGAAGCGAGAAAACAGCATGATAGTGAAACCCCTATCGGTCGTTCAGGAACAGGAGAAGATATTGCAAGGTCTATTCTCTTTTTGTGCGATGAAAATGCCGATATGGTCACGGGAACGGTGCTAGAAGTGACAGGCGGCGTTGATGTCATTCATCGGTATCGATAGAGAACCAAGAAAAAGGGGAAGACCATCCCTTTTTGAAGAGGATTCGGGGAAGAGCAATAGCTCCGCACGTTGCACAAGAAGGAGACCATCGGTTCCGCACATTGCTAAGAGACCTAAGAAAAAGGGAAGACCGTCCTTTTTCTTGAAGAAAACTCGAAGAAGAGCAATGGCTCCACACGATGCGCGCATGAAGGAGAAGGGCACTCCTTCCTGCTAAAAAGAAGGCATCGGTTCCGCACATTGCTAAGAGACCTAAGAAAAAGGGAAGACCGTCCTTTTTCTTAGGTCTCTTGTATAACATTCCATTTTTTTACTCATGTTAATGGTGAGGTGATGGTTATGTTGAAATGGTATGTTGCTCCGTTGATGATTGTTGTTCTACTTGGGTTGTGTGTACCGATTCAGGCTGCCGCTTCCGGGACAGAGTTAATGACGGCATTTTCTCTTAGGGTTACCATTGTTGAAAATGGAGTGGAGCATGAGTGGGAATATGATAGTCCAAATCATTATGAATACGAGCAAGGTGATCGAGTCGTAAAGGGGAAAGAAGCTAAGGAAAAGGTTGAACAAATTGTCGATGAACTACAGTTACACGAGAAAGCCGAAGTGAATGATTTAGTTAAAAGATTAAAAAGTTCGGCTTATCCTAATATGAAAAAATTAGATATTCGTTTTATGAACGGAGAGAGTAAGCTATTTACATGGGTTTGGGAAGCATAAGCATAAGCATAAGTAGAAGGTGTTAGGGGATAAAGTCTTTTAACACCTTGTTTTATAGACAGATAGTAGGAAGTGAAAGCAGAAAAACACGATTCCCTAACAAACGGGAATCGTGTTTTTTGAGACTGCTTATTAATACTTTATTAAGGTGCGGCAAAAATTACGTTATTATTTGTAGTTCTTTTGGATACGTAGTTAAACATTCATACCCTTCAGTCGTAATCAATACATCATCTTCAATTCTTACTCCCCCGAGTCCCGGTACATAAATCCCAGGTTCAATTGTAAACGTCATTCCAACTTTAAGGTAGTCTTGATTGGTTTCATTAAGTGAAGGAAGCTCATGGACTTCTGTTCCTAATCCATGCCCAATTCGGTGCGGAAAATAATCGCCGTATCCAGCACTCGTAATAATCGATCGAGCTTTCAGGTCTAAGTCTCCAAGAATTGTGCCAGCTTTGCAAATGTCAAGTGTTTTTAATTGTGCCGATAAAACCGTGTCATAAATCGCTCTTTGTTCTTCTGTTAATTGACCAAAAGCTACTGTTCTTGTGATATCGGAGCAATAGCCTTCAAGGACAACTCCTAAGTCAAATAATACAAATTCACCGTGACGAATTTGTTTCATACTTGGCTTACCATGCGGATTTGCAGACTGTTCACCGCTTAGAACTAAGGTTCCAAACGACATTTCAGCAATTCCTTTTCTTTTTAACTCATATTCAATTAAAGCAAGAACATCCATTTCTGTCCGACCAGTTGCCAGAGCGTGAATGCCCACTTCTACACCGTAATCGGCTAGTTTAGCTGCTTCTCGTAAAATGGCTAATTCATCTTTGCTTTTAATTAAACGAAGATTCATTAGTTCGTCTTCACAAGAAATGAAATCTAGTGCCGGTGATAGGTTTTGTAACTGTTCTGAACGCGCAACAGATAATAATCCTTTTTCAATGGCTATTTTCGTGCCTTGTAGTGACAAAGAAGCAAAATAATGAGAGAGCAATTCCCAAGGGTTTTCATTGTCGCTATAGCCTATGATATGGTAGTTCCATCCCGATTGTCGAACAAGGTCTTTTTCCATATTCGGACAAACAAGAATGGGTTCGGATTCTTGAAAGACTAACAAGGAAACTAGACGCTCATGAGGTTCACACCGAAAACCCGTTAAGTAGAATAAGTTCGCTTTTCCTTTGACGAATGTATAGGCTATATCTTCGGTTTTCATCCATTTTTGTAAAGTCTGTAATCTATTTTCTAACATAATATCCCCTTTCAAAGCTTCTTGATTATTCTTAATTTAACATCATATGTTAAAATAAGATAGACATAGAGAAGAGGAGAAACAAATGAAAACATTTTTTAATTATCTTTCTTTGACAATTGGTTCAATCATTGTAGCAGCTGGGCTTGAACTTATATTAGCTCCTAATGGTCTAGTTGATGGTGGTGTAACGGCCATAGCTATTATGGTCAACTCGCAATTGGGCTGGCCCATTTGGATTGTGTATTTAGGGCTTAATGTTCCAACGCTCCTGTTTTCTGGACGGTTTATGGGCAGGAAGTTTGTGATTCGTACGTTGTATGCTAACGTTGTGACAACTGCTGCACTTTGGTGGTTGGCACCGATGATGGCTATCACCTCTTCTGAAGTGTTGATTGTTTTATATGGGGGTCTTATGCTAGGGTTAGGAATTGGCCTTGTTGTGAAAGCAGGAGGGGCAGTTGACGGAACTGAAATGATTGCCATTTGGGCTAATCGTCGTTTTCATATACCTATTAGTACCTTTTTATTAGCGGTAAATGCTGTTATTCTTACAGGCGCCGCTTTTGTGTTTACGTTAGAACAAGCCATGTTTAGTATCGCTGTTTTTTACATCGTTTCTAAAATGATTGATTTTGTATTAGACGGCTTAAATCAAGGAAAATCGGTCATGATTATATCAGAAAAACCCCATCTAATTGGAGAAAAACTTTTAGAGGAACTTGATGTGTCCATTACGTATTTATATGGTCAAGGTGGCTATACAGGAGATGAAAGATTAATTATCTATTGTATAACCAACCGATTTATGTATCCAAAATTAAAGGAAGTTGTCTTAACAATCGATCCGACAGCTGTACTAGAAGCTTCATACGTAACGGAAACAACAGGAGTAAAAAAACAAACGTTATTTCAAAACCAAGAAGGAAAATAATCATATGGTTAGGCAGGAATTTTTAGATTAGTGGTTAAATAAAAAATATAGTGGGAAATAGAATCAAAAAAGGAGCGGATAGTATGAAGATTAGCTATCATGGTCATTCAGTTGTCCAAATTGAAACAAATAAGAAAAAGATTATTATTGACCCTTTTATAACTGGAAACGGTCTTACCGATTTAGATGCTAATGACTTAGAGGTCGACGTCATTCTGCTAACTCATGGTCATAACGATCATGTTGGAGATACGGTTGAGCTTGCAAAACGTAATAATGCACTTGTTATTGCACCGAATGAACTTGCGGTATATTTAGGCTGGCAAGGGGTTAATGTGCATCCTATGCATATTGGAGGTGCACATCAATTCGATTTTGGTACCGTAAAACTTACGCAAGCTTTCCACGGATCTGCGTACACAATTGAAGAAGAACAAAAAATTGTCTATACAGGAATGCCTGCAGGAATTTTGTTTACAGCTGAAGGCAAAACTATCTTCCATGCAGGAGATACGGCTTTATTTAGTGATTTGAAACTAATCGGTGAGAGAAATACAATTGATGTTGCCTTTTTGCCGATTGGTGATAACTTTACAATGGGCCCTGAAGATGCATCAATTGCTGCTGAGTGGCTACAAGCAAAACGTGTAGTGCCTATTCATTATAATACATTCCCTGTTATTGAACAGAATCCTAATGAATTTGCAGACAATTTATCTGGAAAAAAAGGATTGGCTCTAGCGGTTGGGGAATCGATCGAATTATAAAATTCGTTGTAAGAAAGAGTGGCTGAAGCTACTCTTTTTTTCTGTTTACATGTGGATATGGAAGCTTGGTCTTTTCCTGTTTTTACGTGCATAAGATGTAGAAAACAGTAGTGGGGTGATGGAATGAAACAGCGGTTGTTCTTGTCATTCTTACTTTCAATTGCCATGATTGTCTATGGAATTGAATATTTGCCATTTGACGGGACAGGAGTGGACAGGGTGTTTGCTTGGTCATGGATGGTGTTTGCGCTTTTTGTTGTGAGTGGAAATGGACTACATCTGTTATACCAAAAGAAGCGAAGAAAACGCGTAGCTGTACCTATTCATAAAATGTCTCCGGCAAGGGAGAAAATGCGAGGATAAGAAAGGAGCCTTGATAGTCCGAACTTTCAGACGTATAATGACAATAGTACAGAATACGTGTATCAGTAAAACAGCTGAGTGAAAGTGTGGTGGCTATCATGGCTACAAAGCATGAGCAAATTATTGAATATATTACGAATTTAGAAGTAGGAGAAAAGATTTCTGTCCGTTCGATTGCAAAGGCTCTGACAGTGAGTGAAGGAACGGCCTATCGGGCTATTAAAGAAGCTGAGAATAAAGGGCTTGTCAGCACCATTGAACGAGTAGGGACTGTTCGAATTGAGACGAAGAAAAAAGAGAACATTGAAAAGCTTACATATGCAGAAGTAGTCAACATTGTTGATGGACAAGTATTAGGTGGGCGCAACGGTCTTCATAAAACGTTAAATCGGTTTGTTATTGGTGCAATGAAATTAGAAGCCATGATGAGATATGTTGATCCAGGTAACTTATTAATTGTCGGAAACCGTGATCAAGTTCACAAGGTAGGACTAGAAGCAGGGGCTGCGGTTCTTATAACAGGGGGATTTGACACGAGTGATGAGGTAATAGAACTAGCAGATGAGCTGGAATTACCGATCATTTCAACGAGTTATGACACATTTACAGTTGGCTCGATGATTAACCGTGCCATTTATGATCAGCTTATTAAGAAAGAAATTGTCCTCGTTGATGATATTCTCATTCCTTTTCAAGATACGTTTTACATGACAACGCAAAATACGGTTGAGAAATGGCATGATTTAAATAACAAAACAGGGCATAGTCGTTACCCTGTTATCGACGCAAATATGAAAATACAAGGAATGGTAGCAGCAAAAGATGTTCTTGGAGCATCGAGGCAAACTCCAATTGAAAAAGTGATGACAAGCAATCCGATTACTGTCAATGAACGTACGTCAATTGCAGCAGTAGCTCATGTTATGGTGTGGGAAGGGATCGAGCTATTGCCTGTGATTGATACACAAAGAAAACTTCTAGGTGTAATCAGCCGTCAAGATGTCTTGAAGGCGTTGCAAATGATTCAAAGGCAGCCGCATATTGGAGAGACGATAGAAGATATTGTGACAAGTCGTGTACTGGATAAGTCTGAAGGCACTGAGCTTACTTTTGAATGTGAAGTGACGCCACAAATGACCAATCAACTTGGAACGATTTCCTATGGGGTGATCACAACGCTTGTGACGGAAATAGGTAGTAGAGTGATGAGGAAATACAAAAAAGGCGACTTAGTCGTTGAGAACATTACGCTTTATTTTCTAAAACCCGTTCAAATTGATAGTGTAATGACGATTAAACCAAAGATTCTTGAAATTGGAAGAAAGCATGGAAAGATAGATGTTGAACTCTATCATGATTCAAACATTGTTGGAAAAGCAATGATGATGGCTCAGTTAATTGATTGATTAGTATATAAAAAGGCCTGCTCACGCTACGCTCCTATATGAAAGTTTTCATTCTATCCATATAGGAGCAAGGCAAGAGACAGACCTTTTTCTATTTTCTATTAGTCACCGAGTTGTGCTACATAATGACGAGATGCACGATATCCATAAATAATATTTGCGACTCCAAGAATCGCAAATAGAACGCCTACAACAATGTCGATCATGCTTCGATTAAAAATGAGTAGGTTTGCACCGAAAGCAGTTAGGAAAAATCCTAATGCTAGAGAAGATTTTGTTTGATAAATTCGCTTTAGTAATGATTCACTAGAGCGCCACATTCTTATTTTATTATATAAGAAAAAGACAGCTGAAATAATAATAATAATCGTTAATAGTTTATCCAATCACAGTACCTCCCACATTTCTAAAAAATTGAGTGCCATCACAAGAAGATGAGAACTCTTGGCTCGGATGTGTTACGTTTTCTCTCTAGTAGACATTGTATCTCGAGACGAGTTTTTTTGCTAGTGGAGGAACCGTGAACAAGTGGTTAATTAAAGGAGAGTTTTTGTATGATAAAAGAGATTCAAGAGAAAATTGATCAGTTTCAGACAATTATTATTCATCGGCACGAACGACCAGATCCAGATGCACTAGGCTCTCAGCTTGGTTTAGCGAGCGTGATTCAAGAGCGTTATCCTACAAAAAAAGTATATGTTGTAGGGGAAGAAGAACCGAGTCTATTTTTTCTTGGCACGATGAATAACGTGAACGATGAGGAGTACAAGCAGGCTTTAGTCATTGTATGTGATACGGCGAATACAGCTAGAGTGGATGACAAACGCTTTGATCAAGGTTCTTTCCTTATCAAAATTGATCACCATCCAAATGAAGAACCATATGGAGATTTAAATTGGGTAAATACGAACTATAGTTCTACAAGTGAAATGATCGTTCACTTCGTTGAAAATAGTGAAGCAGAAGGGTATACACTGAATTCAAAATCTGCTCTACTGTTATATGCAGGAATTGTAGGAGATACAGGGAGATTTCGGTACACCAATACAACTCCAGAGACATTGCAAAGAGCGAGTTTATTAGTTAAACAAACGTTTGATCAAAATGCATTTTATTCTAACTTGCATAAAAAAGATGTGAAAATGACTAGGCTACAAGGGTATGTGTTACAACACTTTTCCATTATCGAAGGCAAAGTAGGAGTCATGCGTCTTACGAAGGATGTTTTACAGACGTTTAATGTGACGTCTTCTGAATCCTCACAACTAGTGAATTCTTTCTCTGATGTAGAGGGGCTGAAAGTCTGGGTATTCTTTGTGGAAGAAGATGAGAAGATTCGTGTTCGACTTCGTTCAAAAGGTCCTATTATTAATACGATTGCTACTGAACACAATGGTGGAGGACACCCAATGGCTGCAGGTGCAACTGCTTATTCATGGGAAGAAACAGAGGAGATCGTGAAAAAGCTTATTGAGGTTTGTAAGTAAGAATAGAAGGTGATTTCGTTCTCATGTCGAATTACTAGACGAAGAAAAAGAGTATTGGAACAATTCCAATACTCTTTTTCTTCGTCTAGTAATTCATTGGTTGTTTCTTTATTTTGTTAACAGGGGTAAACCAACAACCAACCTCTGTAATATCTTCGAAAACGTCAATATTTTGTTTTTTTAATTCTTTTTGAATGAATTCGGTAACCTCTTTAGACTCAGCAAAAGCAGAAAAGCCATTTTTGATCTTTTCAACTTTTTTTAGTGCCATGTCTTTTCGGTTAATGACCATTTCTTTACCAGTTACGTCCATGAAAATCCCTCCTTACCCAGGATAAGGTACGTTTCTAGGTTTATTATATAATAGAATGATAGGACGAAACGTAACCCAATTGAAAGGTTCATAAAAATGTGACAATTAACTGTTAGATGGAATAATCTTGACATAAATTCGAAGAGTTGTATGAAGGTGTACTTGTTCAACACTTAATTGGTATCGTTTATCACCTGTACGAAACACTTTATTCTCGAGGTTGCTTATCATCAGATCACTCATTCTTGAGACCGTTTCGATATCTCTTCCCTTAATGTCTTGTAATTCATGCAGCACCTGTTGTTTTAAGTCTAGTAATGTTAATTGATTCAATCGCAATCGCCGATCATTGCTAAATAGAATATCTATTTCTTGAATGGTTAATTTCTTTTCGTTTTCTTCATTTAATCTACTCTGTTCACTACGAAGCAATTCAATATCGTCTTCCAACCCGTTAATAATGGCTTCTTGCTCTGAAATCCGAAAAACAAGTCCTTCATAAACTTGTCCGTATTGATAAACGAAGAAGAACCAGCCAATGATAATACCGAGAATCATACCAGCTAAAAATCGCTTCACCGATGGACGTTCGTAATAAGGAGGGACTCTCATGGTGATAGAGACTCCCCGACGATCCATTGAATGAGCAAAGTTCCAGACTGAGCGCCACACAAGGCTGCAAAAATCATAAATCCCGTTTTGAAAATATCATCATGAGTGCCGTAAAATAATCCACGTTCAATACTTGTTATCGCATCAAAGGTTCCTCCGATTGCAGCAACAATGGCCCATATTTTTAAGCTTCCGGCTAAATCATGCATAACGGATAACGGAGGTTTTCCGATTAAAAATGCGCCAATTCCACCTATAATTGCTCCACCAATAATAACGCCAAAAGCGACAAAAAAATCAATAATTAACGTTGCAAGAAGTTCGCGACTTAGCATGTGGAACACCTACTTTCAAAATTTCAACCAATTAAAAATATAGCTTATCCATATCATTTATAAGAGAAAAAAGGAACATTTATGACAACGAATTAAAACTCTCAAGTTCCACTCATATTCATAAACATAGAATTTGTACTATACTAGAAGAACAAATGTACTTAAAAGAAAGTTGAGGCGAGTTGTATGGAGATTGTTCAAACGCATATTTATAGTGAATACAGTCTTCTATCATCAACCAATCGAATAGAGGAATTAGTAAAAAAGGCGAAAGAGCTTGGATATCATGCTCTGGCTTTATGTGATCATCATGTGATGTATGGGGCCGTACCGTTTTACCAGGCTTGTATAAAATATAATATTAAACCAATCTTTGGTTTAGAGATCACAATTGAATCCCAAAAAGGGGAATATTCGTTGCTTCGCGTGTATGCCAAAAATCATTCAGGATACACCAATCTTTTGAAGTTAGCGACAAAAATGGGACATAAACAAGATAAGTTTTCTAGTTTAACAAAAGAAGAAGCAACTCCATATTTTCAAGATGTTCTTATCGTTCTCCCATTTCAGAAAAGTCCAATTGAAACATACATTCAAAAAGGTCAATTTGATCAAGCTTTAGCTTGGTGCCGTTCATGGAAGGGAGAGACCAGTTCAATAGATTGGTTTTTGGAAATGCAAATGATAGGTGTCACTAGTACTGAAAAATACAAAAAGGTTCAACTGTTCTCTGAAAGAAGTGGAATTAAACGATTAGCTTCTCATCCTACTCGCTTTATAGAAAAACAGGATGCTATTTCCTATCAAGTCGTTCGTGCCATCCGAGAAGGAGTGAAGGCAGAAGACTATCCGCTTGGGCAGGAGGAACGTACTTTTTATTTACAGGCACCTGATGAAATGTTGGAGCGTTTTTCAGAAGATCCCGTAGCGTTAGAGGAAACAGCACGATTTAAAACACTTTGCTCCGTTCAGCTTGAGCTAGGGCAATTGAAATTACCTAGCTACCCGGTTGAACGAGGAAATGTCAGTGATTTGTTAAAACGTTTGTGTGAAGAAGGTGCTAAACATCGCTATGGAGAAATTCGTGAAGATGTGAGGAAGAGACTAGAGAAAGAATTAGCAGTTATTAATCAAATGGGCTTTAATGATTACTTCTTAATTGTTTGGGATTTTATGAAGTATGCGAGAGAGCAGAAGATTCTAACAGGGCCTGGTCGGGGGTCGGCAGCAGGATCTCTAGTGGCCTATGTTTTACAAATTACCGATGTCGATCCATTATATTATGACTTGATATTTGAGCGGTTTCTAAATCATGAGCGAATTTCTATGCCGGATATCGATATCGACTTTCCAGATCATCGTCGTGATGAGGTTATTGAATATGTTCAACGTAAATATGGACCAGAACATGTAGCTCAAATTATTACATTCGGAACGTTAGCTGCTAGGGCGGTCATTCGCGATGTTGGGAAAGTATTAGGAATTGATAGTTACGTAATAAGTCAATTAGCAAAAGAAATTCCAAGCGCACCTGGTATGACTTTAACACAGGCTTTGCAGAAAAATAGTCAATTACAAACATTGGTTCATGACTCTGAAGAGTTAGTAAATTTATGGAAGATTGCGACCAAATTAGAAGGGTTGCCACGCCATGCCTCCACACATGCTGCAGGTATTGTCATTAGTGCAGAGCCGCTTACCAATATGATTGCACTTCAAGCTGGACAAGCTTCCATTTCGTTAACACAGGGGACGATGGAGGTAGTAGAAAAAGTAGGACTCTTAAAATTTGATTTTTTAGGGCTACGCAATTTAACTCTTTTAGAAAATATTGCCCAATTAATAGACATTCATTATGGTGTTGAAATTGATTTTTCGAAAATACCTTTAAATAATGAAAAAGCCTATCAGTTACTAGGAAGTGGTGAAACAACGGGGATCTTCCAACTAGAATCGGATGGTATGAGAAAAGTTTTGAAACAATTACAGCCATCTGAATTTGAAGATATTGTCGCTGTTAATGCCCTTTACCGTCCTGGTCCAATGGAATACATCCCTTCTTATATCGATGGAAAGCATGGGAGGAAAGAAGTTACGTATGTTCACCAAGACTTACAACCGATCTTAAAAAAAACATATGGGGTTCTAATTTATCAAGAGCAAATAATGGAAGTTGCTGCTAAAATGGCAGGTTTCTCTCTCGCTCAAGCAGACCTTCTTAGAAGAGCCATTGGAAAGAAGAAAAAAGAAGAGCTGGATCAGCAACGAGAAGCTTTTGTAAAAGGGGCTACACGTAATGGGTATACAGAGCAAGTTGCTTTAGATGTATATGAAATGATTGAGCGATTTGCTAATTATGGTTTCAATCGAAGTCACGCAGTCGCTTATAGTTTGATCAGCTATTTCTTAGCTTACCTTAAAGCGAACTACCCGATTGCCTTTTATACTTCGCTATTATCGAGCGTCTGGAATAACACAGAAAAGTTAGCTCAACACATTCATGAATGCAAAGACGCAGGTTATCAAGTGTTGACACCATCTGTGAATAAAAGTAGAGTGTTATTCTCGATAGAAGATGAAGGGATTAGGTTTGGTTTACTGCCGATTAGTCATGTTGGAATACAGGCAGCAAAATGGATTGTTCAAGCTAGAAATGCTGAACCGTTTAAGGATCTTTTCCATTTTGCTGTTCAAATGAATGAAAAAATAGTGAATAAGAAAGCGATCGAACAATTAATAAAGGCAGGAGCAATGGATGATTTTCATACTGATAGAGCAACATTATTATACTCAGTAGAAGATGCAATCCGCTTTTCCGCTGAAGTTAATTCGTTTCAACATGAAACAGAAGGTCTCTTTACACTTGATATTCAAGCTCCAGAATACAATGAAATGGAGCCACTGCTTATTCAAGAGAAATTGGATTATGAAAAAGAAGCTTTAGGCTTTTATTTGTCAGGGCATCCTATTGAGCAATATAGAGAAAGATTAGAAGCTAAAGGGAGAGTGATGTTACAAGAAGGAACCAAACGAAAAGGTACGATTAAAATCGCAGGTCTTCTTACACAAGTGAAAAGGATAAAAACGAAGAAAGGGGAATCTATGGCTTTTGCACTAGTAACGGATGAATCAGCGTCCGGGGAACTAGTTATTTTTCCGCGTATATGGGAAAGTACAAAGCACGTTATGAAAGAAGGAGAGTTGGTTTTCATTGAAGCTAAATTTGACGAAACCCAAGGTCGATCTCAATGGATTGTGTCGAATGTCAAATCGCTGAGTTCATTAGAGAATTCGTACGGCACTCTTTATTTACGAATCAGTGAGAACCATCAGAAATCCGATGTATTAGAGAGGGTAAGGGCTCTTTTGCTAGCGCAGGATGGGACAACTCCTGTTATCCTTTATTATGAACAGTCAAAACAGACGAAGCATTTAAGTGATGAGTATAAAGTCGAAGCAGATCAATCTTTTATAGAGATAGTAAAAAGTCTATTGGGGCCTCAAAACGTAATCTTAAAAGAATAAGTACTATTTAAGTTATTAGGGTTGGCTAATGGTAGATTTTTTTATATAATTAAAATTGTTTTTAAGTGGTCAGACCAGTAAAATATAAAACTGAGGTAGAAAAAGGAGAGTGTCGTTGTGGCAACCACAAGAGAAGAAGCCTTACATATGCATCGTGTAAACCAAGGAAAACTTGAATCAAAAACAAAGGTAGCTGTTCGAAATGCAAAGGATTTGAGTTTGGCGTATTCTCCAGGTGTAGCAGAACCTTGTAAAGAAATTTTTGAAGACGTGGAAAATGTCTATGAATATACAATGAAAGGCAATATGGTAGCCGTTGTCAGCAATGGAACGGCTGTACTCGGACTAGGGAATATCGGTCCGGAAGCATCGTTACCTGTTATGGAAGGGAAAGCTGTTTTATTTAAATCATTTGCAGGTGTGGATGCTTTCCCAATTTGCCTACGTTCTAATGATGTTGAGAAAATTATCGAGACAGTAAAATTAATGGAGCCGACATTTGGTGGAGTGAATTTGGAAGATATCGCAGCACCAGAGTGTTTCGAAATTGAAGAGCGACTAAAGAAAGAAACGAATATACCAGTGTTCCATGATGATCAACACGGTACAGCTATTGTTACGTTAGCTGGTTTAATTAATGCTTTAAAAATCTCTGGAAAAAAACTTTCAGAAATTAAAGTGGTAGCTAATGGTGCAGGTTCAGCTGGAATTGCGATTATTAAACTTATGCAGCGTATGGGCGTCCGAGACGTTATTTTATGTGACTCAAAGGGAGCAATTTTTGAAGGGCGAACATATGGAATGAATGATATGAAAGCTGAAGTTGCTAAATTTACGAATCGTGACAGATTAGAAGGTAGTTTAGCGGACGTAATTAAAGGAACGGATGTATTCATTGGTGTTTCTGTTGCTGGGGCATTAACAAAAGAAATGGTTGAAAGCATGAATGCTGATCCTATTATTTTTGCCATGGCCAATCCGGTTCCAGAAATTATGCCAGAAGAGGCTAAAAAAGCAGGGGCGAGTGTTATTGGGACAGGTCGTTCAGATTTTCCAAACCAAGTAAACAACGTGTTGGCTTTCCCTGGTATTTTCCGTGGAGCGCTTGATGTAAGAGCTACTCATATAAACGAAGAGATGAAAGTAGCAGCTGTTTATGCCATTGCTGACTTAGTATCGGAAACAGATCTATCCCCTGATTATGTCATTCCAGCACCATTTGATCCACGTGTTGCCCCAGCAGTTGCAGCTGCTGTTGCAAAAACAGCAATGGAAACAGGAGTAGCACGCAAGAAAGTAGATCCAGAAAAAATAGCAGAAAAAACAAGGAAATTGGCACTTATTGGGGATGAAGAGTAAGAAATCTGTTTATAACTGAGGTGAGGTGACAAATGTCATCGGAACAACCAAAAGTCTATATAGAAGTCATTAAACAAATTAACAATATTATTAATGAAGACCAGTTAACAAGTGGTGACAAACTCCCATCTGAAAGAGAATTGAGCGACCGTCTAGATGTCGGTCGCTCCTCTGTTCGAGAGGCATTAAGAGCTCTAGAACTTTTAGATCTAATTGAAACAAGACGCGGGGAAGGAACCTATATAAAACCCTTTGGAAGTTACCGCCTTGTCGAAATTTTATTATCTTTTCTCCTTAAAGATGATAATGCAAGGAAGGATTTAACGGAAACAAGGAGAATTGTAGAGCTTGAGGCTCTTAAGCTGGCTTGTGATCGAATCACCGATGATTCGGTTGATCAAATAAAAAAATTGATCGATCTAGCAAAAGAAGAATGGTCTCATGGAGATTTACCTGTAGAAGAAGATTACCTCTTTCATAAAACGATTGTAGAAGCAAGTCACAATCGCCTTCTTCTAAATTTATGGGTTTCGTTGGTTGAATATAATAAAGTAGCGATTGAACGTTCCTTACAAAGAGAAGGAAGGATGCTAGTCTCTCTTGGAGAGCATGTGGAAATTTATGAAGCATTGAAAAATCGTGATCAAAAAGCGGCAACCGAGGCTATGAGGAAACATTTAGAAAATAGTCGTTTTTAGCTTGTACTATTTATGGAAAGACAACCATATGGTTAATTAACAAGCTTTTAGCGAGTGAGGTGGAAAAATGCTTAAGGATTTTCTGAAGAAAAAAAAGAGATATGCCACAATTCCTTCTGAACGGGCCAAACAAGAAGTACCAGAAGGATTAATGACAAAGTGTCCGTCTTGTAGAACCATTATGTACACAAAAGAGTTAAAGAATAATTTGCATGTTTGTGATTCTTGTGGACATCATTTCCGAATGACGGCTTACGAGCGCTTTGACAGTTTGTTTGATGAAGGAAGCTTTGTTGAATTTGATAAAAATATGATTGGTGAGAATCCGCTGAATTTCCCTACTTATGAAGAAAAGCTTGAAGCAGACCGTAAGAAGACGGAGCTAAATGAGGCAATTGTGACTGGAAAAGGCACGATTAATGGATATGGAGCAGTAGTAGCCGTTATGGATCCAAGGTTTAGAATGGGAAGCATGGGCTCGGTCGTTGGTGAAAAAATTATGAGAGCGGTAGAACAGTCAATTGAGATGGGTGTACCGTTTATTTTGTTTTCTGCCTCAGGTGGGGCGAGGATGCAAGAAGGTGTACTAAGCTTAATGCAAATGGCAAAGACAAGTGCGGCACTAGAAAAATTAAGCCGACAGGGGGGCTTATTTATTTCTGTTATGACACACCCAACAACGGGTGGAGTCTCAGCAAGTTTTGCCTCATTAGGAGATTATAATTTTGCTGAACCAAAAGCATTAATTGGCTTTGCAGGACGCCGGATTATTGAACAAACAATCAGACAAGAGTTACCGGATGATTTTCAAACAGCAGAGTTCCTTTTAAAGCATGGTCAATTAGACCGGGTTGTATCCCGTCTTGAGATGAAAGAACTATTAACCACGATTTTAGATATTCATGCTTCATAAAGGAGGTGCAAAAGCATGGCAAGTGAACTAGGTTTTGAAAAGCCTATTATAGAATTAAAAAATAAAATTTCTGAACTTCGAACATTTACCGAAGAGAAAGAGATTGATTTAACAGATGAGATCACTAAATTAGAGAAACGTTTGCAACAACTTGAACGTGATATTTATGGCAATCTACAGCCGTGGGAACGGGTTCAAATTGCTAGACATAATGAACGTCCAACGACTTTAGATTATATCGAACAATTATTTACAGATTTTATCGAGATGCATGGAGACCGTCTTTATGGTGACGATGCTGCTATTGTTGGTGGAATTGCTAAATATAAGGGGAGCCCTATCACTGTTATAGGACACCAACGCGGAAAAGATACGAAAGAAAACATTCGTCGTAACTTCGGCATGCCGCATCCTGAAGGGTACCGTAAAGCTTTACGTTTAATGAAACAGGCTGAGAAATTTAAACGACCTATTGTTTGCTTTATTGACACAAAAGGGGCATACCCAGGGAAAGCAGCAGAAGAAAGAGGACAAAGTGAAGCTATTGCTAGAAATCTACTAGAAATGGCTGGTTTAACAGTCCCTGTTGTTTGTATCGTTATTGGTGAAGGGGGAAGCGGAGGTGCTCTTGCACTTGGCGTTGGTAACCATCTTCATATGTTAGAGAATTCAACATATTCCGTCATCTCACCTGAAGGAGCAGCAGCTTTATTATGGAAAGATGCTTCTCTGGCCCAAAAAGCAGCCGAATCAATGAAAATTACAGCGCCAGATTTGAAGGAATTAGGGGTCATCGATGGTATTATTCGTGAAGTTAAGGGTGGCGCTCATCGTGATCTTGTTCAACAAAGCGAATCAATTGATGAAATCCTTCATGAATCGTTAACTCAACTTTCAAAACTAACGGAAGAAGAGCTTATTGAGCAGCGCTATCAAAAATATAAAAATATTGGACAATTTACGTATGTAAACGATGCCATTCCTTTAAATAAAGGATAAGTGCTTTCTACTTTTTAGAAAGCACTTTTTCTAATGGAAGGATCTGTATTGTGTTCACTTCACTAAAGTGGTATTTTAAAAAATGGAGAAGAAATCATTACATATATTGAGAGTGAAAGTACACATGCTATTAGTAGCATTGAACTTTTCAACATATTTTTTACGTTTTAGTTTGAGGAGGAATGGAAATGAAAAGAATAGGAGTATTAACTAGTGGTGGGGATTCACCTGGAATGAATGCTGCCATTCGTGCTGTCGTTCGTAAAGCTATTTTTCATGGTTTAGAGGTTTACGGAATTTCATACGGGTATGCAGGGTTAATTAATGGTGATATTAAGAAAATGGAAATAGGGTCAGTAGGTGATATCATCCACCGCGGGGGAACGATGCTTTATACGGCGCGTTGTGAAGAATTTAAAACACTTGAAGGCCAGAAAAAAGGGATTGAGCAATTAAAGAAATTTGGTATTGAAGGACTTGTTGTTATTGGTGGAGATGGATCGTATCGAGGTGCTCAAAAATTAACGGAGCATGGCTTCCCGACTATTGGCGTTCCTGGAACAATCGATAACGATATTCCTGGGACTGACTTTACTATTGGTTTTGATACGGCTTTAAATACAGTCATAGATGCTATTGATAAAATTCGTGATACAGCCACTTCACATGAACGTACATATGTGATCGAAGTAATGGGACGTCATGCAGGTGATCTTGCACTTTGGTCAGGATTAGCTGACGGTGCCGAAACCATTGTCGTACCAGAAGCAGATTATGAAATGTCTGACATCATTGCTCGATTAAAACGTGGACAAGAGCGTGGCAAAAAACACAGTATCATTATTGTAGCTGAGGGTGTTGGCTCTGGTTTTGATTTTGGTAAGAGAATTAATGAAGAGATGAATCTTGAAACGAGAGTTACCGTATTAGGTCATATTCAGCGTGGAGGATCTCCGACGGGATTTGATCGCGTTTTAGCAAGTCGTTTAGGAGCAAAAGCGGTGGATCTCCTTTTAGAAGGAAAAGCAGGAGTGACAGTAGGTATAGAGAAAAACGAGCTTGTTTATCATGATATTGATGAGGCGTTAGCTCGTAAACATACAATTGATATGGATATGTACAAGCTTTCACAGCAACTATCTATTTAAGGTTCTGATCTTAGCTGATTCGTGAAAACAGCTAAGAAATAATAAGCGAAACCGCTTTATGTAGATTTACATTTTGGAAATGATTCTTTGATCTAATGTAGTAAATAAAAAGATGTATTAAAAAAAGCATATAGGAGGATATTATGCGCAAAACGAAAATTGTTTGTACGATTGGACCAGCAAGTGAATCAATTGAAAAGTTAGAATCCCTTATCGAGGCAGGGATGAACGTTGCACGTTTGAATTTTTCACATGGTGATTTTGAAGAACACGGAGCAAGAATTCGTAACATTCGTGCGGCTGCTGAGAAAACTGGAAAAACAGTTGCGATCTTACTTGATACGAAAGGTCCAGAAATTCGTACGCAAACACTTGAAGGTGGAGTAGCGGAGTTAACGGCTGGCGATGAATTAATTATTTCTATGACAGAAGTTGTAGGAAACAATAAGAAGATTTCTGTTACATATCCTGGCTTAGTTAATGATGTACACCCAGGATCAAAGATTCTACTTGATGATGGGTTGATTGGTCTAGAAGTTACAGAAGTTGGAGAAGAGCAACTTGTTACAAAAGTGTTAAACAGTGGAACATTGAAAAATAAAAAGGGAGTAAACGTTCCGAATGTAAGTGTTAATCTTCCAGGAATCACGGAAAAAGATGCCGCTGATATTAAATTTGGTATTGAGCAAGGCGTAGATTTCATTGCAGCTTCTTTTGTGCGTAGAGCAACTGATGTACTTGAAATTCGTGAATTACTTGATACTAATGGTGGAAACGAAATTCATATTATCCCTAAGATTGAAAACCAAGAAGGCGTCGACAATATTGATGAAATCTTAGAAGTATCTGATGGTCTGATGGTAGCTCGTGGTGACCTTGGTGTTGAAATTCCTGCTGAAGAAGTACCTCTTGTACAAAAAGTACTTATTAAAAAGTGTAATGCTGTGGCAAAACCGGTTATTACAGCAACTCAAATGCTTGATTCTATGCAACGTAACCCGAGACCAACTCGTGCAGAAGCAAGTGATGTAGCTAATGCTATTTTTGATGGTACGGATGCTATTATGCTATCTGGTGAAACTGCAGCTGGTGATTATCCTGTAGAGTCTGTTCAAACGATGCACAATATCGCGACTCGTACAGAACAAGCGTTAAATTATGCTTCGATGCTTCGTAAGAAAACAAAAGAAGAAACGACGACAATCACTAGTGCTATTGGTCAATCTGTTGCACACACCGCTTTCAATTTGTCAGCATCTGTTATTTTATCTGCAACAGAAAGTGGACATACAGCACGCATTGTTTCAAAATATCGTCCTAAATCACCAATTGTAGCAGTGGCAAGCAATCCAAGAGTGATTCGTAAACTGAATCTTGTGTGGGGTGTTACACCAATTTTGGGGAATGAAGCTTCTTCTACGGATGAAATGTTTGAATCAACGATCGGAACAGCTTTAGAATCAGGATCGATTAAACAAGGTGATTTAGTTGTTATTACAGCTGGGGTACCAGTAGGTGAATCAGGAACGACTAATATTATGAAAGTTCATGTAATTGGTGAAGTTATTGCGAAAGGCCAAGGAATTGGTCGTCGTTCAGCTGCTGGACGTGTTGTTATTGCTAGATCGGCTGATGAAGCAAATGCCAAGACAACGGAGGGATCTATTTTAGTCACTTATAGTACTGATAAAGATATGATTCCAGCTTTTGAAAAGGCTGCTGCTGTTATTACTGAAGAAGGTGGATTAACTTCTCATGCAGCTGTTGTTGGATTAAACCTAAGTACTCCGGTTATTGTAGGAGTTCAAGGTGCCTTGGATTTATTCAAGGATGGAGAAGAGATTACGGTTGATAGTGCTAGAGGTGACATTTACAGAGGTCATACAAGTGTACTATAATAAATAACGAGGAGAAGGGAGTTCCCTTCTCCTCTTGCTGTATCAAAAAGGATCTAATTAGATAAATGAAAGAGAGGAGCAACGAATGTTTCGATTATTATTGCTTTTAATTATCATTGTTCCAGCCCTTGAAATAGCTGTATTAATATTATCAGGAAATGTATTAGGTGTTTGGCCAACAATTCTCTTAATTATAGCGACAGGTGTACTAGGAGCGTGGTTGGCGAAAAAAGAAGGACTTCAAGCATTACGTCTAGCTCAATTACAAACACAACAAGGACAATTGCCTAGCGGTGTTCTTCTCGATGGAATTTGTATTTTAGTTGGTGGGGTAGTTTTATTAACACCTGGATTTATTACAGATGCAATAGGGTTCTTTTTGTTAATTCCAGCTACTCGGACAATTGCAAAAGCGTTTCTATTAAAACTGTTTCATCATATGATTAAAAACGGAAATTTTGTTATTATGACAAGAAAATAGCTGATATTAGATCATTTAGGGAATATATGGTATCATAAAACGTAGCTATGATTTGCATTTGCATGTTGTTTGCAAGTGAGGAAGAAGGGTAGAAACTTGTTTTCACAAGCATCCATTTTTATGTTGATTTTATTACTTGTGGCGGTTGTCGCAAAAAATCAATCGCTCATTGTTGCTGTTTTATTTCTATTAGTAATTAAATGGGTAGGATTGGGAGATAAACTTTTCCCTCTCTTTCAACAAAAAGGAATTAACATTGGTGTAACCATTATTACAATTGCTGTGTTAACACCCATTGTTACTGGTGAGATTGGTTTTAAACAATTGGGAGAAGCAGTTAGATCGTATTATGCTTGGATCGCGCTTGGAGCTGGTATTCTTGTTGCTCTTATTGCAGCTAATGGAATTGATTTATTGCAATCAGATCCACATATAACAACGGCTTTAGTATTTGGAACGATTTTAGCAGTTGCGTTATTTAATGGTGTAGCTGTAGGGCCTCTTATAGGGGCAGGTATTGCTTATTTCGCCATGAAAATCGTTGAATACTTCACTCATCTAGGTGGATGAGTGCCACCTAAATTTAAATATCTAAATAGTTTAACGAATGAAACTTTTGCAATTTATTAATAACTTTGCAAGAAAACGTTCACAAAAGCGTAAGAAATCGTTATAATGGAACTTGTGAACATCCTTCTTACATAGCGTAGCTTTTATTCTCCTAATGGAGTGTAAGCACTTACTAGTTTGAGGACCGAAATGATATTAGAGAAAAGGAGAGGTTAACGTGAGTACAACTCGTGGTCTAGAAGGTATTGTAGCAACGCAATCAAGTGTTAGTTCCATCATTGAAAGTGTCCTTACTTACCAAGGATATGATATTGATGATTTAGCAGATAATGCGAGTTTTGAAGAGGTAATTTACCTCCTTTGGAATGGGTCATTACCGAAAGCGGATGAGCTTAGTCAATTCACTTTGGAACTTGCTAGCCATGCTGAAATACCAAAAGAGATAATTGACCAAATGAAGGCTTATCCAATTGATAAGGTACACCCTATGGCTGCCCTTCGTACAGCTATTTCAAGTCTGGCATTATTTGATGAAGATGCAGATGTAATGGATGAGGATGCTAATCGTCTGAAGGCTATTAAAATACAAGCGCAAATCCCAACAATAGTGACAGCGTTTTCAAGATTGCGCGAGGGACTTGAGCCTGTAGCTCCACGTAAAGATTTAGGATTTGCTGCAAACTTTCTATACATGCTAACTGGTAACGAACCAGATGAGATTGCGATTAATGCATTTAATAAAGCACTAGTGCTACATGCTGATCATGAGTTAAATGCTTCAACGTTCACTGCACGTGTCTGTGTAGCAACACTTTCTGATGTTTACTCTGGTATTACGGCAGCAATCGGGGCTTTAAAAGGTCCATTACATGGTGGCGCGAATGAAGCAGTAATGAAGATGTTATTGGAAATTGAAAGTGTTGATAACGTAGAACCATATATCCGTAAGGCTCTCGATAACAAAGAGAAAATTATGGGATTTGGTCATCGCGTTTATAAAGATGGAGATCCACGTGCCAAACACCTACGTGAAATGTCTAAACGTTTGACTGAAATCACGGGTGAGACAAAATGGTATGAAATGTCTAAGCAAATCAACGATATGGTAACAGGCGAAAAAGGGTTACTTCCAAACGTAGATTTCTATTCTGCTAGTGTTTATCACAGCTTAGGTATTAAGCATGATTTATTCACTCCAATTTTTGCAGTAAGCCGAGCTTCAGGCTGGTTAGCTCATATTTTAGAGCAGTATAGCAATAACAGACTGATTCGTCCGCGAGCTGAATATATTGGACCAAATAAACAAAGTTATATTCCGATAGAACAGCGTTAATGCGTATCTGGGAGGATGTTCCTCCCTGTACATAGATTGACAATTCTTTAAAAGAATAGCAACATAATAGAGAACTAGAATTTATTCTTTTTTAATTCATTAGGAGGTTATGTACTATGTCAAACGGTCAAGTAATCAAAGTAAACAACGGTGTTCTAGATGTGCCAAACAACCCAATCGTTCCTTATATTGAAGGTGACGGAATTGGACCAGATATTTGGGCAGCTGCTTCTCGTGTGTTAGATGCGGCAGTTGAAAAAGCATATAACGGTGAAAAGAAAATTGAGTGGAAAGAAATTTTAGCTGGAGAAAAAGCGTACAATCAAACTGGTGAGTGGCTTCCTGAAGCAACTTTAGATGCTGTTCGTGAATATATGATCGCAATTAAAGGACCTTTAACTACACCAATTGGTGGCGGAATTCGTTCTTTAAATGTAGCACTACGTCAAGAGCTTGATCTTTATGTGTGTCTTCGTCCAGTTCGTTATTTCCAAGGTGTACCTTCACCAGTTAAACGTCCAGAAGATACGGATATGGTAATCTTCCGTGAAAACTCAGAAGATATCTATGCAGGTATTGAGTACAAAGAAGGTTCTGATGAAGTTAAAAAGTTAATTGAGTTCTTACAAAATGAAATGGGCGCTACTAAAATTCGTTTCCCTGAAACATCTGGTATTGGTATTAAGCCAGTTTCTCAGGAAGGAACAGACCGACTAGTTCGTGCGGCAATTCAATATGCTCTTGATGAAGGCCGTAAGAGTGTAACGCTTGTTCACAAAGGAAACATCATGAAGTTTACAGAAGGAGCGTTCAAAAACTGGGGTTATGAAGTAGCTGAGCGTGAATTCGGTGATAAAGTATTTACATGGGCTCAATACGATAAAATCGTTGAGACAGAAGGCAAAGATGCAGCGAACAAAGCACAAGAAGAAGCAGAAGCTGCTGGTAAAATCATTGTAAAAGATTCGATTGCAGATATCTTCTTACAACAAATTTTAACTCGTCCAAAAGAGTTCGATGTTGTTGCAACAATGAACTTAAATGGTGACTATATTTCTGATGCTTTAGCTGCACAAGTTGGTGGAATTGGTATCGCTCCAGGAGCAAACATTAACTATGATTCAGGACATGCTATTTTCGAAGCTACTCATGGTACAGCACCTAAATATGCGGGTCTTGATAAAGTTAATCCATCATCTGTACTTCTTTCTGGTGAGCTATTACTTCGCCACTTAGGTTGGTTTGAAGCTGCGGACCTTATCATGGCTTCAATGGATAAAACGATTGCTAGCAAAGTTGTAACATATGACTTCGCTCGTCTAATGGACGGAGCAACAGAAGTATCATGCTCAGGATTTGCTGAAGAATTAATCAAAAACCTATAAGAGATTTATACCCAAAAGGGCGGTTTTCCCTTTTGGGTATAAATCGAAGCAATGAGCGCAGCCACCGTAAAGGTTTTAAGCCTTTTGAGTGATCTTCTCAAAGGCGCACGGTGAGTGGAGCCATTGCAAATGTTTGCACAGTTCAAACAAAAGGGAAAAGGAAACTTTTCCCTTTTTGTATAGTTTCAACTGATTTATTCCTATAACTCAACGCTCTTTTGGATATAATTAGAAGTGTTGTAAAACTTTCAACTTTCGTCAATCAAGTAAATTACTAAACGGGATGTGAGTGTACGATGGCAATTAAGCGTAGAAAGATTTCCGTTATCGGCGGTGGGTTCACTGGTGCCACAACAGCTCTTATGGTTGCTCAAAAGGAATTGGGAGATGTTGTTCTTTTAGATATACCACAAATGGAAGGTCCTACAAAAGGAAAAGCGCTAGATATGCTGGAATCAACTCCTGTAGCAGGAATCGATTCCAATATTATTGGCACATCTAACTATGAAGATACAAAAGATTCTGATGTAGTGGTCATTACTGCAGGTATCGCACGTAAGCCTGGAATGAGCCGTGATGACTTAGTGAATACGAATGCAGGGATTATGAAAGTCGTTACTAGAGAGGTAGTGAAATATTCTCCAAACTGTTATATTATCGTCTTAACCAATCCAGCTGATGCTATGACATATGCCGTTTACAAAGAATCTGGATTCCCTAAAAATCGTGTCATTGGTCAGTCTGGAGTTCTTGATACAGCGCGTTTCCGTACGTTCGTCGCTCAAGAACTGAACCTTTCTGTTGAAGATATTACTGGATTTGTTCTTGGTGGACACGGAGATGACATGGTACCACTTATTCGGTATTCAGCTGCAGGAGGCGTTCCGCTAGAGAAGTTAATCCCTCAAGATCGCTTAGATGCTATCGTAGAGCGTACTCGTAAAGGTGGCGGTGAGATTGTTGGATTACTAGGTAACGGAAGTGCCTATTATGCACCAGCAGCCTCGCTTACCCAAATGGTTGAAGCAATTATTAAAGACAAGAAACGTGTTATTCCAACCATTGCTTATCTTGAAGGGGAGTATGGATACCAAGATCTTTATGTAGGTGTTCCGACTATCCTAGGCGGAGATGGAATTGAGAAAATTATTGAATTAGATTTAACAGATGAAGAAAAGACCGCTCTAGCTAAGTCTGTCGAATCTGTTCGTAACGTGATGTCTGCCTTACCTAAAGAATAATAATAGTTAAGAAAGCTTCTCGCGACAATCGTGAGAGGCTTTCTCTTTTTTTGTTAGCAATTTACATATAGTTTGATATACTAATTTTATAAAGAGAAAAAGAGCCCTATAAGGGCAAAAAGCAGGATGAACCGTTACATTTACCCGTTTCTTTGAAGCGATTTTTGGGAGGATAATAATGTCACAGCGTTTGTTAATTGTTGATGATGAAGAATCAATTGTTACGTTACTGCAGTTTAATTTAGAGCAATCAGGCTTTGAAGTGACAACAGCAATGGATGGAGCAACGGCTTTAGAATTAGCTACAGAAAAATCGTATGATTTGCTCATCTTAGATTTAATGCTACCGGAAATGGATGGTTTAGATGTTTGCAAGCATTTAAGACAAAATAAAGTAACAACACCCATTCTCATGTTAACGGCAAAAGACGATGAGTTTGATAAGGTTCTAGGTCTTGAGCTTGGAGCTGACGACTATATGACTAAACCATTTAGTCCGCGAGAAGTTGTTGCAAGGGTTCGAGCAATCTTAAGAAGAGTACAACCACCCACTTTAGAAACAAGTACGGAACTTGCCGCTCAAAAGGAAAACGTCATTAGATTTGGAGAGGTTGAAATTCATCCTGATAATTATGAAGTTCTTTTCAAGCAAACAGCCCTTGAACTAACACCAAAAGAATTTGAGTTATTGTTGTACTTAGCTACTAATAAAGGGCGAGTATTAACGAGAGATCAACTACTAAATGCGGTTTGGAATTATGAATTTGTTGGAGACACAAGGATTGTCGATGTTCATATTAGTCATCTTCGTGAAAAAATAGAAGAGAACACGAAAAAGCCAACTTATATAAAAACAATTCGTGGGCTTGGATATAAATTAGAGGATCCTTCACTTAATGTATAAGCTAAGAATTAAGATTATGGTTGCCGTCCTGTCGATTACACTACTTGTTTTGACAGGAGTAGGTATTGTTATCGGTCAACTGTATCAGGATTTTTATATTAACTATGTTACGGAACGAGTGGAGAAAGAAGCCAATTTAGCTGCCTATATGTTAGCTACTGAGAGACTTGATTTAGAAAATGCACAGAAAAAGGCTCTAGAAATCTCAACCTTGCTTGACTCTAGAGTAACCATTATTGATCTAGATGGAACGGTTATTGGCGAATCAGCAGAAAATCCTGTCACGATGGATAATCACCTTGATAGGCCAGAAATTGAAGCGGTAGAAATGGGGAAACACGCTTCCTATATTCGTTACAGTGAAACCGTTCATGATGAACTGCTTTATTACGCTGTTCCAATCTTGGATGAGAACGCAAGTAAAATCGGCTATTTGAGACTTGGCCTTTCTACCGATACATTAGCGGAAATGTCGGAAATGATTTGGTGGATATTAGGGATTAGTTTTACCGTTGCCTTTGTTATCATTGTCTCCATTACGTATAGAGTGACGAATGAAATGACCCGACCTATAGAGAGCGCTACGGTTGTCGCAAATGAACTAGCCGAAGGAAACTATAAAGCTAGAACGTCTGAAGGAAAGCGAGATGAGATTGGACAATTAACAAGATCCATTAATATCCTTGCTTTTAATTTGGAACAACTAACCAAACGACATGAAGCTCAAAAAGAACGAATGGAAACTCTTATTGATAATATGGGAAGCGGACTCATTTTAATAAATACAAAAGGGGATATTTCTCTTATTAATCGAACGTGTCGAGACATCTTTCAAGAAAATACAGATTTGTGGAAACACGAACTGTATCATGATGTTATTAAACATAAAGAAGTAATTAAAATTGTTCAAACTATCTTTTTAACCGAAAAAAAACAAAGAGCACACATTTCGTTTCCTGTTCAGCTAGAGGTGCGGCATTTCGATGTGTATGGAGCACCAGTTATGAGCAATCGAGATAAGTTGAAAGGAATCGTCCTTGTACTTCATGATATGACGGAGTTAAAGAAGCTTGAACAAGTTCGTACCGATTTTGTGGCAAATGTTTCTCACGAGCTTAAAACACCTGTTACATCAATTAAAGGGTTTACAGAGACTCTACTTGATGGTGCCATGAACACAGAATCATTGCGTGAGAAGTTTTTGACGATTATAGCCAAAGAAAGTGAGCGGCTTCAGAACTTAATTCAAGATTTGTTGGATCTCTCTAGGATTGAGCAAGCTTATTTTCAGCTCAATTGGCAAAGAACTAATCTACAGGTAGTTGTTGGAGAAGTATTTGATTTATTAAAAGATAAAGCAAAGGCTAAGCAAATAGATTTACAAGTGAACACAGAAGGGGATGTGACACTTGAAGGTGACACTGAACGTATTAAACAAATTGCCATTAATTTAATTAATAATGGAATCATGTATACCCCGCAAGGAGGCTCTGTTCATGTGTCTTTAAAAGGGGAGCAGGACACAGTAATTTTAGAGATCTCTGATACGGGTGTAGGAATCGGTGAAAATGAGTTGCCTAGAATTTTTGAGAGGTTCTATCGTGTTGATCGAGCGAGGAGTCGAAATTCTGGAGGGACAGGCTTAGGACTGGCCATTGTTAAACATCTAGTTGAAGCTCATCACGGAAAGATGGCTGTAACAAGTAAATTAGGGGAAGGAACGACGTTTACAATTAAATTGAAACGATATCGAGAAGAATAAAGGCGGCCAAAAGGAAAAGCTACCTAATATACTTCTACATTTACAAAACATTTACAAACGGTTAAAACGTTCTTAATCTTGTTCGATTATACTAGCAGAGAACGGATTTCATCACTGCTAGTAAGTAGAAACCCTACTTGCATAATAGTACTTCCCTTTGTAGACGTGAGCGTCCCCCTTATGCTCACGTCTTTTTTTTATGCTTCTTTTACCTAAATTTTGGTGAGACGTTTTCGGTGAAAAGGCCCATTCGTCTTACATTATGTACTATAATAAAAAAGAATGGGATTCTTTAAAAGTTTATGAAACCGATTCATTTAAAGAATCGTATAAAGTAGTAGAACATCAGGGAAGGGATGATACGATGACAGTTAAGCAATTATTGGTTGGGTTTGGCTCTTTAATAGGCGTTGCGATACTGGCCCTCTTTCTAGCAACTGGCTGGTACATAGTAGATGAGTCTGAACAAGCAGCACTTATCACATTTGGAAAGGTAGATGAAACAATTACAGAACCTGGTTTGAAATTTAAGCTGCCATGGCCGATTCAAAGAGTTGAAATTCTATCAAGGGGAACGTATAACCTTCAAGTTGGTTATAAAGAAGAAGATGGTGAAGTCGTTGAGTTTACTCGTGAAGCAAAGATGATTACTGGTGATGAAAACATCCTTTTTGCTGACTTAGCAGTCCAATGGAGAATTACTGACCCAGAACAATACCTATATAGCTCAGTTGATGCACGTGAGGTATTGTATAATGCAACCTCGTCTGCATTAAGAACGGTCATAGGTAGTACGACTATAGATGATGTCTTAACAGATCAAAGACCGGCAGTTGAGGCACAAGTATTTGAGAACTTAATTGAGTTACTTGAAATCTATCAAATAGGAATTAGTATACAAGATGTTAAGCTTCAAGATGTAGAGCTACCAACGGATGAAGTACGTCGTGCGTTTATTGAAGTAACAGATGCACGTGAGCAACGTTTAACAAAAATTAATGAAGCGACAAGATACCGCAACCAACAAATCAATGAAGTTGAAGGGGAAAAGGATGCCATCATGTCCCGTGCAGAAGGTACAAGAGCAGAGCGTATTGAACGAGCGCGTGGGGATGTAGCAAGGTTTGATGCACTTTATAATGAGTATCTAGTCAATCCTGAAGTAACGAGGCAGCGTCTTGTGCTTGAAACCCTTGAAAATGTGTTACCAAATACAGAGATTTATATAATGGATAGCAACAACGATACGGTAAGTTACTTACCAATCAGACCATTAGAACGTGGACAGAGTTCTGCTGAAGGAGGGAGTAACTAATGAGTGATGAGAACATTGTAGATCTAAATGAACGCCGTCCAAGCGATGAGTGGAGAAAGTACTCTAAGCTTGGAGCGATGGCCATTCTATTAATTGTGATCTTAGCTACGATCATTAGTAATCTTTTTATTGTAGAACAAGGGGAATTTAAAGTGGTTCGTCAATTTGGTGAAGTTGTTAGGATAGAAGCTGAACCTGGATTAAGTTATAAAATCCCATTTATTCAAAGCGTTTCTTCTCTACCAAAATATCAATTAATTTATGATATTCCACCAGCTGAAATTAATACGAGAGATCAGAAACGAGTGCTAGCGGACCATTACGCTGTATGGAGAATAGAAAATCCACAACTGATGATCTCCAATACAGTGACACAGGAACGTGCAGAAGCCATTATGGGTGAGTTGATCTTCTCTGCCATTCGTGCAGAGTTAGGACAATTAGAGTTTGATGAAATTATTAATGAAGATGAAACATCTTCACGTGGTAGTTTCAATGAATTAGTTCGTGACCGGGTAAATGAAGCATTAGATCGAAATCAATATGGAATTGTGTTAACTGATGTTCGAATGAAGCGTACCGATTTACCAGAGGAGAATGAAGAAGCGGTTTATAGTCGGATGATCTCTGAGCGTCATGCGACTGCTCAAGAATACTTGTCACAAGGGGATGCGGAAGCGAACCGAATCCAATCTAATACAGACCGCGAAGTAACGGAAATTCTTGCAACAGCCAATGCCGATGCTAATGAGATTGTCGGGGAAGGGGAAGCAGAAGCAGCCCGTATCTATAACGAATCATTCGGTCGTGACACTGAGTTTTATCAATTGTATCGTACGTTAGAATCGTATGAGACAACAATCGGTGAGGAAACGGTCATTGTTTTACCGTCTAACTCTCCGTATGCTCGAATTTTAATGGGCTATACAGACTAACACTTCAGGGAGTACCAAAAGTCAAACCCAGACTTTATCAGAGAAGAAGTAATGGCTCCGCGCGCTGTGCGCCTTCCTGAGAAAATCGCTCAGGAAGGCTTAAATAAAAACAGCGGCTATGCACATTACTTCAGGGAGTACCAAAAGTCAAACCCAGACTTTTGGTACTCCCTTTTTTCATATGCTACAATATACTGTAGAAAATATTGGTTCAAGAGAGGGGCCTTTTACTTGAAAAAGCTCGTATTAATAGATGGAAATAGTATTGCTTATCGTGCTTTTTTTGCACTCCCTTTGTTAAATAATGAAAAGGGTGTTTATACGAATGCTGTGTATGGTTTTACAACGATGTTATTGAAAATTATTGAGGAAGAAAATCCGACACATATGTTAGTAGCATTTGATGCGGGTAAGACGACATTTCGTCATAAAACGTTTGACGAATACAAAGGGGGACGTCAAAAAACTCCTCCTGAATTATCTGAACAATTTTCACTTGTTAGGGAGATGCTTGATGCATTTAATATTTCACGCTATGAAGCAGAAAATTACGAGGCAGATGATATTATTGGTACACTCGCTAAACATGCTTCAGGAGAAGGGTATGAAGTGAAAGTTTTTTCTGGGGACAAGGATTTGCTTCAGCTTGTTTCAGATAAGGTGACTGTTGTCTTAACGAAAAAAGGAATTACAAATGTAGAAGCTTATGATGAAGCATTAATTGATGAAAAATACGGAATTACTCCGAAACAAATTATCGATATGAAAGGTTTAATGGGAGATAGCTCGGATAATATCCCAGGTGTACCGGGAGTAGGGGAAAAAACAGCGCTAAAGCTTTTAAAGGAATTTGGCACAGTAGAAAATGTTCTTGATTCTATTGATCAAATCTCTGGAAAAAAGATGAAGGAAAAATTAGCAGAAAACCGTGATCAAGCATTAATGAGTAAAGAGCTTGCGACAATCTATTTAGAAGTTCCGTTTGAAACGAAGTTGGACGATTTAAATTTCGGTGAATATGATAAAAAGCATGTTACTAAATTAATGAAAGAACTAGAATTTACTTCACTGATATCAAAATTTGACTCTGAAGATGCGGTAGAAGAAGAATTAGAAGATATTACATATGAGGTTTTAGAGACTGTGACTGAAGAGCATTTGACACAAGAAGCATCTCTTATTGTTGAAGTGTTAAGTGAAAATTACCATCAAGCAAATATCGAAGGATTCGCTTTCGTCAACGAGAAAGGACGTTTTTTTATAGAGACGAAACAGGCATTGGATTCTTCCGCATTTGTGAATTGGTTGAAAGATGAATCAACTAAAATTACAGTGTTTGATGCAAAGCGTGCTGTTGTTGCCTTAGGCTGGCAAGGGGTTCTGTTAAATGGTGTAACATTTGATTTACAGATGGCGTCTTACTTGTTAGATCCTTCTTTATCTTCTCATGAAATTAGCGATGTAGCCAAACGAAAAGGGAAAGGACAAGTTCAAGAAGATGAAGTAGTTTATGGAAAAGGGGCTAAACAAAAAGTTCCTGAACAAGCAACGCTTGCCGAGCACCTTATTCGCAAAGCAGACGCTATGTATCAGCTACGTCCGATGCTTGAGGAAGAACTAAAGGGAAATGAACAGGAAGAGTTATTCAGAGAACTAGAAATGCCTCTAACGATCATTTTAGGGAGAATGGAAACAACGGGTGTGAAAGTAGATAAAGAGCAACTGGAACGTATGGGAGAAGACTTGCATGTACGTCTTCAGGACTTGGAGCAGAAAATTCATGAGCTTGCAGGGGGTTCTTTTAATATTAATTCACCTAAACAATTAGGAGAAGTATTGTTTGAAAAACTAGGGCTTCCTCCTATTAAGAAAACAAAAACCGGTTATTCTACTTCTGCAGATGTGTTAGAAAAGTTGGCGGAAGACCATGAAATTGTTGAGCATATTTTGCATTACAGACAATTAGGCAAATTAAATTCAACCTATATTGAAGGCTTATTAAAAGTAACAAAAGCAAACACGAATAAAATCCATACGAGATATAATCAAGCATTAACACAAACAGGAAGGTTAAGTTCTACAGATCCTAATTTGCAAAATATTCCTATTCGTTTAGAAGAAGGACGGAAAATACGAAAGGCATTTATCCCATCAGAGTCAGGGTGGAAAATTGTAGCTGCCGATTATTCGCAAATTGAACTACGTGTGTTAGCTCACATTGCTGGTGATGAAAAGTTAATTGAAGCTTTTCGTTCTGACATGGATATTCATACAAAAACGGCGATGGATGTTTTTCATGTGAGTGAAGAGGAAGTAACGGCCAATATGCGTCGAAGTGCCAAGGCGGTCAACTTTGGGATTGTATACGGGATTAGTGATTTTGGTTTATCGCAAAGTCTTGGTATTACAAGAAAAGAAGCTGGTCAATTCATCGATCGTTATTTAGCGAGCTATCCAAAAGTAAAAGAGTATATGGATAACACGATTGAAGAAGCAAGGGAGAAAGGCTATGTTTCTACGTTGTTGCAACGTAGGCGTTATTTAGCGGATATTACAAGTCGCAATTTTAATAAGCGTAGTTTTGCAGAACGAACGGCGATGAATACCCCAATTCAAGGAACGGCAGCGGACATTATCAAGAAAGCGATGGTTGATATGGCTGAGAAACTTGAACAAGAAAATTTACAAAGCCGTATGCTTTTACAAGTTCATGATGAACTTATATTTGAAGTACCTGAAAATGAAATGGACATCATGATGAAGCTTGTACCAGAAGTAATGGAACAAACCGTTACTCTCGATGTTCCTCTAAAAGCAGACGTCTCTTACGGGGAAACGTGGTATGATGCGAAATAAGGAGAGAACGGACAATGCCTGAATTGCCAGAAGTAGAAACAGTAAGCCGGACGTTGCGTGAATTAGTCGTAGGGAAAACCATTGTTGCCGTTGATGTAAAGTGGGCTAATATTATTAAGAAACCCGATGATGTTGAACAGTTTAAGCTTCACCTAATCGGACAAACGATTCATGAAGTAAACCGGCGTGGAAAGTTTTTGCTATTTGTTTTAGATGATATAACGATGGTGTCTCATTTACGTATGGAAGGGCGTTACGGTCTTTTTCATAAAGGTGAAGATCTAACACCACATACTCATGTTATTTTCTCTTTTTCAGATGAGACACAATTGCGCTATCAGGATGTTCGTAAATTTGGGACGATGCATATTTTTAAAAAAGGTACAGAAGAAGAAACGATGCCGTTATCGCAGTTAGGCGTCGAGCCATTTTCTAGTGAATTTACCGTAGAATTAATGAAAGAAGCTTTTCAAAACACAACAAGGACTATTAAAGTGGTGTTATTAGATCAAAAAACGGTCGTGGGCCTTGGAAATATTTATGTGGATGAAGCTCTATTTAAGTCTGGTATTCACCCTGAACGAGCGGCTTCTTCCCTTTCAGAAGAGGAATTAGTACGGTTGCATAAAGCGATTGTTACGACGCTGCAAGAAGCTGTTGATTTAGGTGGAAGTTCGGTTAAATCATATGTGAATGGCCAAGGTGAAATGGGGATGTTTCAGCAGCAGTTAACGGTTTATGGACGTAAAGGAGAACCTTGTGTAAAGTGTGGGGCTGAACTTGCTAAAAAAGTTGTGGGTGGTAGAGGCACACACTTCTGCATAAACTGTCAAAAATAAAGTACCATTGGATAGGCTTCTGCCATATACTATCGTATGTTTGAAATGGAAGGAGCTTATCAAGATGGTTGAGATTCTCTCCTTATTAGCTATTGCTTTAGCTGTCAGCTTAGACAGCTTTGGTGTTGGCTTAACATATGGATTGCGGAAAATGAAATTGCCTTGGAAGTCACTGCTCTTTATTGCCGGTTGTTCTGCTACATCTATTTTGATCGCCATGTTTTTTGGGAACGTTATTCAAACTTACTTATCTCCACGTGTAGCAGAATCGATCGGTGGGGCTATTCTTATTTTGATTGGGGCTTGGGCATTATACCAAGTGTATCGACCAGCTACGAATACTGTGAAGACCAAAGGTGATGAGGTCATCCTCAATTTTGAAATTAAAGTATTAGGTGTCGTTATTCGAATTTTGCGAAAGCCAATGGTAGCAGACTTTGATGATTCAGGTACGATTACTGGGAGAGAGGCATTATTGCTCGGGATCGCTCTTTCCTTAGATGCCTTCGGTGCAGGGGTTGGAGCTGCGTTAGTTGGGTTTTCACCGGTATGGATGGCCATTGCTGTTGCAACGATGAGTGCGTTATTTGTGACGCTAGGGATGAAAAGTGGAAATCGGTTTGCTGATTCCTCCTGGATGAAGAAATTTTCGTTTATTCCTGGTCTTCTACTTATTTTAATTGGGGTATTTAGTCTCGTGTAAGGAGAGTTATGGAATGTTAATAGGGTTAACAGGTGGTATTGCTAGTGGGAAGTCTACTGTAAGTAAAATGATACAAGCAAAAGGGATCCCCATTATTGATGCTGATCAAATTGCACGAGAAGTTGTAGAGCCTGGTACGAAGGCTCTACAACTAATTAGCGAGCACTTTGGACAGGGTGTCTTAAATGAGGATGGAACGTTAGCAAGAAAAAAATTAGGTGCGATTATTTTCGAACAGCCAAAAGAACGCGACATTCTTAACCAAATCGTGCATCCTGCTGTTCGAAATCGTATGAATGAATTAAAAGATCAATACATTCATGAAGGACATCAAACGATTGTTTTTGATATACCACTCTTATATGAGAGTGATTTATTTTCTCTAGTTGATAAAGTTCTTCTTGTATTTGTGGATGAAGCAACTCAATTACTGAGGCTTGTGGCGAGAGATCAAGCTGGTGAAAGTGATGCTAGAAGAAGAATTTCCTCGCAAATCCCTCTGAAACAAAAGCGAAAAAGAGCAGATGCCATTATAGATAATTCGGGTACGATAGAAGAGACCAAAAACCAATTGGAAACGATCTTTAGACAATGGAACATATAGTGTAGTCAGTGCCACAAGAGCGAAATCTTGTGGCACTTTTTTCTTTTTTTGCGAATTATTTAATGTCCTAAAACGGTTAATGTGTTATACTATTTGTAAAATAACATAGCATTAAGTATAGCTTTATCATGAGGAGGAGTTATTCTAATGAAATCAAAAGTAGCGATAAACGGATTTGGACGAATTGGGAGAATGGTGTTTAGAAGAGCGATGCAAGAGAAAAAGGTGGATATTGTTGCGATTAATGCTAGCTATCCGGCTGAAACATTGGCTCATTTAATAAAATATGACAGTATTCATGGAAAATATGATTTAACAGTTGAAGCAAAAGAAAATGCGTTACTTGTAGATGGAAAAGAAATTATGTTGTTGCAATCTCGAGATCCAAGGGAACTTCCGTGGGCAGGGCTCGGAATTGACATCGTAATAGAAGCAACAGGAAAATTTAAAACACAAGAAACAGCTGGTTATCATTTGGAAGCAGGAGCAAAAAAAGTACTAATTACGGCTCCTGGAAAAGATGAAGATATCACAATCGTAGTCGGAGTAAATGAACGCGATTACATGAATGAAGAACATCATATTATTTCTAATGCTTCATGTACAACTAATTGTCTAGCTCCTGTTGCCAAAGTTCTTGATGAGGAATTTGGCATTGAAAGTGGGTTAATGACAACGGTTCATGCTTACACAAATGATCAGAAGAATATTGATAATCCACATAAAGATTTGAGAAGGGCTAGAGCTTGTGGGCAGTCTATTATCCCTACTTCCACAGGTGCAGCCAAGGCAATCGCCAAAGTCCTTCCTCAACTAGAAGGTAAGTTAAATGGGATGGCACTTCGGGTTCCCACTCCAAATGTGTCCCTCGTTGACTTAGTCGTTAATGTAAAAAAAGATGTAACGGCTGAAGAAGTAAATCAAGCGTTACTATCAGCTTCTCAAGGTAAACTAAAAGGAATTTTAGGGTTTACAAATGACCCACTTGTGTCGGTTGATTTTAATGGGGATGATCAATCATCGATTATTGATGGACTTTCTACAATGGTGATGAATGAAAGACAAATAAAAGTATTGGCTTGGTATGACAATGAGTGGGGGTATTCATGTAGAGTGGTTGATCTTATGAACCTTGTTGCAACAAAATTATATGAAACAAACCAAGTACATTCAGCTTCATAATCATAAAGAGATGACTTAGAGGACAGGATCCTTCAAGTCATCTCTTTTGTTTACGTATGTACAAAGGACAGAATAGTGTATTTCATAATGTGACACGATAACAGTAGTTTGTTTAAGTAATCACGTTCTTTATACATTATCTTTAATAAAGGGGATTTTACATATGGACACAATGGGTCGTCACGTTATTGCAGAATTATGGGGGTGTGACGTGGAGAAATTAAATGATATGAGTTTCATTGAACAATTATTTGTGGATGCTGCTTTAAAATCAGGAGCTCAAGTGCGCGAGGTAGCATTTCATAAATTTGCCCCAAGAGGAGTTAGTGGGGTAGTCATTATTTCAGAATCCCATTTAACGATTCATAGTTTTCCTGAACATGGATATGCAAGTATCGATGTGTATACATGTGGAAATCTTGACCCCAATGTGGCTGCTTCTTACATCGCAGAGTCATTGCGTGCAACAGCAAGTGAAGTAGTGGAAGTACCAAGAGGTATGGGACCAATAAAAGTGGGGAAATCACAACGATAAAGTATAAACAAGGTTAACCTTGTTTTATTTTTTACCGATACGTTTTTTTGTAAAGCTAACAGGTTCAAAAGGACACGACAATTCAGCCTCTTTTTTGTCATTTCACTTTCTTTTGCATCTTTATGTTATGATAGTTCTATTGTAAACAGTAAGAGTATCTTGTCAGACCTCTACTTTTTCTATATCATAAAATATAGATACTTTACTTGAACGATTTATGTACGATACGGAAAGTGGAGATGATCAAATGCTATGTCCTGCTTGTCATCACAATGGAACTCGAGTACTTGATTCTAGGCCAAGTCATGAAGGACGTTCTATTCGCCGGAGAAGAGAATGTGAAAAATGCAGTCATCGTTTTACGACGTTTGAAATGGTGGAAGAAATTCCTTTAATTGTTGTAAAGAAAGATGGGACGCGTCAAGAATTCTCACATGAGAAAATTTTACGCGGATTAATTCGTGCTTGTGAGAAGAGACCTGTTTCTTTAGATACACTTGAGATGATCGTGAATGGTGTGGAACGTGAATTAAGAGGCTTTGGTAAAAATGAAGTCCAAAGTCAAGACGTTGGCGAACTTGTTATGGAAAGGTTAGCTGATATTGACGATGTTGCTTATGTTCGGTTTGCTTCTGTTTACCGACAATTTAAGGACATCAATGTCTTTATTAAAGAATTGACAGACTTAATGAATAAGAATGAAGAATAGAGCTTAAGCGTAACTCGCTACAAGCTCTTTTTACGTGAGATAGCCAATTGGGCGATTTTGGGGGTGAAAGGATGAGTTGGCATTGGAAGGAACTACTACCAGTTGATCGATTTTCAGTTCGGACAAGTAACTATATAACAGAGGTGGACAGATTAACGTTAACCTTGTTGTATCAACCACTTACTGGTGCAATAGCTCATAGTTTGTATTTGACACTCCTTTCCCAATTAGAGAAAGATGAGTATTGGAGTAGTGAATGGACTCACCGGCAACTAATGCTTTTGTTAGGTGTTTCCCTTGAAGTCATATATGAAGAAAGAAAGAAGTTAGAAGGAATAGGTTTATTAAAAACGTTTAAGCATAAAGATGAATCCGGCAATGCGACCTATCTGTATGAGTTGCAGCCTCCGATGACACCGAAACAATTTTTTGAGAATGATGTGTTAAGTGTGTATTTATTTAATCGTCTTGGTAAGTCTCATTACCGGCAACTTCGTGATCGCTTTACTCTTAATCAGATTAATCGAGATGACTATATGGAAATGACGCATGCCTTTGATGAAGTATATGTTTCTTTGCACCACTCAGAAATGGTTTCCAATCTAACTTCAGAAACAGGTAACGCTTTACAAGTCGATAAAGACAAACAATTGCTCTCATCTAATGAGCAAAGTGAATTGGTATTTCAAGCGTTTGATTTTGAATTGCTTGAAAAAAGCTTATCTTCCTTTATCGTACCAGATGAAGCTTTAACAGAAGAAGTTAGAAAAACAATTAGTAGACTTGCTTTTGTCTATAAAATAGAACCTTTAGAAATGAGTAGCATTGTTCAACAAGCTCTTCTTCATGATGAAAAGGTAGATTTGCAGCAGTTGAGAAAGAAAGCGCAGGAATGGTATAAGGTGGAACATGGAAATGAACCACCTGGATTAGCGATGCAAAAACAGCCGATAATAAACCAGACAATGGCTGGGGTTGAGCCAAAAACAGAGGAAGAACGAGCTATTAAGTTTTATGAGACGACTGCACCTTTGGAATTGCTTGAGATTCGTTCGGACGGAGCGAAAGTGGCAACAGCAGATGTCAAGATTATTGAATCACTAATACTAGATCATCAATTATTGCCAGGAGTAGCCAATGTACTTTTAGACTTTATGTTGTATAGTCAAGATATGAAGTTGTCCAAAGCACTCGTTGATAAAGTAGCTGGACATTGGTCTAGGAAAAAAGTTAAAACGGTCAAAGAGGCTATGCAACTTGCCTTAGTAGAAAGACGTAAAGCTAATGAAGTAGCAAACAAAATGAATCAACCTCCAGTTCAAAAACGTACGAATCAGAAGAAACAAAATGCGAAGCGAGATAAACTACCTAAATGGATGATGGAAGAAAAAGAGAACAAACAAAAGAACCAGAAAGTAGAAGAGGATACACAGCAAGAGTCAAAAGCGGATGATCAGAGTTTTGCACAAATGCTTGAACAATTAAGAAAAAGCAAGGAAGGAGGAAGATAGAAAATGGAATCTATTCAATCAGCATTAAAACAATGGTCAAAGGACAAAAATATCGAACAACGATTAGAAGCAGCCAAAAGAGAGTTACTAAATGATCCTCTTGTGAAAGAGGCACTTCAACGTGTTTCTCCATCGGATGATATTTTAGATCAAGGATTAATTAAGTTATACGAATTTCAAAAAGAACGTCGCAATTGTGAGAATTGCCCTGGATTAGCACAGTGTCCAAACATGATGCAAGGATATCAACCAGAGATTATTCTTTCTCGGAAAGTTATTGACTTGGAATATCATTCTTGTTCGTTAAAGAAAAAAGAAGAAAGTGCTAAAAAACAACGTCAATTAATTCGTTCCCTCTATGTTCCTAAGGATATATTGGATGCTACTTTTGAACAGTTAGATCTTGATCGAGATCGCGAAGAAGCGAGCCGAAAAGCGTTGGCCTTTGCTGTTAATGCGATGCCTGGTGAAGATGGTCAAGGGTTATATTTTTACGGCCGATTTGGTGTTGGGAAAACGCATCTTATGGGTGCGATAGCGAATGAATTACGTGAAAGAGAGATCGATTCTTTTATCGTTTATACACCTGACTTTTTCCGAGAGATGAAGCAATCAATAGGGGATGGAACATTCCAGGAGAAACTTGATATGGTTAAACGTGCGCAAGTGTTGATTCTAGATGATATTGGTGCGGAGACGATTTCAGGTTGGATTCGAGATGATGTGTTAGGAGCGATCTTGCAGCATCGAATGCTAGAGAAATTGCCAACATTGTTTACTTCCAATTATGATTACGAGGAATTAGAGGAGCACTTAGCTTATTCGGAACGTGGAGGCATTGAGGAATTAAAGGCCAAACGAATCATGGAACGGATTAAGCATTTTACGTCATTTGTAAGAGTTGAGGGACAAAATCGCAGAGCGAGATAAATTTGAAATTTCTCCCAAACGCAGGTTCATTACTTTGCGCATCCTAATAACTATGATAGGATAACAGTATCCTATATTGAGAGATTCGGGGGTACAACATGAGCATTGATGCTATATTAGAACGTGCCGTGAATGGTGAAAGATTGTCAATGGATGACGTCGTCGCTCTTTATGAGAGTGATGAAGTCGAAAAAATGGGCGAAGCTGCCAATAAAATTATGTTAAAGTGGCACCCAGAGCCGATTACTACTTTTGTCATTGGACGAAATGTAAATTATACAAATTTCTGTGATACGTATTGTCGTTTTTGCGCGTTTTATCGCGCACCGGGGCACAAAGAAGGGTATGTTCTTAAGGATGAGGAAATCTTTAAAAAGATTGAAGAGACGTTAGAAGTAGATGGTACAGAAATTTTGATGCAAGGTGGGACAAACCCAGATTTGCCACTAAGCTATTATACGAATCTACTACGAGAAATTAAACGCCGTTATCCAACGATTTGGATGCATTCATTCTCTCCCGCAGAGATTTGGAAAATTGCTGAAGTATCGGACCTTTCTGTTGAAGACGTATTGCGAGAGTTACATGAAGCTGGTCTTGATAGCATGCCAGGTGGGGGAGCTGAAATCTTAACAGAAGAAACGCGCCTTCGTGTGAGTCGATTAAAAATCACATGGGAGCAATGGATTGAGGCGATGAAGGCTTCCAAGCGTGTTGGTATGCATGGTTCTGCAACGATGGTTATTGGCTTTGGGGAATCATTTGAAGAACGAGCTCTTCATTTGCAACGTATTCGTGATGCACAAGACGAGACAGAGTGTTTTACTGCCTTTATTTCATGGTTATTTCAACCAGAAAACACAGGGATGTATAAAACAAAAAAGCTTACGTCTCGTGATTACTTGAAAAATGTTGCTATCTCAAGACTTTTCCTTGATAACATTCCAAACTTCCAATCTTCTTGGGTTACAATGGGTCCAGAAGTAGGAAAGCTTTCGTTACAATACGGGTGCAATGACTTTGGAAGTACCATGATGGAGGAAAATGTTGTTTCTGCTGCTGGGACTACTCACAAAGTGAATACAAATGAAATTTTACGTTTAATACGTGAAGCTGGGAAAATACCTGCACAGCGTGATACGAAGTACAATACGTTACGCGTTTTTAATGATGAAGAAACCGCGGCAAAAGATTTTATTATGCAAAACTAAGATGGATGTAAGAGTCTGACAAAGATGTCAGGCTCTTTTCTTTTTGTATGGACAAAAACCTCCCTTTTTTCTCTGCAGTCTCTTGTCACACTCTTTCAAGGAAAATTCATTTTCTAATCATGTTTTTGAAATCGTAACATAGGATGAAAGTAGAGCCTGTCTGAAATGAAAAGAATGATGTTCACATAGAGGTGTTCGTTAAATGTAAGGGGGAGTAAGCGTTGATAGCAATCCATTTTGAAGAAATCCACGATTGCAAGCAGCTATTTCATCAGCTGACAGCGTATATCCAGAAGTACGCTGAGTACGGTTTAGGTGGAGCTGTGAGAGCAGAAGGTGATGATACAATTATTCTCAACTATGAACACAAACATATTAATTTTTATGATTCGTTTCATCCATTGCTAGCTTCTGTGTTAACCGATTATGTTATTAGTACAAAAGAAGATGAATGGTTACTCGATATTATCGAAACTATGTTTTATTTTCATGATGAGGAAGAACAAGAACAGATTTTAACGATTGCACGTTCTATCTTAGAAGGAGATCGAAATGATTTGCCTCAAATGAAATCATTTTTTAATCGCAGAGAATTTATTTATCAAGCATTCTCAAATCATTTGGAGGAGGATACGACTTTTTATTATGAACCGTTCCTGACATTCCGTTTGCGTGATTATGGGGAGATTTTAATTGATTGTGTAGAGATGGCAATTGATGAGTATATGTTAGAACAGGAATACCAAAATATGATTGAGGACTTTCGTCAATTCGTTCAATTCAAACGGTCGAAAATCGAGATGATTTACATTGTACATGATGGGACATTTACGTTTTACGATGAACATTTCAGAAGAATGACAAGAGAGGAATTGTTGTTCCATCTTCAGGACGACCTTGTTTTTGAACAAGAGGTAGATATTGATGATATGGTCATAAGTCCATTAGTAAGTATGGTACCGCGACAAGTCCACGTTTTCTCAGATGATCCAGACCATGGAGTGATTTTATCCATTCAAGCAATCTTTCAAGAGCGCATGAAACTATATCCGTTGAAAGCTTATGATAAAGAATGGAGCTAACTTTTTTGTTTGCCTCTTGATTTTCTAATCAAGGCTCCCTATAATACTACATAACACAGTCAAACAAGAAAGAGTCTTGATGAGGACATGAGTCGTTGTATCGGTTTTCAGAGAGGGAAGCATTTGCTGAGAGCTTCCTAACTAGAATAACGTTCTTACCACCTCTGAACTGCGGCAGGGAAACACATAAGTGGACTATCTGACGCCGGTAGCAACCGTTATATTGTATCTTGAGGAGAATGATTTATTTTTCATTGTAAAATGTGTCTTTCTCGAACAAGGGTGGAACCACGAACTACACTCGTCCCTTCTATTATGGAGGGATGGGTGTTTTTTATTGGCTGTTTTTACGTGAAGATTGTTACAGTAACGATATGTCTCTTAGTGAAATGGAGCGGAAGTCACTCGACCGGGATGAAGAGGTAGGGTCGAGACCCCACAGGCGAAGCCGAGGAGGCTCGACACCTCCCCGCGGAAAGCGAGTGGCTGGAGCGCAATGGAACGAACATGTGGAGACCCGTTTTTCGGAAAAACAACAAAGTATGCGAAAACAGTCTTTTTATTTCAGAAAAAAAGAAGAAGGAGTGAACAGGCATGGCTGAAGTGAAAATTACGTTTCCAGATGGTGCTGTAAAGGAGTTTCCAAGTGGAACGACGACAGAAGATATTGCTGCATCCATTAGTCCAGGTCTAAAAAAGAAAGCACTGGCAGGAAAACTAAACAATACATTGGTTGATTTACGTACGCCTATTACAGAAGATGGAGAAATTGCAATTGTGACACCTGATTCCGATGAGGCGTTAGAAATTGTTCGCCATAGTACAGCTCACGTGATGGCTCAAGCAATTAAACGCTTGTATAAAGATGTGAAGCTTGGGGTAGGACCAGTTATTGAAGGTGGGTTCTACTATGATATTGATTCAGAAGAGTCATTAACTCCAGAAGATCTTCCAAAGATTGAAAAAGAAATGAAACGAATTATTTCTGAAAACCTTGAAGTGAAGCGGATTGAAGTTTCACGAGAAGAAGCTGTTCAAAAATACAAAGAAATCGGCGATGAGTACAAGCTAGAACTGATTGAAGCGATTCCTGAAGGGGAAATGCTAACGATTTATGAGCAAGGGGAGTTCTTTGATCTTTGTCGTGGGATACACATTCCATCTACAAATAAAATTAAAGAGTTTAAATTGTTGAGCTTAGCAGGTGCTTATTGGCGTGGAGATAGCAAGAATAAAATGCTTCAACGTATTTACGGTACAGCGTTCTTTAACAAAGAAGATTTAAAAGAGCATCTTCGTTTGTTAGAAGAAGCAAAAGAGCGTGATCATCGTAAATTAGGTAAAGAGCTTGGCATTTTCGCATTATCACAAAAAGTAGGACAAGGCTTGCCACTATGGTTACCAAAAGGTGCGACTGTACGACGCATTATTGAACGCTACATTGTTGATAAAGAGGAAAGACTCGGCTATCAGCACGTTTATACACCAATTTTAGGTAGCTCTGAGCTTTATAAAACGTCTGGACATTGGGATCATTATAAAGATGATATGTTCCCTGTTATGGAACGTGATAATGAAGAGTTTGTGTTACGTCCAATGAACTGCCCTCATCATATGATGGTTTATAAACAAGAGATGAGAAGTTATCGCCAGCTTCCACTTCGTATCGCTGAACTTGGGATGATGCATCGTTATGAAATGTCTGGTGCAGTTTCAGGTCTTCAACGTGTTCGGGGTATGACATTAAATGATGCACACATTTTCTGTCGTCCTGATCAAATCAAAGATGAATTTATTCGAGTGGTTCGTCTCATTCAAGAAGTATACAATGACTTTGGAATTGATAAGTACAAATTCCGTCTTTCCTATCGTGATCCTGAAGATACAGAAAAGTATTTTAATGATGATGAGATGTGGAATAAGGCACAAAGCATGTTAAAAGATGCGATGAATGAGCTTGAAGGTATTGAATATTATGAAGCAGAAGGAGAAGCTGCTTTCTACGGTCCGAAACTTGATGTTCAAGTGAAAACGGCTCTTGGAAAAGAAGAGACTTTATCGACTGTTCAGTTAGACTTTTTATTACCTGAGCGTTTTGACTTAACTTATGTTGGAGAAGATGGCCAGCAGCACCGTCCAGTCGTTGTCCACCGCGGGGTTGTTTCAACAATGGAACGTTTTGTTGCGTTCTTACTTGAAGAGTACAAAGGTGCTTTTCCTACTTGGTTAGCTCCGATCCAAACGCAAATCATTCCTGTCTCTAATGATGTTCATCTTGAGTACGCAAAGAAAGTACAAGAAGAGCTTCAAGCTGTTGGAGTGCGTGTTGAAATCGATGAGCGCGATGAGAAATTAGGATACAAAATTAGGGAAGCGCAAATGCAGAAGATTCCTTATATGCTCGTTCTTGGTGATAAGGAAATGGATGCAAATGCGGTCAATATTCGCAAATATGGAGAGCAAGATTCAACGTCTGTTTCTTTAACTGATTTTGTAGCACAGATGAAGGAAGAAGCTAGGAAATAATAGATAAAAGGGAAAAACGTCCTTTTTGACATAGACTCTTTTCATAGAGAATGTTGCAAAATGAATATCGTTTTTCCCCGCGGAAAGCGAGTGGCTGGAGCGCAATGGAACGAACAAGTTTCTTTCACTAACCCATAATAATAACAAAGTATGCCAATACAGCCTAAAATAAATAAGAGTGCGAACAAGTTTGCGATGGCTCCGCGCGCCGTGCGCCTTTTGAGAAGTGCGCTCAAAAGGCTTAAAAGACTACGGCGGCTCCGCTCATCGCTTCGAGAATATTAAAAAAGGGAAAATCGCCCTTTTTTAATATTCTCTTGCATTCTAAAAGATTAGCAGGTAGAATAATTAAGTCAGCCACCAAAGAGTTGACGTCATTCATTGATTATGGTATAGTCATTGAGTAAACAATTTAACATTGGAAACAAAGCAAGCAGAAGCGCCCGCTTCTCACCTGATAGACGCGTTAGCAGTTTACAGGTATGAACAGTTTCATTTTTAGTCGAATGGACGAAGTGTGGGCGTATTGTGCGCCTACACTTTTTTTGTACTTGAATGAAGGTGCATTGAATTATCTTAACTCAAGAGATTCTATGCGAACCTTGCTTTGATTCGTTAAAATCCTTTGGAGGTGGCTCATTATTAGTAAAGATATGTTGGTCAATGAAGGGATTCGTGCACGTGAAGTACGTCTTATTGGAGCAAACGGCGATCAAGTTGGTGTGAAGTCAAAACAAGAAGCACTTGAAATGGCGCAAAATGTCAATCTTGACTTAGTTTGTGTAGCTCCAACTGCGAAACCACCTGTATGTCGCATCATGGACTACGGAAAATTCCGTTATGAGCAACAAAAGAAAGACAAAGAAGCTCGTAAGAAACAAAAGATTATCAACGTTAAAGAGGTTCGTTTGAGCCCGACGATTGAAGATAATGATTTTAATACGAAGCTTCGTAATGCTCGAAAGTTCCTTGAAAAAGGAGATAAAGTAAAAGCTGCGATCCGTTTCCGTGGACGTGCTATTACTCACTCTCAAATTGGACGGAAAGTTTTAGAGCGTCTTGCAAAAGAATGTGAAGATATTGCAACAGTTGAATCGATGCCTAAGATGGAAGGACGTAGTATGTTCCTAATTATGGCTCCTAAAGCTGAAAAGTAATTCTTTGCTGAACAAGATTAAAGGGAGGACCTGAGTTATGCCAAAAATGAAAACTCACCGTGGAGCAGCTAAGCGTTTCAAGAAGACTGGATCTGGGAAGCTTAAGCGTTCACACGCATTCACTAGTCACTTATTCGGTAACAAGTCACAAAAGCAAAAGCGTAAGCTACGCAAAGCTGGAATGGTTCATTCTGGTGACTTCAAACGTATTCGTCAAATGTTAACGTACAAAAAATAATTGATTTCGTTTTTTAGAAAAAGGAGGGAACTTCGATGCCAAGAGTAAAAGGCGGTTATGTCGCTCGTCGTCGTCGTAAGAAGGTATTAAAGTTAGCTAAAGGATATTACGGTTCTAAACATACATTATTTAAATCAGCGCAAGGACAGGTAATGAAGTCTTTACTATACGCTTACCGCGACCGTCGCAACAAGAAACGTGACTTCCGTAAGCTATGGATTACTCGTATCAATGCAGCTGCTCGTATGAATGGTCTTTCTTACAGCCGTTTCATGCACGGATTAAAGCTTGCTGATATTAATGTAAATCGTAAAATGCTTGCTGAATTAGCTGTAACTGACGAAAAGTCATTTGCACAACTTGCTGAAAAAGCAAAAGCAAGCCTTAATGCATAAGAATAGTGAAAAGCGCGGCTAGTAGTCGCGTTTTTTTTCTTTGTCCAAAAAACGTGCTGTGAAAGAGAAAAGAAGGAGGAGTACTTTCTCTATTTCCAACGCTAAGTGAAACGAGGTTCTGGATTCATGGTGATTCTCAGCTATTTTATTGTCGTTAACTTCCTAGCTTTTGTTATAATGGGGTTGGACAAATCAAAAGCGAAAAAACGCGAAAGAAGAGTACCCGAAAAAACACTATGGTCGATTGCTCTCCTTGGAGGAAGTGTCGGGACCTATATTGGGATGAAACAATTCCGACATAAAACGAAACACAAGACGTTTATGATTGGAATTCCACTCATCATTTTTAGCCAAATCATAGTACTTGTCTTCATCTTACTTCAAGTGTCGGCATAGACTGGAGAGAGGGGGACTGAAAATGGAGGAGTTGTTAGAACGTTCATTTCAATTTATCGAACAAAGTGGTTGGTTTGCTCCGCTATTCTTTGTCTTACTCCATGTTTTTAGGCAAGTGTTTTTTATTCCAGTTCTACTTATTTGTCTAATTGGTGGTTATTTATTTGGAACCTTTTATGGTTCGATTTATTCAATTGTTGGACTAACAGCAGTGAGCGTTGTCTTCTATGGTCTTGTTCATATTTTTCCTAGTTTGCGAACAAAGCTAACAACTTTAAAAAAACAGTTTTTAAAAGATCGGCACCAGTTAACAGTTGCGCAAATGATGATTATGAGACTTATGCCATTTATTCACTTTCATTTAATATCTTTGTATTTGATTGAATCTACGAAGAATGTAAAAGAGTATACGAAATACTCGCTACTTGTCAGTATCCCGCCAGCTATTGTGTATACGGCGTTTGGCGATATGATTCATGAGTTACCATTAGCGGGTACGATCATTTTTGCGGTGTTTCTAGCTATCTTGTTTTTATTTTTTCGTAAAAAACGGACGAATATTAAATGGAATGAGTTTTTTCAAACATCTAAACAATAATAAGAAAAAGGTGAAGAGCACATACTCTTCACCTTTTTCTTATGAATTATTTTTTTAATTACGTAACAATTCCTTAATTGGACTTTTCCATTCTATTTTGGCATCAGGGTAACGTAACTTAATATCATCTTCAATAAATTGGAAATCCTCTTTACTTAAACCAGTTAATTGATCCGTTTGTTTTGCCCAAACATAGATTGAGACAATTTCAAATGATTGTTCTGTCGTACCTAGATATTTTTCGCCTTCGAACATGACTCCTTTGTATGTGATCAGAAAGTTTTTCCGAACGTCTTTGTCATCATCATAGAAGAAAAATTGCTTGCGATCATGTGCTTGTTCTAACTTTCGACGAGGGTGGAATAAGTATTTAAAAGCGGAATAAGCAAGTACGACAAGTGCTACTAGTAACAGCAGACGAAATAAAATGACCATAAAGTTTCCTCCTTAATGAGGTACGTATCTGTAAGTTGATTTTGACACATCTAATGAAAAAAAGTAAAGCTCTACTTGTAATACGAACGAAACGATGATTGGTTACGTGTTTTTTAAAAAAATTGTTATAATTATATAGGAGGGAGGAATGGTTATGGATATTCAAGTGTTATTTGCGATACAGAAAGACCTTAATGATCGGATTGTGGACGAACATCAACTTGCTGAAAGAGACTTATTTCAAGAACAACTGCTCGCTTTAATTGTTGAGGTGAGTGAGTTAGCTAATGAAACAAAATCCTTTAAATATTGGAGTCGGAAACCTGCTTCAAAGCGTTCCATTATTTTAGAAGAATATGTAGATGGGCTGCACTTTGTTTTAACGTTAGGGCTAACGTTATGTATGACCTCAATTGAGATCAAGAAAGAAATGAACGTCTCTACTGAGAAAACAACAAGTCTTTTTCTAACACTCATACAGCGTGCTTATCAAGTAGAGGAAAGTCGAACAAAGGAATCGTATCAAGAACTAGTAGATGCCTTTTTCTTATTAGGGCACCATCTTGGTTTTTCTCATGAAGAAATTGAGCAAGCATACTTAGATAAAAATAAGGTGAATCACGAAAGGCAAGACTCTGGATACTAATGATTTATTTGAGTAGCGAATTTGAATTCGGTATACTGAAAAAGGAAGAATACAAAGGAGGCAATACATAATGGCAAATCTCGATGAGCGTTTACAAATGTTAAAAGATTTAACCGATGCAAATGGGGTGCCTGGAAACGAGCGAGAAGCACGTGAGGTTATGACGAAATACATCACTCCTTTTGCAGATGAAGTAACAACCGATAAATTAGGGAGTCTAGTGGCTAAAAAGACTGGAAAAGCAGACGGACCTAAAATTATGGTTGCCGGTCACTTAGATGAGATTGGCTTTATGGTGACAAGCATTGATGATAAAGGGTTTTTGCGTTTTCAAACAGTAGGTGGCTGGTGGGAGCAAGTCATGCTTGCTCAGCGCGTAACCGTTATGACAAGAAAAGGCAATGTACCTGGAGTAATTGGATCAAAGCCGCCTCATATTTTGGCTCCGGAAGCAAGAAAGAAACCAGTAGATAAGAAAGACATGTTTATTGATATTGGTGCAACAAGTAAAGAGGAAGCGATGGAATTTGGAATTCGTCCAGGAGATTCTGTTGTTCCCGTTTGTGAGTTTACGGTTATGAAAAATGAGAAGCTGTTAATGGCAAAAGCATGGGATAACCGTATTGGGTGTGCGATCGCGATTGATGTTTTACGTGGATTACAAGGAGTCGATCATCCGAATACAGTATATGGTGTCGGAACGGTTCAAGAAGAAGTGGGGCTCCGCGGTGCACGTACGTCAGCTCATTTAATCCAACCTGATATTGGTTTTGGTGTTGATGTTGGTATTGCTGGTGATACTCCAGGAGTGACGGAAAAAGAAGCATTAGCAAAAATGGGAGAAGGCCCACAAATTGTATTATATGATGCATCGATGATTTCTCATAAAGGATTGCGTGATTTTGTTACAGATACGGCCGATGAACATAACATCCCTTATCAATTTGATGCTATGGCTGGAGGAGGAACAGATTCTGGTGCGATTCATTTAACGGCCAATGGAGTACCGGCTTTATCCATTACAGTAGCGACCCGTTATATTCATACACATGCGGCTATGTTGCACCGTGATGATTATGAAAATGCTGTGAAGCTTATTGTTGAGGTTATCAAAAAGCTGGATAAAGAAACAGTCGAGAAAATTACGTTCTCATAGAAAAAAAAAGGGGGGGTTCTCCCTTTTTTATTTTTTAAACAAACGTTTGATTAAATAGAAAAAGGGTGCCTCAAGCTAGACTTGAGGCACCCTTTTTTCTGATCAAGTACTTATTGTAAGCCTTGACTAATTTGTTGGCAAACTTCATTTTTTTGTTGCTCATTTGCATTGTTCCAAAACACTTCCATCATGACACCAAGACCTGGAAGCATCTTTTCTTCCCCACGTTGAACAGCATCAACAATGGTAGCTTGAACTTCTTCTTCAGAATTTCCTTTAATGTTTGCCATGATTGCACCACGTAAGTTAAAGCTCATCGTATAGCACTCCTTTTAAGGTGAAATAAATTCTATTTATAGTATGTATCAGCATGGACTGGATTATGACGAAAAAAATGGGTAAAATGGATGAAATGAGATACAAGCGTTAAAGGAGTAGAGAATGAAACGAATTGATTCAGTTAAAAATGAGCACGTCAAGCGTTGGAAGAAGCTTCATACGAAAAAAGGTAGAGATACATCTGGTCGATTCCTCGTGGAAGGGTTTCACCTTGTAGAGGAAGCGATTAAAGCAGAAATGACAGTAGAGTACATTTTGATGATAGAAGACATAATCTTGCCTTCTTCTTTATCCATGAAAGACCAAGATGTGATTGTCGTAAGTGAACAAGTGATGAAAGAATTATCTGAAACCCAAACACCTCAAGGAATTGCTGCTATTTGTATTATTCCGACAGAACCTACTGTCGACAAACTTACAGGGCAATATCTTCTCTTAGACCGCATCCAAGATCCGGGCAACTTAGGAACGATGATTCGCACGGCTGATGCTGCAGGGCTAACAGGAATTATCCTTGGAGAGGGAAGTGTAGATGTTTTTAATAGCAAAGTAATTCGAGCAACACAGGGGTCTATTTTTCATTTGCCCGTCATTAAAGGAGACTTAGAGACGTGGATTGATCGTTTACTCGATTCATCCATTCCTGTGTTTGGAACGGCACTTAAAGAGGCAAGTTCATACACAGCGATTGAGCCTCAATCTCAATTTGCTCTTATTATGGGGAATGAAGGTGAAGGAGTATCAGAGTCTTTGCTACAAAAAACCAATCACAATATTTACATTCCTATTTATGGACAAGCAGAATCTCTAAATGTTTCGGTAGCAGCGGGAATTTTGCTTTACTATTTAAAAGGGTAATTGTAACAGAAGCTTGCATCAACCATTTTTATTCACTATAATATATTAATCAATAATATTTTAAATGCTACGAAAGAGAGTAGTACGCTTTTACCCACCATTCAGGGAGAGAATGCCTTAGACTGCAAGCATTTTTATGGAAGGAGAAGCCGAATTCACTCTGGAGCAGGCACTGGAGCACAAGTAATCTTGTGAAGGTGATCCCGGTTTCGACCGTTACAGCAATGAAGATAATGAAGGGGATAACTCTTCATTAATAAGGGTGGTACCACGAGTCTTCGTCCCTTTTTGCGGGAGCGAAGGCTTTTTATTTTGCAATTTTATTGAAAAAGTGAGGTAGTTACTACCTAATAAAGGAGGAAATATGATGCGTGAACGTTTAGAAGCTTTACGTGATGAAGCATTGGAGAAAGTAGCTTCAGCTGAAGATGTGAAAGCATTGCAAGAAGTAAGAGTTGCTTATTTAGGGAAGAAGGGACCCATTACAGAAGTTTTACGCGGAATGGGAAAGCTCACAGCGGAAGAGCGTCCTGTTATTGGACAAATGGCAAACGACGTACGAGACGCAATCAAGGAGCAAGTAGAGCTTAAAGAAGAAAAGTTAGAAAAAGCGGCAATTGAAAAGCAATTAGCTAGTGAAAGCATTGATGTGACATTACCGGGACGATCAGTCAAATCTGGTTCAACTCATCCATTAACACAAGTAGTGGAAGAAGTAGAAGAAGCCTTCTTAGGACTTGGATTTTCGGTTGCAGAAGGACCTGAGGTGGAAGTAGACTATTATAATTTTGAAGCGTTAAACCTTCCGAAAGACCACCCAGCTCGGGATATGCAAGATTCTTTTTATTTCACAGAAGAATTACTGCTTCGTACACATACTTCGCCTGTTCAAGCTAGAACAATGGAATTACATAAAGGAAAAGGTCCAGTCAAAGTTATCTGTCCAGGAAAGGTGTTCCGTCGCGATGATGACGATGCGACACATTCACACCAATTTATGCAAATTGAAGGATTATTTGTTGACGAGAACGTACGGATGAGTGATTTGAAAGGTGTTCTTGAGCAATTTGCTAAATCATTTTTCGGAGAAGATCGCAACATTCGTTTGCGTCCGAGTTTCTTCCCATTTACAGAGCCATCTGTTGAAGTGGATGTATCTTGTGGAATGTGTGGAGGCAAAGGGTGCCGCGTTTGTAAGCAATCTGGTTGGATTGAAGTACTTGGTGCAGGAATGGTTCATCCGCGAGTACTAGAAATGAGTGGATTTGATTCAACAAAATATAGTGGCTTTGCATTCGGAATGGGTGTAGAACGCTTAGCGATGCTAAAATATGATATTGATGATATTCGTCATTTTTATACAAATGATGTACGTTTTCTAGCGCAATTCAAACGGGTGTAAGGAGGAGAAGAAATGTTAGTCTCATATAAATGGTTACAAGATTATATTGATGTGAAAGATTTATCTGCACGTGACATTGCGGAGAAAATGACTCGTGGAGGAATTGAAATTGATTTTGTTCACGAATTAAACAAAGGTATTAAAGGAGTCGTTGTTGGATTTGTAAAAGAATGCGAGCAACACCCAAATGCCGATAAATTAAATGTGTGCCAAGTGGATATAGGTGAAGAAGAGCTTGTCCAAATTGTATGTGGTGCACCAAATGTAGCTGCAGGACAACATGTTGCTGTAGCAAAAGTAGGAGCAGTCCTACCAGGAAACTTTAAAATTAAAAAAGCGAAGCTACGAGGAGAAGTGTCTCAAGGAATGATCTGTTCCTTGCAAGAACTTGGCATTGATAGCAAATTAGTTCAAAAAGAGTTCTCAGAAGGCATCTATGTTTTCCGTGATGAGGTTGAAGTGGGAAGTGATGCACTTGCAGCCTTAAACCTAGATGATGAAGTATTAGAATTAGATCTGACACCAAATCGTTCAGATTGCTTAAATATGCTTGGTGTCGCTTACGAGATTGGTGCGTTGTACGAACGCGAAGTGACTCTTCCAACGATTGATGTCGTCACAAATGAGGAAGAAGCATCAGATTACATCGCTGTAACGGTGGAAGCGGAAGAGGACAACCCTTACTACGGTGCTATTGTAATTAAAGATGTAAAAGTCGGGACTTCTCCGCTTTGGTTACAAAACCGTTTGATGGCTGCTGGAATTCGCCCGATAAGCAATGTTGTGGACGTAACGAATTACGTTTTGCTTGAGTATGGTCAGCCTTTGCATGCATTTGACTATGATCGTTTTGGCTCTAAAGAAGTCGTTGTTCGCCGTGCTCATGAGGGTGAAACGATTGTGACGTTAGATGACCAAGAGCGCACTTTATCTAATGACCATTTAGTTATTACAAATGGCAAGGAACCAGTAGCTGTTGCTGGGGTTATGGGTGGAGCAACATCTGAAGTACATGAAGGAACAACAACGGTTCTGTTAGAGGCCGCATACTTTAAAGGGGCAACCATTCGCAAAGCCTCTCGTGATTTAGGATTAAGAAGTGATGCGAGCACAAGGTATGAAAAAGGGGTTGACCAAGATCGCGTCCTTGCTGCAGGAAGACGTGCTGCTGCTCTGATTGCTGAATTAACTGGCGGCACCATTGTCTCTGGTGTTGTTGAAAAAGACTTATTATCGTATGAAATGGCAACCGTTCGTCTTGATTTAGAACGAGTTAACAATCGTCTTGGAATGAATGTGACATTAGAAGAAGCCGCTTCGTTCATGTCACGTTTAGGGTTTACGTTTGAGCAAGATGGTCAAGTGTTGCATGTTACCATTCCGTCTCGCCGTGCGGATATCCAAATTGAGGAGGACTTGATGGAAGAAGTAGCAAGATTGTATGGCTATGATCATATTCCAACAACACTTCCTGTCGGTGCAACGACTCAAGGGGCATTAACGGATTATCAAAAAAAGAGACGACACGTTCGTCGAGTATTAGAACGTTCAGGCTTGTCTCAAGTGATTACGTACTCGTTAACAAGTCCGGAAAAAGCAAAAGGATTTGCGTTTGAAACAAACCAAACATCACCGGTTCGTTTAGCGATGCCGATGAGTGAAGATCGCAGTACGATGCGTACGAGCTTAATTCCACACTTGTTTGATGTACTAAGTTACAACAATAACCGTAAAAATCCTAATGTACATGTCTTTGAAATTGGTTCGATATTCTTAACGGATGAAGAAACATTAACAAAGCAACCAACGGAACGCGAAATGGTTGCTGGTGCGTTAACGGGTTTATGGCATGAGCATAGCTGGCAAGGCGAGAAAAAGGCCGTTGATTTCTTTGTTGTCAAAGGGATTCTTGAAGAATTGTTTAGCGAATTAGGTGTAGAGGGACAAGTTGTGTTTGAGCAAGCTACGTTACCTGATTTGCATCCTGGTAGAACGGCTCTTGTGAAACTTGATGGAAAAGAAATTGGTTTTGTTGGACAAGTTCATCCAGTTGTCCAGAAAGAAGTTGGGATTAAGGAAACGTATGTATATGAGCTTGAACTTAGTTCGTTGCTTACGCATGATACGACATCAGTCGTTTATCAATCATTGCCACGCTATCCAGCCATGGTTCGTGACATTGCGCTTGTCGTTGATACTCATCGTTCTGCTGGAGAAGTGGAGGCTGTCATTCGTTGGGCTGGAGGAGAATTGTTAAAGCACGTTCGTGTCTTTGATTTGTATGAAGGTGAACATATGGAAGAAGGAAAGAAATCTCTTGCGTTCTCCTTAACTTATCTTGATCCAGAGCGAACGTTAACGGATGAAGAAGTAACCGAAGCTCATAATGAAGTGTTGAAAATGCTAGAAGAACATGTTGGAGCTACACTAAGAGGATAAATGAACAGGTTGCCTGAGTTGAAGGACTCAGGCAACCTTTTTTATAGGATAGAAGAGGAATATTGTAAGAAATGCCATAATACGTATGGAAATAGAAGAAATTTGCCGAAACCTTGCTATTTTTTTGTATCACTGTATTTCTTTAAATGTACCTTCATGGTATGATAGAAGATGGTATTTTTATGGATTATTCAACATTGCATTTGACTTGTAGATAGGAGGCTTATTCCGTGGCAAAGCAAAAAGGTAAGCAACGGATCACTGTTTCAATATATGGTCAACAGTACACAGTCGTCGGTGAAGAGCCTCCGAACTATGTAAAAGATGTCGCCCATATAGTGGATCAGAAAATGAGGGAAATAAAAAAAATGAACCCTTATCTTGATACCACTCGTTTAGCAGTATTAACGGCTGTAAACATTGTGGATGATTATATGAAATTGAAAAAGGAAAATGAAATGTTAAACGAAAAAGTCAACGAAGATCGATCGACAGGAGACGATTAACATGCTAAGCTTTCTCATTCTATTTATCTTATTTTGTAGTTTTTTCATTGGTAGAAGAAGAGGCTTTATTCTCCAAATCATTCATCTAATTAGCTTTATCGTGGCTATTGTTGTAGCCTATACATATTTTGGGGAATTTGCCACATACATTCGTCTATGGGTTCCATATCCACAGTTTTCTTCAGACAGTACGGTTGGTATGATTATTAATACATTTGATGCAGAAAGTGTCTACTATTCAGGGATTGCCTTTGCTATTCTCTTTTTTGGAACGAAGATCGTTTTACATTTATTAGGATCGATGTTGGATTTTCTTGCACACTTGCCAATTCTACGATCTATCAATCATTTACTTGGTGGAATTCTTTGCTTTTTAGAAACCTACCTTATTTTGTTTATTATACTAATTGTCGTTGCACTACTTCCAATTGAGGTTGTTCAAGACTTGATGCAACGTTCGATTGTGGTTCAACTCATGCTTAACCATACTCCATTCTTATCTGATTGGATCAAGGATCTTTGGATAAATAATCAAATTTAGAAAACAGAATAGATGAAGAAAGAGGGTATCTAGTAAAGGGATCGAATGACCTTGGTGGATGCTCTCTTTTTCGCTTGAGTACATGCGTTGATTTTGCCTACCAACTATCGGTATGATGGATAGAAAGAAAGGGACGATGAAGATGAACAAGAAAGATGTTATAGGTTTTTTGGAAACAATCGCTACGTATTTAGAAATCAAAGGAGACAACCCTTTTAAAATATCTGCTTATCGCAAAGCTGCATTGGCATTAGAGTCTGATGAACGGACGTTAGAAGAAATTGATAATCCTGCATCTTTGAATGGCATTGGCAAAGGAACAGCAGAAGTCATTCTTGAACTAAAACAAACAGGGGCGTGTTCTTTACTGACTCAGCTCCAAGAAGAAGTGCCTTCAGGTCTTTTGCCTCTTTTAAAGCTTCCTGGATTAGGAGGCAAGAAGATCGGAAAACTATACAAAGAATTAAATGTTGTTTGTATCAATACGCTCAAGCAAATGTGTGAAGAAAAAAGAGTACAACAACTTGCTGGCTTCGGAAAGAAAACGGAGGAAAAAATATTGCTTGCTATTGAAGAAGCGAGCACTAGGCCAGAGCGGTTAGCTCTACCACTTGTGTTACCGATTGCTCAGTCTATTGAGCATGCGCTTATGGAGATGGACGGGGTACAACGCTTCTCAAGGGCAGGAAGTTTGCGTAGGTTACGGGAGACCGTGAAAGACTTAGATTTTATTATTGCTACAACAGAACCGGAAAAAGTAAAGGCTGGTCTTTTAGACTTAGAAGATATAAGCAAAGTCATTGCAAGTGGTGATACGAAAGTTTCTGTTGAAATTACCGGAGAATTCCCCATTTCTGTTGATTTTAGACTCGTACTTCCTGAAGAATTTGCAACCACTCTCCATCACTTTACAGGATCAAAAGATCATAATGTGAAAATGCGTCAGTTAGCCAAAAAACGTGGCGAGCGTATAAGTGAGTATGGAGTTGAAGACTTAGAGACAGGTGAAGTGAAAACATTTGATACGGAAGAAGAGTTTTTTGCTCATTTTAATCTGGCGTTTATTCCTGCTGAAGCAAGAGAAGATCAGGGTGAAGTGGAAAAAGCAGATGAAACCAGTTCTTTACAGGTGTATGTATCGGACCAACAAATTCGAAGTGACTTACACATGCATACGACATGGAGTGATGGCGCTCATTCCATCGAAGAAATGGTCGAAGCTGCTAGAGCAAAAGGATATGAGTATATAGCTATAACAGATCATTCAAAGTATTTGAGAGTAGCGAATGGACTGTCAGTTGAGCGTTTAAAAGAACAGCATGCTAAAATACGAACACTAAATGAAAAGTATGAAGATTTCACGATCTTAACGGGAATTGAAATGGACATTTTGCCAGATGGGACTCTCGACTATGATGATGATGTACTAGCTGAAGTTGATTTTGTCATTGCTGCTATTCATTCATCCTTTCAGCAAGATAGGGACATGATTATGAAGCGGTTAAGAACAGCACTTGAGAGTAAGCATGTCGACTTGATCGCTCATCCTACTGGCCGTTTGCTAGGACGACGAGAAGGATATGATGTAGACGTTGAGATGTTGATACAGCTAGCAAAAGAAACAAATACAGCACTTGAGCTAAACGCCAATCCGCACCGATTGGACTTATCTGCACATTGGCTTAAGAAAGCAGAAGAAGCGGGTGTTGTGATTTCCGTTAATACGGATGCCCATAACAAAGAATCATTGGATTTGATGTCTTACGGAACATCGGCAGCAAGAAAAGCGATGCTTCATCCAGACTCCATTATAAATACATGGTCTCTCGATAAACTACAAGCATTTTTGAAACGTTAGACTTGAGCAAACTACTTAAATAGGGAAGGTTATATGGTTACAGTCCCACTTCGTATGAGAAGGAGTTACGTCTATGGAACGAGTACTACGGGTATTAGAATTTGAAAAAATGAAAGGTCAGTTGCTTGATCACGTTTCCTCTTCCTTAGGAAGACGGAAAGTGGAGCAGCTGCATCCATCTACAGATATAGAAGAAGTTCAAAAATGGCAACATGAAACAGCTGAAGGTGCGAAGGTTCTAAGGTTAAAAGGACAGGCTCCCTTAGGAGGGATTACAGATGTTGCTGCAAATGTGAAACGAGCAAAAATTGGAGGCTCTTTATCGGCAAGTGAACTCATCGCCGTTGCAAGTACGATTTATGGTGGACGGAGATTAAGAAAATTTATTGTAACAATGGTTGAAGAAGAGGAAATTGAGTTGCCTTTGTTATTTGAATATGCGATGCAAATCGAATCCCTCACTGATGTGGAACGTGAAATAAAACAATGTATTGATGATAATGGTCATGTGTTAGATTCAGCAAGTCATGAACTAAGAACGATTCGTTCGCAAGTTCGTAGTTATGAGTCTTCGGTTCGTTCGAAGCTGGAGAATATGACAAGATCCTCTAGCACACAAAAAATGTTATCTGATGCCATTGTAACGATACGAAATGATCGTTTCGTTATTCCAGTGAAACAAGAGTATCGTAGCTCATTTGGCGGAATTGTTCACGATCAGTCCGGTTCAGGTGCAACTCTATTTATTGAGCCTCAAGCGATTGTGACATTGAATAATCAATTACGAGAAGCAAAAGCAAGGGAAAAGCAAGAAATTGAACGAATCTTAGCAAAGCTTTCGAATGAAGTAGCAGAAGTGGCGGACTTCTTGCTACATAATTTAACGATTCTGGCTGTGTTGGACTTCATATTTGCCAAAGCTCGTTATGCTCATCAAATAAAAGCAACGGAACCGAAGCTAAATGAAGAAGGTTATATGTTTTTAAAAAGAGCGAGACATCCGTTGTTAGATGAGGAAGAAGTTGTGCCTATTGATGTAGAATTAGGTGGGGAGTATCGATCGCTTATTATTACTGGACCAAATACAGGGGGAAAGACAGTTACACTAAAGACGGTTGGTTTGTTAACTCTTATGGCACAAGCTGGGTTGCACGTTCCGGTGGAAGAAGAATCTGAACTTGCTGTATTTAAACAAGTATTCGCTGATATAGGTGATGAGCAATCGATTGAGCAGAGCCTGAGTACATTCTCTTCTCATATGACGAATATCGTAGACATATTAGGAAAAGTCGATTTCCAAAGTCTTGTGCTATTCGATGAGTTAGGGGCAGGGACGGACCCTACGGAAGGAGCAGCTCTTGCCATTTCGATATTGGACGATGTATATCAACGAGGAGCTTGTATCGTTGCTACGACACACTATAGCGAACTAAAAGGATATGCGTATAATCGAGAAGGAGCCATTAATGCAAGCGTAGAGTTTAATGTAGAAACATTACGTCCAACTTATCGTCTTCTTATTGGTGTTCCAGGACGAAGTAATGCATTTGCGATTTCAAGAAGATTAGGATTAGATGAGCGAGTCATTGAAAAAGCAAAGGAACAAATAGATAGTGAAACAAATCAAATTGAAAACATGATCTCTTCTCTTGAAAGTAGTCAAATATCTGCTGAATCCGAACGAGACAAAGCACGGTCTCTCCGTTTAGAGGCTGAACAGCTACGGGAAGATTTACTCAATCAACTTGATCAGTTAGAGCATGAGAAAGAACGCATTCTGAAAGAGGCGGAAGAGAAAGCAGAAAAAGCGGTCAAAGAGGCAAAAGAAGAAGCAGAATTCATTATTGGTGAATTGAGAGAAATGCAAAAAGAAGGCCTTTCTGTCAAAGAGCATCAGATTATTGATGCGAAAAAGCACTTGGAACAAGCGGCACCTAAGTTAACAACAAAACAAAAGAAAATTAAAAAAGATGCGGCAAAAGCCAAACAAAACATCCAAGTTGGCGATGAAGTGAAAGTTCTAAGCTTTGGACAAAAAGGATTTATCGTTGATAAAATTAATGATCAAGAATTCCAAGTACAAATGGGAATTATGAAAATGAAAGTAAAGAAAGATGATCTACAATTATTAGATCGTCCCAAACCAATTGAAACGAAGCCTCTTGCCATGATTAGAGGAGGAGAGTCTCATGTGAGGGCAGAGCTAGATCTTCGTGGTGAGCGCTTTGAAGATGCGATGCTTCTTGTTGAAAAATATATTGATGATGCATTGCTCGCGGGCTATCATCAAGTATCAATCATCCATGGAAAAGGAAGCGGAGCGTTACGCAAGGGAGTAAAACAGCTTTTGAAAAAACATCCACACGTGAAAGGTGAACGAGATGGAGGCATGAATGAAGGCGGCCTTGGTAACACAGTAGTTGAATTGAAATAAAAGAGGCGAATGGATATATGGATGTACTATTTGAAAATGAATGGATACGAATAGCAGCCTACTACAGTGTTTCCATCCTTGCCCTTATTTTGTTTTTAACCATATTCGAGACGGTGACACGTTATCGTAATTGGGAAGAAATCAAAAAGGGCAATATCGCTGTAGCGCTAGCGACTGGTGGGAAAATCTTTGGTGTTGCGAATATTTTTAGGCACTCGATTGCCTATTCAGATTCACTATTAATGATGCTATCTTGGGGCGTGCTTGGTTTTTTCTTATTGCTGGTAGGATACTTTGTATTTGAGTTTCTTACACCTGGCTTTAAGGTGGATCAAGAAATTGAGAAGGATAATCGGGCAGTTGGTTTTATTGCTATGATCATTTCAATTGGATTGTCTTACGTGATTGGGGCAAGTATTATTGCTAGATAAAGGAGTCTTGCAAGTGGAGTTATTAATGAAAATTTTATATGTTAGTTGTGGATTGTTTATTATAGCAGGAATTATTTTTATGCTCTTTTATGCTCCGTAACAGCAAACGGCCTGATCTTGAAATAATAGATCAGGCCGTTTTAAATTTTAGAACTTTTATTTGTACTCAAGTGGGAAAGTAAGATTATTTTAAAAAAATATTAAAAATAATCAAAAAAAGATTCAAAATTGTAAGCGATTACAATAGAATAGAATAGAGGAGAACAATGAGAAAGGAGTAATAACAATTTGTTAAGGAGGAGATAGAGTGACGACAGTGGAAAAAATATGGTTACAGAACTATCCTGAAGAAGTTGCCCATTCCATCCAGTACGATGAGAGTTGCCTTCACGAATACTTAAAGAGATCAACGGAAAAGTATCCAAACAAACATGCCCTTCATTTCATAGGTAAGGACATTACGTACCGCGAACTGTATGAAGAATCAAAGAAGTTTGCCAATCAACTACGTTCACTTGGTGTGGGTAAGGGAGATCGAGTAGCAATTATGCTCGCCAATTGCCCGCAAGGTGTTATTAGTTATTACGGAGCACTTATGATTGGAGCGGTCGTCGTTCAGACTAATCCTCTTTATGTTGAAAGAGAGTTAGAACATCAGTTGATTGATTCAGGAGCCAAAGTGATCATTTGTCTTGACCTTGTTTTTCCACGAGTACAAAAAGTCCGTTCCAAGACCAAGTTAGAATACGTTATCGTTACAGGTATTAAAGACTATCTGCCTTTTCCAAAAAATTTACTCTATCCATTTGTTCAAAAGAAAAAAATAGGAATTAAAGTTGATGTTGTATATGATAAGAATACGATCGAATTCAAGCCATTTCTAAAAGCTGGTTCTACTAATGAAGTAGATATTGATATAGATCCAGTTGAGGATTTGGCATTGTTGCAGTACACAGGGGGGACAACAGGGCTCGCTAAAGGAGTTATGCTTACTCACCAAAATCTAGTTGTGAATACAATGCAATGTATTCACTGGATATACAAAACCACTCCTGGTGAAGAGAGGGGCTTAGCGGTACTTCCTTTCTTCCATGTGTACGGTATGACCGTTTGCATGAATTTAAATATTATGAATGGCTTCACTACTGTGATTTTACCAAAGTTTGAGACAAAAGATGTTTTGAAGACAATAGACAAACAGAAAATCACACTATTTCCGGGTGCTCCAACGATGTATGTTGCCTTAATTAACGATCCAACCATTAAAGACTATGACCTTTCATCCATCAAAGCATGTTTAAGTGGAGCAGCTCCTTTGCCATTAGAAGTTCAACAAACGTTTGAAAAGCTAACAGGTGGAAAACTTGTGGAGGGATACGGGTTAACAGAGACCTCGCCAGTTGCGGTCGCAAATCCAATCTGGGGAAGGCGGAAAACAGGAAGCATTGGTATTCCATGGCCAGATACGGAAGTGATCATTTTGTCTGCTGAAACGGGTGAAGCAGCTGAAGTTGGAGAAGTAGGAGAAGTTGCCATTCGAGGTCCGCAGGTGATGAAGGGGTATTGGAATCGCCCAGAAGAAACAGCCCGTGTTTTTAGAGGAGATTGGTTCCTTACCGGGGATATGGGGTACATGGATGAAGAAGGGTATTTTTATATCGTCGATCGAAAAAAAGATATGATTATTGCGGGTGGATTTAATATTTATCCTAGGGAGATTGAAGAAGTACTATATGAGCATGAAGCTATTCAAGAAGCTGTCGTTATTGGTGTTCCAGATGAATACCGAGGAGAAACAGTCAAAACATTTATTGTGTTAAAAGAAGGCAAAAGTTTAACTGAGAATGAACTAGATCAATATTGTAGAAAGCATTTAGCCGCTTATAAAGTACCTAAGTTTTATGAATTTAGAGAAGAGTTACCCAAAACGCTTGTAGGGAAGATTTTGCGTCGTGTACTAGTTGAAGAAGAAAAGAAAAGACGTGAAGCCGAGGAAAAAGTTAGCAATGAATAATAGGGAATGTTCTATTCTATCTTAATTAATAAGTCCTACGTAATGTTAAACGTTACGTAGGACTTGTATTTTCATGGCTGTTTTCGTAAAGATGCTACAATGGAACGGACATCTTGAGAACACGTACCCATAGAATGTACCTACATGTTTGAGAAACTAGTGATATGGATTCTTCTCTGCTATTTGCTCATCCCCAAACAGTTCAATGACAAGCTCACCTTTGTAGTGTATCCTGACGAGACCTTGTTCTTTTGCGAAATGATAGACGGTATCATTCATTTCAACTGGAAGAGTCGTTACCTCTTCACCGCTCATGAGAGAAACCTCTTCACGTTGATCGGTCATGTAAAAAAATACCTTATTTTCATTGTGGTCTTCTTCAAGATAATCTTCAAGTAACTGTACAGGATCTTCTCCCATATCTAACGCTTCGTTAATGGAATCAAATGGTTCACTGTCTTCTTTAAATTCATGGGTAATGATGATCTGTTCATTTTCTTTATTTATTTCAAGAATTCGATAAAAAGCAACTGCTTGAGCTTGATGACCTAATGCTAAAGCGTGGCTTTTATTTTTTGCAAGAAACGTCATGCCTTCTCCGAGTCCTGTACCATCATGATACATATCATAGTCAGATAACGGTTTAAATTCATTTACAATCTCTTCAAAAGAAGAAGTTTCTTCCTTTGGCTCTTCGATCGTTTGCCCTAATTCATCGTCCGTAATGGGTTCTAGTTCTTCGTTTTCTGGGAGCGTTTCATTAGGAACCTCTTCGGTCTGGCAAGCAGTACATACCGCTAAAAAACAAGCAAAGAAAAACAATGATTTTACTATGTTCACACTTATCACCTCATCTTAAAGTAGTTCACAAAATGTAAAGAAACAAAACATCAAAGAAAAAAATAATAAAAAACCATTTAAAAATGAATGAACATTCATTACAATAAAGAAGAGAGGATGAATAAAAGAGAGGAGTTAAAAAAAGGAGGCTATTTGCTTGATAAAAGAAATCAAGAAAAATTGGCTGGAACAATACCGTGAAGAGATACCAACTACGATTAAATATCCAGAGTTATCGTTACATGAGTTGATCGAACAGGCGAGCGAACGTTATCCCAATCATATAGCACTTGAATTTCTAGGGAAGTCACTTACATATAGTGAATTCATTCAATCTGTTAGAAGGTTTGCTAATCAATTGCAAATACTCGGTTTAAAAAAGGGAGAACGTGTTTCTATTATGTTACCCAATTGTCCTCAAGGTGTGATTGCTTATTTCGCAACATTAATGGCGGGGGGCATTGTAGTTCAAACGAATCCATTGTATGTAGAACGAGAACTGGAACATCAGTTGGTTGATTCTGGGGCGAAAATGATTGTATGTTTGGATTTACTGTATCCAAGAGTAATGAAAGTAAAGAAAGCAACAGAAATTGAACATATTATTGTAACCGCTTTCAAAGATTACCTCCCTTTTCCTAAAAATGTAATCTATCCATTTGTGCAAAGGAAAAATACTGGTTTAAAAGCAAATGTAACGTATAACGAACATACACACTCTTTCTTGCAATTAGTGAAAGAAGGTTCAGATGTACGTCCTGCTGTTTCGCTTAACACAAAAGAAGATATAGCCTTATTGCAGTATACAGGGGGGACAACAGGAGTTGCGAAAGGGGTAATGCTAACCCATTTTAATTTAGTCGCTAATACGCTTCAGTGTCGTCATTGGCTTTATCAATTAGAAGAAGGAAAGGAGCGAACTCTAGCAGCATTGCCGTTTTTTCATGTATATGGTATGACAACGTGTATGAATCTTACTTTGTCCATGGGAAATGCCTTGCATATGGTTCCAAGATTTGATCCAATACAAATATTAAAGATCATTCATAACAAAAAGATTACCTCTTTTCCAGGGGCGCCTACGATGTATATTGGGTTAATAAACAATCCTAAAATTTCAAAGTATGATCTTTCATCAATAAAAGCTTGCATAAGTGGGTCTGCCACGCTTCCCGTTGAAGTTCAAGACCAATTTGAGAAAGTAACGGGTGGTAGGTTAGTAGAAGGCTATGGACTTACGGAAGCTTCACCAGTCACTCATTGTAATTTAGTTTGGGGTGAACGCAGACGTGCGAGTATTGGTTTGCCATGGCCTGACACGGAAGCCGTTATTTTGTCGATGGAAACGGGAGAACCGGTCGAGCAAGGCGAAATTGGAGAATTAGTTGTTCGTGGTCCGCAAGTAATGAAAGGATATTGGAATCGACCGGAAGAAACCGCCGCAATCATGCAGGGAGAATGGCTAATAACTGGAGATCTTGGTTATATGGATGAACAAGGTTTTTTCTATATTGTTGATCGAAAAAAAGAAATGATTATTGCTGGCGGATTTAATATTTATCCAAGGGAAATTGAAGAGGTCCTTTATAATCATGAACAAATACAAGAGGCGGTCGCGATTGGTATTCCCGATGAATACCGTGGTGAAACGGTGAAAGTATTTGTTGTAAAAAAAGAAGGAGCAACGTTGACCGAAGAAGAATTAAATACGTATTGTCGTAAGAACCTTGCAGCTTATAAAGTTCCAAGGAAGTACGAATTTAGGGATGAACTTCCAAAAACAATGGTTGGCAAGATATTAAAAAGAGTATTAATAGAAGAGGAAAAGCAAAAGATAGGTAAAGCAAAAACAAGTTAAAAAAATGAAAATTTTAAGAGGGATACATTGACAATAACGCTCTTTTTCACTACAATAAGATATATGAATGAATGCTCATTCACTAAAGGAGAGACAAAAGTGGGAAAGAAAAAAGGACCAAAATACAACCAGATTATCGATGCAGCAGTAAAAGTAATTGCCAACCATGGCTACCATCAGGCTCAAGTTTCAAAAATTGCAAAAGAAGCAGGTGTAGCAGATGGAACAATTTATTTATATTTTGAGAACAAAGAAGATATACTAACATCTTTATTTGAAGAAAAGATGGGGAGATTCGTAGACATTATTCGTAGTCGGATGACAGCTGATTTGTCGACGGAAGAAAAGTTTTTGCTTCTCATCACATTGCATTTAGAGCAACTTCAAGAGGATAAAGATCTTGCCATTGTGACTCAACTTGAATTACGTCAATCTAACACAGATTTACGAATGAAAATTAATGAGATTTTAAAAGGTTACTTACTGCTTGTGGATGAGTTATTAACAGAAGGAAAATTGAATCATTTTTTTCCAGAAGAGTTGGATAACCGTTTAGCAAGACAAATGATTTTTGGAACGATTGATGAAGTTGTTACAAATTGGGTAATGAAAGAATGCAAATATGACTTAATCAGTTTATCAAAACCCGTCCACAAAATGTTACTCGGCGGATTACGCTCAACTTCGTGAAGGGAATGAAAAATATGGAATTTTTTAACGTCACGATCAGTGAAAAAGTTGCTACGATAACGTTACACAGACCACCTGCTAATGCTTTATCAAAAGCCGTTTTGCAAGAGCTAGACCGTCTCCTATCGACACTTGAGGGCAATAATGAAGTACATGTTCTTCTCATTCATGGAGAAGGACGGTTCTTCGCAGCTGGTGCAGACATCAAAGAATTCACAGAGAACGATGAAAAGGAGCAAGCTAACCAGGCCCGACTAGGACAGCAATTATTCGACCGAATCGAAGCCTACCCCAAACCAGTAATTGCTGCTATACATGGGGCTGCTTTAGGAGGTGGGCTAGAGCTAGCTATGGCATGTCATATTCGCTTAGCAACAGAAGATGCAAAGCTAGGATTGCCAGAACTCCAACTTGGTATTATTCCAGGGTTTGCTGGAAGTCAAAGACTTCCTCGCTTCGTCGGTACGGCGAAAGCTTGTGAGATGCTTTTAACGAGTGAACCGATCACAGGAAAAGAAGCGAAAAAATGGGGACTTGTCAATTCTACGTATTCAGAAGACTTACTTTTACCAGAAGCACAAAAGCTTGCAAAAAAAATAGCAGAAAAAAGCACCACTTCTGTCAAAATGACACTTGAGCTTTTACGTTATAGTCAGCCAACCACTCATGAACAAGGTTCAATTCGAGAAGCTGAACTATTTGGTCAAGTATTTAACACACCAGATGCGAAAGAGGGAATACGTGCCTTTATAGAAAAACGGAAACCTAACTTTAACCAACATTAGAAATACATCAAATCTTTAAAGCTATGAAACTATTCTTGGGAGGGAAGAACATGAATATTTTTGTCATTATGAAGCGTACATTTGATACGGAAGAAAAGATCACAGTAACTGGAAATAAGATTGATGATAGTGGTGCCGAGTTCATTATTAACCCTTATGATGAATACGCGATTGAAGAAGCAATTGTGTTGCGAGATGAACATGGTGGAGAAGTAACTGTAGTGACAGTGGGAGAAGAAGAGGCTGAAAAAGAGCTAAGAACAGCCTTAGCCATGGGAGCAGATAAAGCTGTCTTAATTGACAGTGAGGATCTTGATGAATTAGATCAATTCACAACATCGACTCTTCTGGCAGCCTATTTAAAAGATCAGGACATTGATCTTATTTTAGGAGGAAATGTAGCGGTAGATGGGGGATCAGGTCAAGTTGGACCCCGCGTTGCTGAATTGCTAGGCATGCCACAAGTTACAACGATCACGGGCATAACCATTAATGGAAATAGTGCAACCATTGTAAGAGACGTGGAAGGTGATGAAGAAACAGTTGAAGTATCTCTTCCTGTACTTGTAACTGCACAGCAAGGCCTAAATGAGCCAAGATATCCATCACTTCCTGGAATTATGAAAGCGAAGAAAAAACCATTAGAAACCCTTGATTTAGATGATCTTGATCTAGAGGAAGAAGATGTTGAAGCGAAGACGACAACGTTAACCATTTTCTTACCACCAGAAAAACAAGCGGGAAAAGTACTTGAAGGAGACGCCGCATCTCAAGTAAAAGAACTTGTCTCATTATTAAAATCAGAAGCAAAAGTTATTTAGGGGAGGGATTACAATGGCAAAAAAAGTACTCGTTATAGGAGAGGTTAGAGAAGGAGAACTACGAAACGTCTCTTTTGAAGCGGTAGCTGCAGGAAGAACGGTAGCGAATGGTGGTGAAGTGATCGGTGTTCTTTTAGGAGAAAATGTAAGCGGTTTATCTTCTGAATTAGCTCAATATGGTGTGGATCGAGTTGTCGTAGTGGAACATGCCGAATTGAAGAGTTATACAACGGACGCTTATCAACAAGCTCTTTTACAAGTATTTGATGTAGAAAGTCCAGAAGGGGTTATTCTTGGTCATACGTCGATCGGAAAAGACGTTGCTCCTCGATTGGCTATGAAGTTATCAGCAGGACTAATTTCAGATGCCGTATCGGTTGAACTTGATGGTGATGACGCTGTCTTTACACGCCCGATTTATTCAGGAAAGGCGTTTGAAAAGAAAAAAATCAAAGAAGGCATCGTATTTGCCACTATTCGTCCTAATAATATTACGGCAATCGAGCCTGATCCATCTAAAACGGTCGATGTTAGTAATTTGTCAGTTGATATTAAAGATTTACGTACAACAATCAAGGATGTGGTTCGTAAAGCAACAGGAGGCGTAGATCTTTCGGAAGCAAACGTTATTGTAGCTGGCGGTAGAGGTGTGAAAAGCAAAGAGGGGTTTGCTCCGCTACAAGAGTTAGCTGATTTGTTAGGGGGAGCCGTCGGTGCATCTCGCGGAGCGTGTGATGCAGATTACTGCGACTATGGTCTTCAAATTGGTCAAACAGGGAAAGTTGTCACACCAGACCTGTATATTGCCATCGGGATTTCTGGAGCCATTCAACACTTAGCAGGGATGTCAAACTCTAAAGTGATAGTAGCGATAAATAAAGACCCTGAAGCACCAATCTTCGAGGTAGCAGACTACGGCATCGTAGGAGACCTGTTTGAAATTGTTCCTTTATTAACCGAAGAATTAAGAAATGTGCTCGTTTCAAATTAAAAACCCATTTAAATAGTAAGTTCATATTCGAGCGAGCGAAAAAGAGACAAAATCATTTTTGTCTCTTTTTTGAGTGTATGATTCCCGAAAAGAGAGGGTAGGCGGAATTCAGGAAGCAAAAGGGTTATATGATTCCCGAAAAAAGAGGATAGGCGGAATTCAGGAAGCTAAAGGGTTATATGATTCCCGAAAAAAGAGGATAGGCGGAATTCAGGAAGCAAAAGGGTTATATGATTCCCGAAAAAAGAGGATAGGCGGAATTCAGGAAGCTAAAGGGTGGTATGATTCCCGAAAAAAGAGGGTAGGCGGAATTCGGGAAGCTAAAGGGTGGTATGATTCCTGAAAAGAGAAGGTAGGCGGAATTCAGGAATCTAAAGGGTGGTATGATTCCCGAAAAAAGAGGGTAGGCGGAATTCGGGAAACAAAAAAGGCAATACTTTCCCGAGAATGGAGACCAGCGGAAAGTATAACTAACAACTCTGTTACTTCTTTATAATCATGAATCCAACGAGTATAAAATAACCTCTTTACCTTCCTTGTGTAAACAGAACATTCTCAGGATAAAATATAGTCGAGCAACAAATTCGCCAGCAGTGGAAGTGTTTGGTATAATTGTGCTGAAGTAAATTGTATTGGATAAAGGGAGGATTTATAATGGCAATCGTGAATGTAACAGATCAAACATTTGCATCTGAAACAAGTGAAGGAGTTGTCCTTGCAGACTTTTGGGCACCATGGTGCGGACCTTGTAAGATGATTGCTCCTGTTCTTGAAGAATTAGATTCAGAAATGGGCGATAAGGTAAAAATTGCTAAGCTTGATGTAGATGAAAACCAAGAGACAGCTGGTAAATACAGCGTCATGAGTATCCCAACTCTTCTTGTTTTCAAAGATGGTGAAGTAGTGGACCAAGTTGTTGGTTTCCAACCAAAAGAAGCTTTAGCAGAGCTTTTAAATAAGCACCTATAAGACAAATATAAGTGATTTCATTCTCCGATATCGGACGAGTGGAATCACTTTTTTTTATGTGAATTTTCTATATTCCAGTTTTTCTAACTTGCAAAAGTTCGCCTTCTAGCAAACAATAGAAGAGAGGTGGAATACGATGAGTCAAATCAAAGAAAAGCTATTAATTCTTCCTGATCAACCTGGCTGTTATTTAATGAAAGATCGTCAAGGTACGATCATCTATGTAGGAAAAGCAAAAGTGCTTAAAAATAGAGTACGTTCATATTTTACTGGTTCTCATGATGGAAAGACGCAGCGTCTTGTAAGTGAGATCGCTGATTTTGAATATATAGTTACATCCTCGAATATTGAAGCTTTAATTTTAGAAATGAATTTAATTAAGAAACATGACCCGAAATACAATGTCATGTTGAAAGATGATAAATCCTATCCTTATCTTAAAATTACGAATGAAGAGCATCCAAGGCTCATTACAACACGTCAAGTAAAAAAAGATGGGGGAAAATACTTTGGACCGTACCCGAATGCAGGGGCCGCCAATGAGACAAAGAAAATGCTAGATCGATTATATCCGTTGAGAAAATGTCGGACATTACCCGATAAAGTATGTTTGTATTATCATATCGGACAATGTTTGGCTCCATGTGTAGCGGAAGTGTCAAAAGAACAAAATCAAGCAATGGTACAAGACATTACAAAGTTTCTTCGTTCGGGTCATGATGAAATTAAAGATCAGCTAACAGAAAAAATGATGAAGGCTGCTGAGGAGATGGACTTTGAACGAGCAAAGGAAATACGTGATACGCTCCAACATATGGATACGGTGATAGAGAAGCAGAAAATGATGATTGGAGATCTTGTTGATCGTGATGTATTTGGCTTTGCTTATGATAAAGGCTGGATGTGTGTTCAAGTATTCTTTATTCGCCAAGGGAAACTAATTGAGCGTGATGTTTCCATTTTTCCTTTTTATAAAGACGCACCTGAAGATTTAATGACATTTATTGGCCAGTTTTATATGAAGAAGGAACATATAAAGCCGGCGGAAATTTTGCTTCCAGATGAAGTCGATAAGGAATTAATGGAGCAACTATTAGAGGTGAAAGCTCATCATCCAAAGCGCGGGAAGAAAAAAGAATTGCTTGATTTAGCGAATCAGAATGCGGCGATTGCCTTAAAAGATAAGTTCTCGCTTATTGAACGTGATGAAGATCGAACGATTAAAGCAATCGAACGCCTAGGAGAAGCGATGAACATCCGGACACCCTATCGAATTGAAGCTTTTGATAACTCAAATATTCAAGGAACGGATCCTGTATCGGCGATGGTTAGCTTTTTAGATGGAAAGCCAAGTAAAAAGGATTACCGGAAATACAAAATTAAAACAGTTGAAGGTCCTGATGACTATGGTTCCATGCGTGAAGTTATTAGAAGAAGATATGTCCGTCTTTTAAAAGAGTCGCTACCAATGCCGGATCTGATCGTCATTGATGGAGGGAAAGGCCAAATTGCAGCAGCCCAAGAAGTCATAGTTGATGAATTAGGATTAAGTATCCCTGTTTGCGGACTAGCAAAAGATGAAAAACACCGGACGTCGCAATTGCTTATGGGGGACCCACCTGTTGTTATCCCATTAAAACGTGATAGTCACGAGTTTTACTTGTTGCAGCGAATTCAAGATGAAGTTCACAGATATGCGATTACGTTCCATAGGCAGACACGCTCAAAAACGTTCTTTAAATCAGAGTTGGATGATATTCCTGGGGTAGGGGAAAAGCGAAAACGCCAATTGTTAAAGCATTTTGGCTCTGTAAAAAAGATGAGAGAAGCAAGCTTGGAAGATTTCAAGAAACTATCTATACCAGATAAAGTGGCAGATGCAATTATAAAAACATTACAAGAAAAAGACTAAAAAACCCTCTTGTATCATTTTTTAATCTTTGCTAAAATGATATCTAATTGAATATGCCACACTTCAAATGAAGTGATTGGTAGAGGAGCGAAAACCAATAGTAGGCTTTCTGAGGGGAATGAGACCTGTTGAAGATGGCTGAAAGGGGAATTCGCCGAAGTGCAGGAGAACAACTCATATTCCCTGTGCTGGACCTATGTTGAAGAAGCATAGGGCTGTCACATACCTACACCCAATTGGTATGTGGAGAACTATCTCACGAGAGAAACAGGGAGCAGTGTGGTACCGGACTGGTATGACTAGCAACAGTGAGGGGTTTTCCTTATTGTTGCTTTTTTGCATTCTCACACGTGAGAAACAAGGAGAGGAATAGAAGATGGCAAGAATCGTACAAAAATATGGTGGCACATCAGTTGGGTCGGTTGAAAGGATCCAACATGTTGCCACAAGAGTAGAGAAAGCTGTATTAGAAGGACATGAGCTAGTTGTTGTTGTATCAGCAATGGGGAAATCAACTGATGAACTAGTATCATTGGCTAATCAAATTACAGATAATCCAAGTAAGAGAGAAATGGATATGTTGCTTACTACAGGAGAACAAGTAACCATTTCTTTGCTTTCAATGGCTTTGCAAGCCCGTGGAATTGAAGCAATTTCCTTAACGGGATGGCAAGCGGGAATGAAGACAGAAGCAAGCCATGGGAACGCTAGAATTGAAGCAATTGATAACGGGCGAATCGAAAAGGAATTAGCTCAAGGGAAAGTGGTTATCGTGGCAGGATTCCAAGGATTAAGTCCAGACGGAGAAATCACAACCCTTGGTCGTGGAGGTTCTGATACAACTGCGGTTGCTCTTGCTGCTTCATTAAAAGCAAGTCGATGTGATATTTATACAGATGTAACAGGAGTATTTACAACGGACCCTCGGTTTGTAAAGAAAGCAAGAAAACTACACTCTATTTCCTATGATGAAATGTTAGAAATGGCCAATTTGGGAGCAGGAGTTTTACACCCAAGAGCAGTGGAGTTCGCTAAAAATTATGATGTTCCATTGATGGTGGCGTCGAGTATGGAAGAAGTGGAAGGAACGTTGATTGAGGAGGAAGTAACAATGGAAAAAAATTTAATCGTACGTGGAATTGCTTTTGAAAACGATGTAACGAAGGTTACGGTAAAAGGATTACCGAATCGACTAAATACATTATCTAGTTTATTTACTACGTTATCGAATCATCACGTGAATGTAGATATTATTATTCAAAACCAAGTGGATGAAGAGCATGTAAATATTTCTTTTTCCATTACACAAAGCACTTTAAAAGAAACACTCAACGTTTTACAAGCAGCTCAAGATGAATTGCAATTTAGTGATGTGACGTTCGAAGAGGAGTTAGCGAAAGTTTCCATCATTGGCTCAGGAATGGTTTCAAATCCGGGTGTAGCAGCGAAGATGTTTGATGTACTTGCTTCAAATGATATTTTTGTTAAGATGGTCAGTACATCAGAAATTAAAGTGTCTGTCGTCGTTCAAGAAATCGATATGGTTCTAGCGGTTGAGATGCTTCACGAGGAATTTCAATTAGCAGAGGAAGTTGAAGAACTGTCAGTAACTGTTTAAAAAAACATAAATAAAGGTTGTCTCAAAAGGTGCTCCTCCTCAAATAGGGGGAAAACCTAACATGAGACAACCTTATTATTGTTTGATTGGATCTCGTTTGTCGGTCTCAACTGTAATAACAATTAACTCTTTTTTCATAGTATAGGTAGCGCCTGTAATACATTCATACCAAGATTCCAGTTGTTGTGCAAGGAAACCAGCCTCTAATTGATAACAGCGCTCATCTTTGCTGTCTATCCATGGTGCTTGTAATTCGAAAATGTGAAGCTGTTTTTTTTCTTTAACTTTTGTAAGAATTCCCCAATTGGCCTTCTCAAAAAAATGAATGGTCTCTTCCTCATTTGAAAGCGGATATTTTCTAGCGAGAGATTTTCCAATCCAATATAAAATAGAATCATGTTCCTTTCCTAAAACGTCCTTTAGAACATCATTTCTAATTAGGTCATATCCAAACTGAGTTGCACGATCTTCCATAAAACAGCTCCTCTCCTTACTATCTAAAAAAAGCAAATTCATCTGCCCGACGTCTAATTACGGACGATTCATCGTATTATGAAGCTCTTTTGATCATAAACGAACTTATTCTAGCGTACAAGACCAAATAGCGGAAATGAACAAGAGGTCCTAAAGTGTTCTAGATTTGACAATGTTTAAATGTTATACTTATCCGCGAACAAAAGCGGAGGTATTATTAATGAAATCAGGGTTGAATCAATTTCTTTCCCCGTTTAGGGTTATCATCATTGCGTATATTATTGCGATGTTTCTTTTCAGTATCTTATTATATTTGCCAATCTCTCATCAGCCAGGAGTAAATGTAACCTATTCACAGGCTCTATTTACATCTGTTAGTGCCGTAAGTGTGACAGGTTTAACTGTAGTCAATGTTCCAGAAACATATAGCTACGTCGGCATTGTATTTCTGGCGCTAGCTATTCAACTTGGCGGAATTGGGATAATGACAATGGGTACGTTTGTCTGGATGCTATTTGGCCGTAAAATTAATTTAGCACAGAGAATGCTCATTATGGTCGACCAAAATCAAAATACGTTTTCTGGTTTGGTTAACTTGATGAGAGGAATTTTATTTGTCGCTCTTATTATTGAATTAATTGGAGCGCTCATACTTGGTACATATTTTATTCGGTATTTTGATACGATAGGAGAAGCTTATTATCAAGGTGCGTTTGCTTCCTTAAGTGCGTTTACAAATGCTGGATTTGATGTAACGGGCGAGTCGCTTATTCCATTTGCGAATGATTATTATGTACAGTTTGTCGTCATCTTACTAATTTTTGCAGGGGCAATCGGATTTCCAGTGTTATTGGAGCTAAGAGAGTATTTCTCAAGAAAAAACAACAATTTCAAATTTAGTTTGTTTACTAAAATTACAACAACAACCTATTTTGCCGTATTTATTATTGGAGTGATCGGCATTTGGGCGTTAGAGACTGGATTTTATTATGTGGGATTAGAATGGCATCAACAGCTGTTTTATTCGATTTTCAACTCGGCTACGGCTAGAAGTGGCGGACTTGCCATTATGGATGTGTCTGAACTTAATATTGGAACATTGCTCTTTATTTCAGGTTTAATGATTGTGGGAGCCAGTCCTTCGAGTGTTGGTGGTGGAATTCGTACAACAACGGTTGCAGTCATGTTCTTAACAATCCGAAGCTTTGCCTTAGGGAAAGATGATGTGAAAGTTTTTGGAAGAGAGATTCATCCAGAAGATCGACAAAAAGCATTCATCGTGTTATCCGTGTTTCTAGTATTACTATTTGCTGCTGTCACTCTAATCGCAGCGTTTGAGGCCAATAGCAACATCACACTGATGTCAATTATTTTTGAAACAGCCTCTGCGTTTGGAACGTGTGGTCTCTCTATGGGAATCACGCCTGATCTTTCTTTACCGAGTCAATTTGTTCTAATGGTTCTCATGTTTATCGGACGGGTCGGATTAATCGCATTTTTGTTTTCGGTTAGAAAACGTGAAACGAAAACACACTTTAAATATCCGACTGAAAGAATTATTATCGGTTAAATTTACTAGATATGGATAAAATTTAATTGTTTTTCATGGAAAGCCCTTTATAGAGGGCTTTTTTCTCTATATGACCATGAAAAGAGTTGTATACGTTTTCTTGACGAGGTTATCCGATGGGAGTACAATAAATTTGTCAGATTTTTTTCACAGAAACTTGCTAAAAGTTTCATAATATTGCTACTTGCAAATCTAGCATTCTAATTTTTGTGAGTGTCAATATACTATAAACGATAGAAAAAAATCATCGATTTACTATGTGTGGTAGGTACAATATTATTTTTGGGGGGAAAAGGTATGGCTGGCAACCGGGAATTCTTTAATCGTAAGCTTCATTCATTACTAGGCGTCATTCCAGTTGGACTATTCCTAGTTCAACACTTTGTAATTAACCATTTTGCAACAAGAGGAGCGAGTGCGTTTAATCAAGCGGCTCATTTTATGGAAAATTTACCATTTCGCTATCTTCTTGAAATCTTCCTAATTTTTATTCCATTGCTTTATCATGCAATTTATGGTTTATACATTGCATTTCAAGCAAAAAACAACACGGCAAGATACGGCTTTTTACGTAACTGGATGTTCCGTATTCAGCGTTGGACTGGAGTATTCCTAGTCATTTGGATTACTTGGCACGTATGGGAAACACGTGTAGCTGCTGCGTTTGGAGCAGAAGTGAATTTTGATATGATGGCGAATATTTTTAGCAATCCATTCATGATTGTCTTTTATATTGTTGGGGTTATTGCAGCGACATTCCATTTTGCTAATGGTCTTTGGTCATTTGCGGTATCTTGGGGCATTACAGTAACACCTCGTTCACAACAAATCGCAACATATGTAACAATGGGTATTTTCTTCGCATTAACGTTTGTTGGAATTAGAGCAATTCTAGCATTCATTAATCCAGACTTAGCAAACATTTAAGGAGTGGATCACATATGAGTAAAGGTAGAGTTATTGTTGTCGGTGGCGGACTGGCTGGTCTGATGGCAACAATTAAAGCAGCAGAAAAAGGGGTACCCGTAGATCTCTTCTCATTAGTTCCTGTAAAACGTTCACACTCAGTTTGTGCACAAGGTGGAATTAATGGCGCGGTAAACACAAAAGGGGAAGGAGATTCTCCGTGGGAACACTTTGATGATACGGTTTATGGAGGAGACTTTTTAGCGAATCAACCTCCAGTTAAAGCAATGACAGAAGCAGCACCTGGAATTATTCACTTAATGGACCGTATGGGTGTTATGTTTAACCGTACTCCAGAAGGATTACTAGATTTCCGTCGTTTTGGTGGGACGCAACACCATCGTACAGCATTTGCAGGAGCAACAACGGGTCAGCAGTTATTGTATGCACTTGATGAGCAAGTACGTCGTCATGAAGTAAGTGGACTTGTTACGAAATATGAGGGCTGGGAGTTTTTGTCAGCTATCGTTGACGATGAAGGAACCTGTAGAGGGATTACAGCTCAAGATTTAAAATCATCTGAAATTCGTAGCTTCCAAGGTGATGCGGTTATTATGGCTACGGGTGGTCCTGGAATTATCTTTGGTAAATCCACTAACTCAGTTATCAATACAGGGTATGCAGCTGCGAAGCTCTACCAACAAGGTGTTCACTACGCAAATGGTGAATTCATTCAAATTCACCCAACAGCCATTCCGGGTGATGACAAGCTAAGACTTATGAGTGAATCTGCTCGAGGTGAAGGTGGACGAGTTTGGACGTATAAAGACGGAAAGCCTTGGTATTTCCTTGAAGAAAAATACCCAGCTTACGGTAACCTTGTACCTCGTGATATCGCAACACGTGAAATCTTTGATGTGTGCGTCGAGCAGAAGCTTGGAATTAACGGAGAGAACATGGTTTATCTTGACCTTTCTCATAAAGATCCTAAAGAGCTGGATATCAAACTTGGAGGAATTATCGAGATTTATGAAAAATTCATGGGTGATGATCCTCGTAAAGTACCAATGAAGATCTTCCCTGCTGTTCACTATTCTATGGGTGGTATGTGGATTGATTATGATCAAATGACAAACATTCCAGGATTGTTTGCAGCTGGTGAGTGTGATTACTCTCAGCATGGTGGAAACCGCTTAGGTGCTAACTCGCTTCTATCAGCGATTTATGGTGGAATGGTAGCTGGACCAAAAGCTGTTGAATATTTGAATGGATTAGACAAAACGGCGGATTCAATGCCTTCATCTTTATTTGAAGGTGAAGTGAAAAAAGAACAACAAGCATTTGATGATATCATGAAAATGGATGGTAAGGAAAATGCCTACATTCTTCATAAAGAGCTTGGTGAATGGATGACAGATAACGTAACAGTTGTTCGTTACAACGATAAGCTTCTTAAGACCGACGAGAAGATCCAAGAATTAATGGAACGTTATAAAAATATTAATATCAATGATACAGCAAAATGGAGCAATCAAGGTGCATCATTTACTCGTCAGTTAGACGGAATGTTAAGTCTTGCTCGTGTAATTACTCTTGGTGCTTATAATCGTAATGAAAGCCGTGGTGCTCATTATAAGCCTGACTTCCCAGAGCGTAACGATGAAGAGTTCTTGAAGACAACGAAGGCTACATTTAACCCTGCGAAAAATGGTCCTGACTTTTCATGGGAAGAAGTTGATACGTCGCTTATTAAGCCTCGTAAACGTGACTACTCACAAAAAAAGCAAGGAGCTGCTAAATCATGAGTGATAAAACAATTAAATTTAAAGTAACACGTCAAGATGATCCGAACAGTGCTCCTTATGTAGAGGAGTTTGAAGTACCATATCGTCAAAATATGAACGTGATCTCGGCGCTAATGGAATTCCGCCGTAATCCAGTCACAACAAGCGGAAAAGAGACCACACCAATTGCTTGGGACATGAACTGCCTAGAGGAAGTTTGTGGTGCATGTTCGATGGTTATTAACGGTAAGCCTCGTCAATCATGTACGGCACTAGTTGATCAGCTAGAACAGCCAATTCGTCTTGAACCAATGAAGACTTTCCCGGTTGTACGTGATTTAATGGTAGATCGTAGTCGTATGTTTGATTCACTTAAAAAAGTAAAAGCATGGATTCCGATTGATGGAACGTATGATCTTGGTCCTGGACCGCGTATGGCAGAAACGAAACGCCAGTGGGCCTATGAATTGTCTAAATGTATGACGTGTGGAGTATGTTTAGAGTCTTGTCCAAATGTAAATAGCAAATCTGATTTTATTGGACCTGCGCCACTATCGCAAGTTCGACTATTCAATGCACACCCAACTGGTGAGATGAATAAAGAGGAACGTTTAGAAACAATCATGGGTGAAGGTGGACTCGCTAATTGCGGAAATTCACAAAACTGCGTGCAATCTTGTCCAAAAGGGATTCCACTTACGACATCAATTGCTGCGTTAAATCGCTCAACCACTCTACAATCGTTTAAAAATTTCTTTGGTGCATAATTGATAATAAGGTCTAATCTCTTTGTAAGGAAAGAGGTTAGGCCTTTTCTAACCATTACGATTATGAAAAAGGGAGAGTGATTATTATGAAAAGACCGTCATACATAGATAATGTAGAAATGTGGAAAGAATCGTTTGATTTTTTTATTGAGATCAAAGTGCGTTTCTGTGAAACAGATGCCTTTGGTCATGTTAATAATACAAATGCTTTTGTTTACTTTGAGGAAGCTCGCTTAGAGTGGTTTAAACAAAAAGGGATGATGAAAAAATGGGCGAGCAAGTCGAATGATGCCATTATTGTCACAGCTGACCTTCAATGTGATTACCATAGACAAATCCTTTTTGATGATCGCCTCCAGGTCGGGGTGAAAGTTGCTCATATTGGCCGTTCATCCATCGATCTTCACTATTTAGCAGTAACTTCAACTGGCGATGTTTGTTTAACGGGAAGGGGAACGATGGTACAAGTAAGCAAAGAAACAGGACGCGGGCTTCCTTTTGATCAAGAAACAAAAGAACTGCTAAGTATATAAAATAGAAGAAGAGGAAGTCTTTTAGAATAGAGTTCTGTTCATTGAGTAACAGTCTTTGAGTGAACAAAGACTGTTACTCAAAATGAATAGATCTATCTTAAGACAACCTCATTTAAAATATGAGACGACTAAAACGTAAGCGATCAACGAAATAGTAGATGAGCCTCGTGAATTTTAGCGTACCTATATTTCAAGTTCTCCTAGTCTTACTAATTCGATAACGGCTTGAGAGCGCCCCTTTACTCCAAGCTTTTGCATCGTATTAGAAATGTGATTTCGTACGGTTTTTTCGCTTATGAAAAGTTCTTGTGCAATGTCTCGCGTTGTTTTGTCTTGAACTAGTAATTCGAATACTTCACGTTCCCTTTTCGTAAGCAAGGGTTTAGGTCCGAATTCTGCTCCTTTCAATGAGTTCACTCCTTCTTGCTCGGGCTGAGAGCGAATTGTGGGGACTAAATTCCCACGTATTGAAGGGTTTTAGTCTCGATAGTATATGTGTGTAAGGGGAACGACGTGTTTTATTTGCTACAATAAGTTACATTATTTGGGCATTTGTTTCATGTAACTATTGTTTATGACAATTTATAAAACACCTCAACTCTACCTTCATATCACAAGCGAAATCTGTTGAACATTTCAAATTGCTTGTGATATACTGTTTATGGCTTTAAGAAAGCAAACCATCTACAGTACTTTATTGTATATGCAATTTGTGCTTAATACGTGTTACTGATTCGATCAGGCATGAGTATGGAAAGTGTATATGGGATTCATTTTGGGTACTCTATTTTTGTGTACATCAAAAAATGGGAATCTACATAACGTTTCTTTACTTATGTCTTTTTTAAGTTTCTTTTTGTTATTCCGTTTAAATGTACAAATGTAGAAAACAATAAGTACATGGCAAAATAGAAAAAGGTTTCTTTTTCTAAAACTAAATTTCATTCAAAAGAAAGAGGTAGATTATTATGGCAGAAAAAACATTCTTAATTACAGCAGATACGGGAATTCACGCACGTCCAGCAACTCAATTGGTGAACAAAGCAGGTCAATTCTCTTCAGATATTACACTTGAATACAAAGGCAAGTCTGTTAACTTAAAATCAATCATGGGCGTTATGTCTTTAGGTGTGGGCAAAGGTGCAGAAGTGACAGTGAAGACTGAAGGTTCTGATGCTGCTGAGGCACTTCAAGCTATTGAGGATGTTATTAAGGAAGGATTAGGAGAATAATGCAGAAACTGACTGGTATCGCTGCTTCATCTGGTGTGGCGATTGCAAAGGCTTTCGTACACGAAGAGCCGGACATGACGATTGAACTGAAAGAAGTTCAAGATGCCACTAGTGAAGTTCAGCGCCTTGATGATGCATTAACGAAGTCGAAAGAGGAGCTTTCTGTTATTAAAGATAAAACAGAAAAAGAACTAGGAGCTGATAAGGCTGAGATCTTTGCAGCTCACTTACTTGTTCTTAGCGATCCTGAATTAGTTGATGCAGTTAAGGCTAAGATTACAGATGAGAAACAAAATGCTGAATACGCAATGAATGAAATTTCATCGATGTTCATTACGATGTTTGAAAACATGGACAATGAGTACATGAAAGAGCGCGCAGCCGACATTCGCGATGTATCTAAACGTGTTCTTGGACACCTATTAGGGCTTGAGGTACAGTCTTTAGCTACGATCTCAGAAGAGACGATCATTATTGCAGAAGACTTAACACCGTCTGACACAGCTCAGTTAAATCCCGTTTTTATTAAAGGGTTTGCAACAGATATTGGTGGGCGTACATCGCACTCTGCTATCATGTCAAGATCTTTAGAAATTCCAGCTGTCGTCGGTACTAAAGAAGTTACAACTCAAATAAAAACAGGTATGACTGTTATTGTTGATGGATTAGAAGGTACGGTCATTGTTGAACCATCTGAAGATGAAATTGCTACTTATACAAAAAAGCGTGACGATTTTGCGAAACAAAAAGCAGAATGGGCAAAGCTTGTAAATGAGCAAACGACAACAAAAGATGGACAACATGTTGAATTAGCTGCAAACATCGGAACACCAAAAGATTTAGAAGGTGTTATTAACAATGGTGCAGAAGGAATTGGGCTTTATCGTACAGAGTTTCTTTACATGGGCAGAACAGAGCTTCCTTCAGAGGAAGAGCAGTTCGAAGCGTATAAAGAAGTGGTTGAGCGTATGGAAGGAAAACCTGTTGTAATCCGTACATTGGATATTGGTGGAGATAAAGAACTTCCTTATTTGGATCTTCCTAAAGAAATGAATCCATTCTTAGGTTTCCGTGCGATTCGTCTTTGTCTAGAAGAAAAGGAAATTTTCCGTACTCAATTGCGAGCTCTTCTACGAGCGAGTGCATTTGGAAATCTGAAAGTAATGTTCCCTATGATTGCAACACTTGATGAATTCCGTCAAGCAAAAGCAATGCTTCTTGCTGAAAAAGACGAACTAGTTGCAAATGGAGTAACGGTTTCAGACTCAATTGAAATTGGAATGATGGTTGAAATTCCATCTACAGCTGTTGCCGCAGATCTGTTTGCTAAAGAAGTTGATTTCTTTAGTATTGGAACGAATGATTTGATTCAATATACGATGGCTGCAGATCGTATGAACGAACGCGTTTCTTATTTATATCAGCCTTATCATCCTGCTATTTTACGTTTAGTAAAAATGGTTGTCGATGCAGCTCATAAAGAAGGAAAGTGGGCAGGAATGTGTGGAGAAATGGCTGGGGACGAAGTAGCCATTCCGTTGCTTCTTGGTCTTGGTCTAGATGAGTTTAGTATGAGTGCGACGTCTATTTTACCTGCGCGTAATCAAATGGTATCTCTTTCTAAAGAAGAACTAGCTTCTTTTGCAGAAGAGATGATTATGTTGGATACAGCAGATGAAGTAGAGAAACGAGTGCGTGAAACTTATATGAGCTAGTAAGAAGAGGGGGTTGACTTAATGGGTCAACCTCTTTTTTTATGATTCACCATGCATGGAATTGTCACATATTACGCTTGCTTTTCCTCAGAAAACAAGCGACAATTAAAAGAGTTACTAGAATTATGGGAGGTGCGTAGTGGTGGATCATCGCCAAATTGAGCAAATTGAACGTTCATTACGTAGAGTATCAGAAATGGTTAAACAAAAGGGACGAGAAATTTTGACACAATTTCCTATTACCCCACCACAATTTGTAGCACTACAGTGGCTAAACGAATATGGTGATATGACAATAGGTGAACTGTCTACAAAAATGTATTTAGCTTGCAGTACAACAACAGATTTAGTAGATAGAATGGAAAAGAATGAATTAGTAGAACGAGTCAAAGACAAAAATGACCGACGTGTAGTCCGGATTCATTTGTTAGATAAAGGTCGTACGATTATTGAGGAAGTTATTAAAAAGCGTCAAGATTACTTAGAAGGAATCTTAACAGATTTTTCTCAAGAAGAAGTGGATTTCCTTGAGAAGAGTTTGCATGTTCTTCATGAAGAAATGAAAGCGACACGAATGAACTCCTAACTATGCATTGAGTAGAATGAGGGGAAATTGTTGGATAGACCAATTGGAGTGATTGATTCAGGTTTAGGTGGACTAACCGTGGCAAAAGAAATTATGAGACAGTTACCGAAAGAAGAAATTGTTTATATTGGCGACTCTGCGCGGTGTCCATATGGTCCACGAACTGAAGAAGAAGTTCGAAAGTTTACATGGGAAATGATAGACCATTTATTAGAAGAAAAGATGAAAATGTTAGTTATTGCTTGTAATACGGCAACGGCTGTTGTCTTAGAGGAAGTAAAAAGAGAACTATCGATTCCTGTAGTAGGTGTTGTCCATCCGGGTGCCATCAGTGCTTTAAAAGTGACAAAAAGAGACCATGTGGCTATTATAGGTACAACAGGAACCATTCGTAGCCAAGCTTATGAAAAAGCGTTAAAAGCAATTAATAGTGAAGTGAAAGTCGAAAGTCTTGCATGCCCTCCTTTTGTTCCTCTTGTTGAAAGAGGCGTTTTTGAAGGGGAAGAAGCAGAGCGAATTGTTGATGAAACACTTAAGCCATTAGATGACTTGCTTTTTGATACACTAATCTTAGGGTGTACCCATTATCCGTTGTTAAAAGATGTCATTGGCAAACGATTAGGTGATAACATACAATTAATTTCTTCTGGTGATGAAACAGCCCGTGAAGTTAGTAGTCTCTTATACCATAATAATTTATTATTTACAGAGGATAGACAACCGAATCATCGTTTTTTTACAACGGGAGATGCCGATCGCTTTAAAGTTTTAGCAGATCAATGGCTTGAAATGAATGTAGATTGTGTAAAAACAAATCTCTTATAAATTAAAGTAAGTGACTATTATATATGTTTGTAATCGCTAAGATAATCTTAGCGATTTTTTGTTTTTTTGATAAAAATATAGACAAAGGTGGTCTATTATCTTTTTAAGGCTCGTATACATGTAGTACAAACTATCTTAGGAGGGAAAACAATGCGCAAAGTTTTACGAAAAGGGGTTCCCATTCTTGCATTTACTACATTGTTAACAATGACAGCTTGTTCGTTTGGTTCGAATGAAGCTACAAATGAGATGGATACACCACCGACGAATTACGTAGAGGAAGATGAATCATTAGGGTTAGAAGAAGATGTAGAGGAAGCACCAGATGAGGCTGATGGAGAAGAGGGTGCGGGTGAGGAAGCGAATGAAGAATACGTGCAACGTGAAATATACTTAATTGATTCTAATGGACTGGTTGTTCCGCAAACTCTTGAATTACCAAGAACAGAGAGTGTATTAAAACAATCATTAGAGTATTTAGTAGACGGTGGTCCTGTAACGGAATTGTTACCAAATGGATTCCGTGCTGTACTTCCAGCAGGTACGGAAGTGACTGTGAATTTACAAGAAGATGGGATTGCTGTTGCTGATTTTTCGAATGAATTTAAAGAATATGATCCTAACCAAGAGAAACAGGTTCTAGAAGCAATTACTTGGACATTGACTCAATTTGAAAATGTAGACAGTGTTCAGATCAATGTGAACGGCTATAAGCAAGACACGATGCCAGTAGGTGGGACTCCTATTGGTGAGACCGTAAGCCGAGCAAATGGGATTAATTTAGAAACAGGCTCTGTTACAGATGTTGTAAACAGCAAAGGGGTAACTCTTTACTTCCTAGCTCAGAATGGAGAGAATACGTACTATGTTCCAGTAACACGTCGTGTTGCATCAGGGCAAGAGTCACTCACTGCAGCAGTTAAGGAACTACTAAAGGGGCCATCAAATGAAAGTCCGTTATTGACAGATTTCCGCCATGAAGTGGCTCTATTAGATGAACCAAAGTATGAAAATGGAACCGTTACATTGAATTTTAATGAATCGCTTCTTTCGCAAAATCAAGCTACTGCAGTGTCAGATGATGTGTTAAATATGTTAGCACTTACTCTAACAGAGCAAGAGGGAGTAGAAAAAATTGCAGTAAAAGTAAATGGAGAAGCTAACGTCTTATCTGAGTCTGGTAACGCTGTTGAACCTGTTTCAAGGCCAAGCCTTGTCAATACAGGAAGTTATTAACTCCTTAATTGGACTCTAGTTATAAAATTCTTTATAATTAAATATAGAAATAAGAGGAGGAGCAGATTGCTTCCTCCTTTTTACTCTTACATAGAAACACATTGACGAAGTGTCATAAAAGTCTTTTTTAGTATTCAGGAGGGGTATTATGAGAGTGGACGGACGTGCAGAGAATCAAATAAGAGAGGTTTCGATTGAAACTGGTTATGTGAAACACCCTGAGGGTTCTGTTCTGATTTCCATGGGAGATACAAAAGTGATATGTACGGCAACAGTGGAAGAACGAGTTCCTCCCTTTTTAAGAGGACAGGGGAAAGGTTGGATTGCTGCAGAGTATGCAATGCTCCCTAGAGCGACAGAAACGCGCAATATTAGAGAGTCTTCCAAAGGGAAGGTTTCTGGTAGAACGATGGAAATTCAACGCTTAATTGGTCGATCATTACGTTCAGTTATTGATTTAGAGAAATTGGGTGAACGGACTGTTTGGATTGATTGTGATGTTATTCAAGCGGACGGAGGAACGAGAACAGCTTCTATTACAGGTGCGTTTGTGGCGTTAGTGCTTGCAATAGACAAAGTGATGAAAAAAGGCAAGCTAAAAGAGTGGCCGATCAAAGATTATCTAGCCGCTATTTCCGTTGGAGTGGATCAGAAAAAAGGTGAGCTCCTTGATTTATGCTACGTGGAAGATGCAGCAGCCAATGTAGATATGAATGTGGTTATGACCGGAACATTTGAATTTGTCGAACTGCAAGGGACGGGAGAAGAGGCAACATTCTCACGTACACAGTTAAATAAATTACTTGATTTAGCGGAACAAGGAATTGCTGAACTAGTTAAGAAGCAAAAAGAAGCCCTTGGAGATATTTCTGAACGAATGAACTAATAGGTGAATGAAAAAGGAGTACGGGATGAAAGAAATTGTTATTGCAACAAAAAATAAAGGGAAGATTGCTGAATTTAAGCAAATGCTAGATGGGTGGGAAGTACGATCATTACTTGATTATCCTGACATTCCTGACATCGAGGAAGATGGAGATACCTTTTCAAAAAATGCAGCAAAGAAAGCTGAAACGTTAGCGACATATTTAAATCAAATGGTTGTTGCGGATGATTCAGGATTAGAAGTTGATGCACTAGATGGAAGACCGGGAGTTTACTCAGCTCGATATGCAGGTTCTGATAAAAGTGATGCTGCCAATATGGGGAAAGTATTAACCGAAATGTTGGACGTTCCCAGCGAAGATAGAACAGCAAGATTTATATGTGTGATGGCTGTTGCTAGCCCAAAGAAAGAAACACGGTTCTATGAAGGTTCTTGTGAGGGAATGATTGCGTTAGAAGAAAGAGGAACAAATGGTTTTGGATACGACCCGATTTTTTATGTGCCAGAACTAGAGAAAACAATGGCTCAATTAACAGCAGAACAAAAAAATGAGCGAAGTCACCGCGCTAATGCATTGCACCAATTGCTTGCTCATAAAGAAGAATGGAGTGAATAAGGGGGAGATTCGATGAAGGCTTTTATTATAAGTGATAGCCATGGCTGGGGAGTGGAATTACAGAAGGTGATTCAACGTCACAGAAATGATGTTGACTTACTCATCCATTGCGGAGATTCTGAGTTAAGTGCAGAAGATGAAGCTCTTCGTGGAGTGAAAGTTGTCAGAGGGAACTGCGATTTCGGTGTAGATTTTCCAGAAGACCGCACAGAAAAAGTGGATGGAGTGACAATTTATGTGACTCATGGCCATTTGTATAATGTGAAAATGACACATGTTCCATTAAGCTACCGTGCAGAAGAAAAGGGAGCGCAAATTGCTTGCTTTGGTCATTCTCATGTAGCGGGAGCTTTCGTTGAGAATGGAGTTGTCTACATTAACCCAGGAAGTATACGACTTCCTCGTAATCGTGAAGAAAGAACGTATTGTATTTGTGAATACAAAGATAAGAAAGCAACTGTCACGTATTATGATTACAACGGTTCGGTTGTGGAAGATATGATTTATCAGTTTGAGGTTAACTAATGACGTTATTCTCTCTTATAAAGTCTTCTTTGTTAGGAGAGAATAACTTTTCAATTTTTTTCTGAGGAATTGTTGACATTTGTATTTGATTACGTTATATTAATATATGTCGTCACAAGTTGTTACTAACTTATGACAAACAATAGATATAACATGCGGGTGTAGTTTAGTGGTAAAACCTCAGCCACGAGCGAAACATCTGCCGAATTATCTACGAGTTGTCTTGACGCATCTTACTTCTATGAAATACTAGAAGAGGAAAAGACATGTTTGTCGTTACATGTGATTTCTGATAAACACTATATATGATATGCGGGTGTAGTTTAGTGGTAAAACCTCAGCCTTCCAAGCTGATGTCGTGAGTTCGATTCTCATCACCCGCTCTTGTCCCAGTAGCTCAGCAGGATAGAGCAACGGCCTTCTAAGCCGTCGGTCGGGAGTTCGAATCTCTCCTGGGACGCCACTTTTCATACATAATGAACAGCGTCTCCACTTTATGAAGTGGAGACGCTTTTTGCATGTGCGGGAGCTTGTTTTAATACTTGATTCACATATAATTTTTCGTTTTTTAATAACTGATCCGTATCATAAAATAAAACACGCCATCCGCGTTTTTTTAATTGACGAATGATTCTTTTCTCATTTAATCCTGGTCTTGCTTCAATCAGTGCGAGTTTGTAAGGAACAAGTGCCAAATTGGCTCGAACGCTTTCTATCCAATAATGTGGCGTCGGATAATACATGTTAGCACGCAACTGATTGTATAGTAATTTTTCGCCATCTGTATTGCATATTTGTTCCAGTTCTTCTACTAAAACTAATGAAGCTCGATGTCTTTTCGTTAGATGTAGATAAGGAAATTTTTTTGAAATACGCACATATTTTTTGTATTTTTTTAACATATTTTATCACCCATGTATAGGATGTCCTTTTGGTTTTGTAATATGCCCGATAAAGGCAGGGGTGGAAATATTTTTTTGCAATTCTTATTGTAATAACGGTGTAAGCGCATTCATTGAAAATGACTAATCGAAATAGTCAAATTATTTTAAAAAAATGGTTGACCATAGTGAAGAATGAGCGTATGATAAATCTCAAACAACACTATATAAAAAAACAAATGTCCGCTCTAGAGAGATAAAATTATGCAATGCTTGAAATGAATGTTGCATAATACATGAGGAGAGTAAAACGTCATGAGTGAGCAATGGATTTATTTAAATGGAGATTTTGTAGAAAAACACGAAGCTAAAATATCGGTATATGATCACGGCTTTTTATATGGCGATGGCGTCTTTGAGGGCATAAGGGTATATGAAGGAAATGTCTTTCGACTGCAAGAGCATCTTGATAGACTTTATAATTCAGCAAAATCTATTATGCTAGCAATTCCGCACTCAAAAGAAGAGATGAAATCACTAGTTGTTAAAACATTACAGAAAAATCAATTAAGTAATGCATACATTCGTCTAGTTATTTCAAGAGGGGTAGGGAATTTAGGACTTGATCCTTCGTCTTGTGCAACACCTCAGGTCATAATTATTGCTGAGGAACTGGCTCTTTTTCCAAAAGAATTATATGAATCTGGATTAGAAATTGTTACGGTTGCAACTCGTAGAAATCGTCCAGATGTTCTAAGTCCTAAAGTGAAATCTCTGAATTATTTGAATAACATTCTCGTGAAAATTGAAGCGAGCTTAGCTGGGGTAAGTGAGGCACTAATGCTAAACGATCAAGGATATGTAGCTGAAGGTTCAGCAGATAATGTTTTTATCGTTAAAGGGAAAGAGCTTTACACACCACCAGGATATGTAGGAGCGCTTGAAGGAATAACGCGAAATGCGATCATAGAATTTGCCCAAGATCTTGGTTATACGGTTAAAGAAGAACCATTTACTCGACATGATGTTTATGTTGCAGATGAAGTATTCTTAACTGGTACAGCAGCAGAGGTAATAGCAGTAGTGAAAGTAGACGGCCGAATCATTGGTGAAGGAAAACCAGGAAAAGAAACGAACGCTTTATTAAAAGCTTTTAGAGAAAGAGTAGTAGTAGAGGGAGAAAAAGTTTATTCAGAAACTTTTAAATAGAGTAGCAGAGCAGAGAGATACAAGGAAATAGGGAGCGGGTAGTATGAGAAGTAACATGATCAAAAAAGGAATTGACCGTGCGCCGCATCGAAGCTTACTTCGAGCAGCTGGTGTAAAAGAAGATGAAATGGATAAACCATTCATTGGTGTATGTAATTCATACATCGATATCATTCCAGGACATATGCACTTAAACAAATTTGCAGAAGTGGCAAAGCAAGCAATACGAGAAGCTGGAGGAATTCCATTTGAGTTCAATACAATTGGAGTCGACGATGGAATTGCTATGGGGCACATCGGGATGAGATATTCGCTCCCAAGTCGTGAAATTATCTGTGACGCAGCAGAAACGGTTATTAACGCACACTGGTTTGATGGAGTATTTTACATTCCAAACTGTGACAAAATTACGCCAGGTATGTTAATGGCATCAGTAAGGACAAATGTTCCTTCAGTATTTGTATCAGGTGGCCCAATGGAGGCAGGGAAGACAAAAGATGGGAAAAACTTATCTCTTGTTTCTGTCTTTGAAGGTGTAGGGGCATTTTCGTCAGGTAATATGACAAGAGAAGAGTTATTAGAAATTGAACAAACGGCTTGTCCAACTTGTGGTTCCTGTTCTGGAATGTTTACTGCCAACTCAATGAATTCATTAATGGAAATGCTAGGGTTAGCTTTACCAGGTAACGGTACGATTGTTGCAACATCCAATGATCGTCATCAACTAATTAAAGATGCAGCCAAGCACTTAATGAACTTAATCGAGAAAGACATTAAACCTCGTGATATCGTCACAAAAGAAACGATTGATGATGCATTTGCACTTGATATGGCAATGGGTGGTTCAACGAATACGGTTTTACACACATTAGCAATCGCAAACGAAGCTGAAATTGAATATGATCTTAACCGAATTAATGAAGTTGCTGAGCGAGTTCCTTATCTTTCGAAGATCAGTCCAGCATCCGATTATTCCATGGATGATGTTCACCACGCAGGTGGAGTGAGCGCTATTATAAAGGAATTGTGCAACATTGAAGGTGCCATTCACCCAGATCGAATTACGATTACTGGAAAAAGCTTGTATGAAAATGTAAAAGATGCAGAAATTACTAATGATGACGTTATTCGTCGCAAAGATAATCCTTATAGCCCAGTTGGAGGTCTTTCTGTATTATTCGGAAACATTGCACCAGACGGGGCAGTCATTAAAGTAGGGGCAGTTGATCCTTCAATCAAAGTGTTTGATGGAGAAGCAATTGTTTTTAACTCTCAAGAGGAAGCCCAAAAAGGAATTGATGATGGTCTAGTTCGTGAAGGCCATGTCGTAGTCATTCGATATGAAGGTCCAAAAGGTGGACCAGGAATGCCTGAGATGTTAGCACCAACTTCAGCGATTGCCGGAAGAGGTCTTGGAACGAAAGTCGCTCTTATCACAGACGGCCGTTTCTCTGGAGCATCTAGAGGAATTTCTATCGGTCATATTTCGCCAGAAGCTGCAGAAGGTGGTCCAATTGCTTTTGTAGAAAATGGAGATCGAATCAGAATAGATCTACCAAATAGAACAATTGAATGGTTAGTATCTGATGAAGAACATGCTAAACGTAAGGAAGGCTGGGTTGAGCCGGAACCAAAAGTAAAAAAAGGCTACCTTGCTAGATATTCAAAATTAGTAACTTCAGCTAATACTGGTGGAGTCATGAAAATATAATAGTTTAAAACGAAGAAGAGGAAAAGTAATCAATGATGTAACTTCGACAGAGAGCCGTGGTGCTGAGATGCGGTGTTGTTACCTTTGATGAAGCTCGCCTCAGAGTATCAATCTGAACGATTATATCTACTAAGATTGGTCGGGTGTACACAGCACTCGTTATCAAAACAATAAGATTAGATAGATCACGGATCTATCTAATGAATAAGGGTGGTACCGTGGAAAGAAAATCTTTTCGCCCCTTCTAGCTACAGCATAAGTGGCTTATATGGGGTGGGAAGATTTTTTTTCTTGTTTATAACTAGATGTTGTTCACTTTGTATTGTAACTGGGGTCATTTACGAGAGAATCTGAGTAAGGAGGCAGGAAAAACATGAGTACGCATGTGAAAAAGAAAGAACAACAAACAAGTGAAGAACCAAAACAACTATCAGGTTCAAGTATGTTGATTGAAGCTTTGGCAAAAGAGGGCGTTGATGTTATTTTTGGTTATCCTGGAGGGGCTATTTTACCAACATATGATGAAATCTATAAAACGGGTATCCATCATGTTCTAGCAAGGCACGAACAAGGAGCTATTCATGCTGCTGAAGGATATGCAAGGGTATCTGGAAAACCGGGTGTTTGTATTGTTACATCTGGCCCTGGAGCAACCAATGTTGTTACAGGAATCGCGGATGCTATGATCGATTCGTTACCATTAGTCGTAATTACGGGGCAAGTAGCAACAACTGTGATTGGAACAGATGCTTTCCAAGAAGCCGATATGATAGGAATTACGATGCCAATTACAAAGCATAATTATCAAGTGCGTTCTGTAGATGAGTTTCCTAGAATCATCAAGGAAGCCTTTCACATTGCAACAACAGGTCGCCCTGGTCCAGTTTTAATAGATTTACCAAAAGATATCTCGCTTGCAACGGGAATGTTTGATTATAGCAAAGAAGTAAATATTCCTGGTTATCAACCAACTGTTGTTCCAAATCGCTTGCAAATTCGCAAGGTAGTAGAAGCTGTATCGGAAGCGAAGAAACCAGTCATTTTAGCAGGTGCTGGGGTTTTACATGGCAAGGCATCTGATGAATTGTTTGAATATGTAGAAAAAATGAAAATTCCTGTTGTCAATACGTTATTAGGACTTGGTAGTTTCCCTGGCGATCATGATCTCTGTCTTGGTATGGCGGGAATGCACGGAACATACACAGCAAATATGGCTATTTATGAATCAGATTTATTGATTAGCATTGGTGCAAGATTTGATGATCGATTAACGGGGAATTTAGCACACTTTGCGCCGAATGCTCGAGTTGTTCATATCGACATTGACCCAGCTGAGATTGGAAAGAACATTAAAACGGAAATTCCAGTTGTTGGAGATGCGAAGCAAGCATTAAAAATGCTCTTAGATGAGGACGGTACACCTGGTAACACAGAAGAATGGCGTGCAACACAAAAAGAAAGGAAAGCAGAATATCCGCTTTGGTATCAGGAAGATGGAGAGGTTATTAAACCGCAACATTTGATTGAGCTAATTCATGAAGTAACGAATGGAGAAGCCATTGTTACAACTGACGTTGGCCAACACCAAATGTGGTCTGCACAGTTCTACCGCTTTAACAAACCAAACCGCTGGGTGACTTCAGGTGGACTGGGTACGATGGGATTTGGGTTCCCGGCAGCAATTGGAGCTCAATTTGCAGAACCAGATACTCCGGTTATTGCCGTAATTGGTGATGCAGGATTCCAAATGACAGCACAGGAAATGTCGATTTTACAAGAGTTAAATATGCCAGTGAAAATTGTTATTGTGAATAATGCTTCATTAGGAATGGTAAGACAATGGCAACAATTATTCCATGGAGAGCGTTATTCAAACTCGTTATTCCCAATTCAGCCGAATTTCGTCAAGCTAGCTGAAGCATATGACATTAAAGGAATGAGGGTGGATAACTTATCTGACCTTAAAGGGTCTTTAGAAGAAATGATGGCTCACCCGGGTCCTGTATTAATGGATGTGCGTGTTGCCAAAACAGAAAACGTCTATCCAATGATTGCACCGGGGAAAGGACAGCATCAAATGGAAGGGGTTAAGCCAGAATGAAACGTACCATTACTGCCCTTGTAAATAACACGTCTGGTGTTTTGAACAGAATTACTGGTCTGTTTGCTCGCAGGCACTATAACATTGAAAGCATAACAGTTGGAGTAACGGAGAACCCAGCCATTTCAAGAATGACGTTTGTCGTTGCTGCTGACAGTATGGAAAATGTCGAACAAGTAATTAAGCAATTAAACAAACAAGTAGATGTTTTAAAAGTGAAAGATATTACAGATGAGTCGATTGTTGCTCGTGAACTCGCACTAGTTAAAATTGTGGCAAATCCTCAACAACGAGGTGAAGTTGCTGCACTTGTTAATCCGTTTAGAGCAACGATCATTGATGTTGGTCGAGAATCGATGACGATTCAAATTACAGGAGATCATCCAAAGGTCGAAGCGTTTATTGATTTGCTTCGTCCTTATGGAATAAAAGAAATTGCACGTACTGGAATTACTGCATTTAATCGTAGTACAAAAAAGCCAGTGCAAGATCCTTATCGATTAACACTCATCAATTAAACTTGTGAATTCATTAATTCAAAATAGATAAAAATCTAAAACTAATTAAACAAGAGGAGAGATTTATTATGGCAAAGGTTTATTACAATGGAGACGTTAACGAAGCAGTATTAAGTGGGAAAAAGGTAGCAATCGTAGGATATGGTTCTCAAGGTCATGCGCATGCACAAAATGCTCGCGAAAATGGAGTAGATGTTATTATCGGTCTTCGCCCAGGGAAGTCTTGGGATCAAGCAGTAAGTGATGGATTTGAAGTATTCCCTGTAAGAGAAGCAGCTGCACAAGCGGATCTAATCATGATCTTATTACCAGATGAGCATCAACCAACTGTTTACAAAAATGAAATCGAGCCTGAATTACATGCTGGAAAAGCATTAGCATTTGCTCACGGTTTTAACGTTCATTTCAATCAAATTGTTCCACCAGCAAATGTTGACGTATTTTTAGCTGCACCAAAAGGACCAGGTCACCTTGTTCGCCGTACGTTCGTAGATGGAGCTGGAGTTCCTGGATTAATCGCTGTATTCCAAGATGCGACAGGTCAAGCAAAAGATATCGCACTTGCTTATGCAAAGCAAATTGGTTCGGCTCGTGCAGGGGTTCTTGAAACAACATTCCAAGAAGAAACAGAAACAGATCTATTCGGTGAGCAAGCAGTACTTTGTGGAGGAACAGCTGCACTTGTAAAAGCTGGTTTCGAAACATTAGTTGAAGCTGGTTACCAACCAGAAGTTGCTTACTTTGAGTGCTTGCATGAATTGAAATTAATCGTTGATTTAATGTACGAAGGTGGACTTGAAGGAATGCGTTACTCAATCTCTGACACAGCTCAGTGGGGAGATTATGTAGCTGGACCTCAAGTTGTAACAGATGAGACAAAGAAAGCAATGAAGAGTATTTTAACAGATATTCAAACAGGTAAGTTTGCAAAAGGATGGATTCTTGAAAACCAAGCAAATCGTCCAGAATTCACGGCTATTACAAGAGCAGAAAGCCAACACCCAATTGAAGTTGTTGGTCGTGAGCTTCGCGAAATGATGCCATTTGTAAAATCTAAAGGAGTGGTTGGTAGTGCGAAAAATTAATGTCTTCGATACCACGCTAAGAGACGGGGAACAATCAGCAGGAGTAAACTTAAACTTTCAAGAGAAACTTGAAATTGCAAAGCAGTTAGAACGTTTAGGAGTAGATATCATTGAGGCTGGCTTTCCAGCCTCCTCTCAAGGTGATTTTGCTTCCGTTCAAGCAATTGCTCAAACAATTAAGGGTAGCTCTATCACAGGTCTTTCCCGTTCACTCGAGCGTGACATTGAGACAACTTGGCAAGCATTAAAAGATAGTGCTGAGCCAAGGATTCACGTTTTTATTGCAACATCACCAATCCACATGGAATATAAATTAAAAATGACCCCAGACCAAGTAATTGAAAATGCAGTTGCAGCTGTGAAGTTAGCAAAGAAGACATTTCCTCAGGTTCAATGGTCGGCAGAAGATGCAAGTCGAACAGAATTACCATTTCTGGCAAAAATCATTCGTGAAGTGATCGATGCAGGTGCAACGGTCATTAACCTACCTGATACAGTGGGGTATACAACTCCGTACGAGATCGGGCAAATGTTCCGATATGTGTCAGAAAATGTTCCGAATATCGATCGCGCAATTTTATCAACGCATAATCACGATGATCTGGGGATGGCGGTTGCGAATTCGTTAGCTGCGATTCAAAATGGTGCAGGTCAAGTTGAATGTACCGTGAATGGAATTGGGGAACGTGCAGGAAATGCATCGCTAGAAGAAATTGCAGTCGCATTAAACATTCGTCAAGATCATTATAAAGCTGATACAGGACTTGTTTTAAAAGAGATTAAACGCACAAGCTCACTAGTAAGCAAGTTAACCGGGATGGTTGTTCCGAACAACAAAGCGGTTGTTGGTGCTAATGCGTTTGCTCATGAATCTGGAATCCATCAAGATGGAGTCTTGAAAAACAAAGAAACGTACGAAATTATTACTCCTGAACTTGTGGGAGTATCATCTAATAGAATGGTGCTTGGGAAGCATTCAGGGCGTCATGCGTTTAAAGAAAAGCTTATCGAACTTGGTTTCAATGGTACAGATGAGCAGTTGCAAAAAACATTTGTGGCTTTTAAAGATTTAGCTGATAAGAAGAAAGATATTACAGAAGATGACTTGTTTGCTTTAATGACAGAAGCGACAGTTGGAGCTTCTGTTACTCATTATGAACTTGAAACATTGCAAGTAAATTATGGTACGACTAATATACCAACAGCAACGATTACGATGAAATTGCCTACTGGTGAAACAGTTCAAGAAGCTGCAACTGGTTCTGGTAGTGTTGAAGCGATCTACAATACACTTGAGCGTGTTATTGACGAAGAGATTTTGCTCATGGATTACCGTATTCAATCGACGACGGCGGGGCGTGACTCGCTTGCAGAAGTGTACGTAACGGTAAAGTATGATGGTACAGAATCTTCGGGTCGAGGAACAGCACATGACGTTTTAGAAGCTTCTGCAAAGGCGTATATTAACGCAGTCAATCGAACCATTAATCGAAAACAATTCAATGAACAACAACGCACGAATCCATTAAACGTATAGGGAGGAAGAAACATGAAGAAACGTATTGCCGTTCTCCCTGGTGATGGGATAGGACCAGAAGTTTGTGAGGCTGCTACCCAAGTACTTTCAGAGATTGGTCGTTTGTATAATCATGAATTTGAATATACATTTGCTGATCTAGGTGGTGTAGCAATTGATAAGGCTGGTACGCCCCTCCCAGATGAGACGTTAGCCGTTTGTAAACAAAGCGATGCAGTGTTACTTGGAGCCGTAGGAGGACCTAAATGGGATACTCTCCCAGGAGATCAACGTCCTGAAAAAGGATTGCTAGGGCTTAGGAAAGCACTCGATTTGTTTGCAAATCTTCGCCCAGTTACGATTTATGATTCGTTAGCGGATGCTTCACCATTGAAAGATGATATCATTCAAGGTGTAGATCTTGTTATTGTTAGAGAGTTAACAGGAGGATTGTACTTCGGAGAACCACGTGAACGCAGGGGTGAAGGAAACGAAGAGGTTGCAGTAGATACTCTCGTTTATTCGCGAAAAGAAATTGAACGAATTGTCCGCAAAGGGTTTGAATTTGCTACTATTCGTGGCGGCTCTTTAACATCTGTTGATAAAGCCAATGTGTTAGAATCAAGCCGTTTGTGGCGTGAAGTCGTTGATGAAGTAGCAAAAGATTATCCTGAAATTAACTATAGCCACATGCTAGTCGATAATGCTGCTATGCAATTGGTACGCAATCCAAAGCAGTTTGATGTAATGGTAACAGAAAATATGTTTGGCGATATATTAAGTGATGAGGCTTCGATGATCACAGGATCACTAGGGATGTTGCCATCTGCTAGTTTAAGTCAAAACGGTCCTGGATTGTTTGAACCAATTCATGGTTCTGCACCAGATATCGCAGGAAAAGGAATTGCCAATCCATTAGCAACGCTTTCGTCTGTCGTCATGATGCTAACATACGCATTTGAAATGAAAGATGAGGCGAATGCCTTAGCTGAAGCGATTAATGATGTGTTAGAAGCTGGGCATCGTACAGCCGATTTAACTACTGATCAAAGCAAAGCTTTATCGACAGAAGAAATGACGAATCAAGTTTTGAATGCTTTAGCTAAGAAAGCAGTCATCTCATAACATTCAATAAACAGGGATGGCGAAGATGGAACAGCCTACTAGTCAATTCAACTAGAAAAGGCTAATGGTACTGTTCCTGAGCCATCCTCTTATTCTATTAAACTAAAACAAACGAGGAGGAGCGAAGATGGCACCTAAAACGATTATTGAAAAAATTTGGGAAGCACATGAAGTGATTCAAGAAGAAGGAAAGCCGACACTCCTCTATATTGATTTGCACATGGTTCATGAAGTAACATCTCCACAAGCATTTGAAGGGCTTCGTTTAGCAAATCGAAAAGTAAGGCGCCCAGACTTAACGTTTGCTACGATGGACCATAATGTTCCAACTGTGAACCGCTACGATATAACAGATCAAATTGCTAAAACTCAAATGGAAACTCTTGAATCAAACTGCAAAGAATTTGGTATTGACCTAGCTGACTTAGATCACCCGGAAAATGGAATTGTTCATGTTATTGGACCTGAGCTCGGGTTAACTCAACCAGGAAAAACAATTGTATGTGGAGATAGTCATACGTCTACTCATGGCGCATTTGGAGCATTAGCTTTTGGGATTGGAACGAGTGAAGTTGAGCATGTTCTTGCTACACAAACACTTTGGCAATCACGTCCGAAAACGCTAGAAATTCGTGTTACAGGTACGCTGTCGCCTGAACTTTCCGCGAAGGATGTGATCTTGGCTATTATCGCTAAATTCGGAGTGGATGTTGGTACAGGATCAGTTGTTGAATTTACAGGGGATGCCATTCGCGGAATGACGATGGAAGAGCGTATGACAATCTGTAATATGTCGATTGAGGCCGGAGCGAAAGCGGGACTCATTAGTCCAGACCAAGTTACATTCGATTATCTTCAAGGAAGAGAGTATGTTCCAACTGGTGCTTCCTTTGATGAAAAAGTAGAAGAATGGAAACAGTTAGCGACAGATGAAGGTGCGACGTACGATAGAGTGGTAACGATTGACGCATCTGAAATTGAACCGATGGTAACATGGGGAACGAATCCTTCACAAGGTGTAGGGATATCAAAAACAGTTCCATCTCCAGCAGACGGAAAAACTGAAACAGATCGACGTGCGATTCAACAAGCTTTAGATTATATGGAGTTAGAACCAGGAACACCTATTTCTGAAATCAACATTCAACACGTCTTTATTGGCTCCTGTACAAACTCGCGCTTTAGCGATTTGAAAGCAGCAGCTAACCTTATTAAAGGCAAGAAAGTTGCTGAACATGTTCGTGCATTGGTCGTTCCAGGCTCTCAAAAAGTAAAGCAGAGAGCAGAAGAAGAAGGATTAGATCAAATCTTTATGGAAGCAGGCTTTGAATGGCGGAGTTCAGGTTGTAGTATGTGTTTAAGTATGAACCCAGATGTTGTACCTGAGGGAGAGCGTTGTGCTTCAACGTCAAACCGCAACTTTGAAGGGCGACAAGGTAAAGGAGCTCGTACTCACTTAGTTAGTCCAGAAATGGCGGCAGCTGCTGCTATAGCGGGGCACTTTGTAGATGTTCGTGAATGGAAAAAACAACAAGTAGCACAGTAAAGGAGGGTCAACTATGGAACCAATTGTAAATCATAAAGGAATCGTTGCAACAATGGACCGAGTGAATGTAGATACGGACCAAATCATTCCAAAGCAATTTCTTAAGCGTGTAGAAAGAACAGGATTTGGACAATTTTTATTTTATGATTGGCGTTTTCTAGCTGATGGCACTCCGGATCCTAAATTTGAATTAAACCAAGACCATAACCAAGGGGCTACAATCTTAGTAGCTGGACATAACTTCGGGTGTGGTTCGTCACGTGAGCATGCCCCTTGGGCTCTTCATGATTATGGATTTAAAGTTGTTATAGCACCAAGCTTTGCTGATATCTTTTACAACAACTGTGTAAAGAATGGAATGCTTCCAATTAGACTAGATGAGAAAGAAGTTCAACAGCTTTTGGCAAAAGGAGCAAACGAAGCTCTAGAGTTGAGTGTGAGTTTAGAAGAGCAAACGATTAGCGGAGAAGGATTTCATGCTTCTTTCACAATTGATCCATATTGGAAAGAAATGCTTTTAAATGGATGGGATGAAATAGGCTTAACGCTGAAATATGATGAGCAAATTAAGGCCTTTGAACAAAAAGCATAACAACTTAGAGTAATTCTTGATGCCGATGTAGGGAGAGTAAACTAGGCGTTAAGAATTACTCTTTTAATTTATGGGGACCATTGATTGTAATGGCAAGGTGGAACTGATAAAATTAGAGAAATAGTATGAACGACAATTCATCTTCGTGTAATATGACAAATCTTTTTGTTTGGATGGGACAATTCATATTATAAGGATGAAATAGAGTGGGGCGGTTCTCCAGTGGATAAACGAATACATAAAAAGGATAAGAAAGTAATATTATACCCTGGTCTTGTAAAGCGCTTGATTGAAAAAGGAATGGACGCTTTAAAGGACAAGGACGGCAAGGCGGCTTACGACTTTTTTTTATCAGCAGAAGAACATGAGCCTGACCATCCACAAGTTCTTTTCGGGAAAATGTTAAGCTTAGTTGAACTAGGGCGACTAGAAGAAGCAGTAGAACATACGAATAGTTTGCTACGAGAAGGAATAGGCGATTATTATGAGAATTTACAAGTACATATCTCTCTGCTTGTTCAACTAGGGAAATACCAAGAGGTAGTTGATATGCTAGACGCAGTTCTTTCAGAGAATCAATTCCCTTCTCAATATGCGGAGTCATTCTATCAACTTTTGCATTTCAGCAGACAAATGGTTGGTGATCAAGAATGGTTGCACCAATTAGAAATTAAAGATGAACCTATTCCGGTCGAGTTAGTAGATATGCTACAATCTGACTCACTTGAGCTCCAGTCTAAAGCAATACAACATTTAAGGGAGATCGACAATCAGGCATCGACTCGATTGTTAATTGAATTTCTCGAGCGAGCTGATCGTGATTATGTTCTTCAAAGCATGGCATTAAAGTCATTAGAAGAGAAGAATTGTACAGATTCTATACATATTACAAAGCAAGGCCGAGAAATGGATATTGTTCCAAGTGAGTTTAGTGATGAAAAGCAACAAGCGTTTTTTGAAGAAGTAGTACATCATGTAAGTGAACAACTTGAACAAACAGATCCACTCTTATATGAGATGACAAAACAGTTAAGTTGGACTCATCTATGGTCGCTCTATCCTTTTTTACCAGAGCCAGAAGATGCAAAACTTTGGGGGCATGTTTTTTATTATTGTGCAGCAGAACGAATGGGCTTAGATGATGACCTAGAAGAATTATTAGAGCGCTATCAATTTAAACGTCCCTTCTTTCTTGAGAAAGTGGAAGTAGTGAAACAACTAGAATTATCTGTCTATCAAATTGATACCAGTTCTCTCACGCTTAATCAGGATGAAACGTAGGCTAGGCTTGGATCAACTATTTGAAATGAACAAACGTTATGTTATACTAGAGTGGTTGTCAAAGATAATAGAAGAAATCTATCGTTTTAAAAACGAGATGTGTATAAGTTGGAGGGAAAGTAAATGACTACAAAATGGGAAAAGTTAGAAGGAAATGAAGGCGTCCTAACAATTGATGTAGAAGCTGAAAAAGTAGACGCTGCTCTTGATCAAGCATTTAAAAAGGTTGTAAAAAAGGTAAATGTACCTGGATTCCGTAAAGGAAAAGTACCTCGTGGTATGTTTGAAAAGCAATTTGGTGTTGAATCTTTATACCAAGATGCTTTAGATATTTTACTTCCAGAAGCATATGCTGCTGCTATTCAAGAAACAGGCATTGAGCCAGTTGACCGTCCTGAAATTGATATTGAAACAATGGAAAAAGGAGCTACTCTTGTTTTTACAGCAAAAGTAACTGTGAAGCCTGAAGTAGAGCTTGGTGAATATAAAGGTCTTGAAGTAGAAGAGCAAGATACAACAGTAACGGACGAAGATGTGGAAGCAGAGCTTAAGCAACTTCAAGAGCGTCAAGCTGAGCTTGTTGTTGTAGAAGATGGCGCAATTGAGAATGGCGATACAGCTGTATTTGACTTTGAAGGTTTCGTAGATGGAGAAGCATTTGAAGGCGGACAAGCTGAGAACTATTCTTTAGAAATTGGTTCTGGTCAATTCATTCCTGGTTTCGAAGAGCAATTAGTTGGTCTTAAATCTGGAGAAGAGAAAGACGTTGAAGTAACATTCCCTGAAGAGTACCATGCTGAAAACTTAGCAGGTAAGCCAGCAACGTTTAAAGTAAAAATTCACGACATTAAGCGTAAAGAACTTCCAGCACTTGATGATGAGTTTGCAAAAGATGCGAACGAAGAAGTAGAAACGTTAGAAGAGCTTAAGACTCAACTAAAAGACAAACTTCAAAAAGATAAGGATCATCAAGCTGAGCATGCTGTTCGTGATACACTAGTAGAAAAAGCGGCTGAAAATGCAACAATTGATATTCCAGAAGCAATGGTAAATACAGAAGTAGATCGTATGCTACAAGAATTTGAGCAACGTCTGCAAGCTCAAGGTATGAACCTTGAATTGTACTTCCAATTCTCTGGCCAAGACGAAAATGCAATGCGTGAGCAGTTCAAGACAGATGCAGCGAAGCGTGTTCGTGTAAATCTTACTCTTGAAGCTATCGCATTAGCTGAGAATCTTGAAGCTACGGACGAAGATGTAGATAAAGAAATCGAAAAAATGGCAGAAATGTACCAACGTTCTGCTGAAGAAATTAAAAATATTTTTGCTGCGCAAGGTGGCCTTGAAGGAATTAAAGGCGATCTAAAAATCCAAAAAGCTGTTGAGTTTCTTGTCGAAAACAGCAAAAAAGCGTAGGAAATTGATAACTACTGTAATGGAATAGAAAACAAGGTGCGAATTTTCGTGCCTTGTTTTTTTCCTTCGCTCTTAGATTGCTTACGCTGTATGTATGGAGTTTGTAGGAATTGAACAAGCTTAGTATAGGGATGGGCACACAAAAAATAGTAATGTAATGAATTTTGAACAAGAAAAAGGATTTTTCTTACTTAATCTTGAATGTATAATCAATCCATACATAAAATGAAGTAATCAGTCTTGATTGCTCGTCTTCTATGTCTTTTGTAAGGTACATAGAAATTCTTAGTAAATTAATGGACATGGAGGTGTAAAACAAGAACCTATAGGTCGAATTCATTACGCGTTCGACTAGATCGATGTTGGAGCATATCACAAGCCATAAGGGTTATCTTTAGGGTTCTTATCGTTTATGTGATACAATGACGAAACATACGATTATTTAGTCTTAGTTACTAGCTGTTCGTAGTTATTGTATTGTCGTGTCCATTCAGAAAAAGCCTGTTAATAGGTGAAGTTTTACTAGAGGATGGTACAATATTTTCTAAGGGGTGATGATTGAATGTTTAAATTTAATGAAGAAAAAGGACAACTTAAATGTTCTTTTTGTGGAAAAACACAAGACCAAGTTCGTAAGTTAGTTGCCGGACCTGGTGTGTATATATGTGATGAGTGTATTGAACTTTGTACGGAAATCGTAGAGGAGGAATTAGGAACAGAAGAAGAAGTAGAGTTCCAAGAAATTCCTAAACCGAATGAAATTAGACAAATCTTAAATGATTACGTTATTGGACAGGACCGCGCAAAGAAATCTCTATCAGTAGCTGTTTATAACCATTATAAGCGTGTAAACTCCTTGTCGCGTTCGGATGATGTTGAGTTAGCGAAAAGTAACATTTGTATGATTGGGCCAACAGGAAGTGGTAAAACACTACTTGCTCAAACTTTGGCTCGAATTCTAAATGTACCATTTGCGATTGCTGATGCAACCTCATTAACAGAGGCAGGTTATGTTGGGGAAGATGTGGAGAATATTCTTCTAAAACTTATCCAAGCCGCTGATTATGATGTGGAAAAAGCGGAAAAAGGAATCATTTACATTGATGAGATTGATAAGGTTGCACGTAAATCAGAAAACCCATCTATTACACGTGATGTATCAGGGGAAGGTGTACAGCAAGCCCTTCTAAAAATTCTTGAAGGTACAAGTGCGAGTGTTCCTCCACAAGGGGGACGTAAGCATCCTCATCAAGAATTCATTCAAATTGATACAACAAATGTTCTCTTCATTTGTGGTGGAGCATTTGATGGAATTGAACAAATTATTAAGCGCCGTCTAGGGAAGAAAGTGATTGGTTTCGGTTCTGATGTGAAGCAAGAGGATCTAAAGCCTGGTGAATACTTAGGAAAAGTACTACCTGAAGATTTGCTTCGTTTCGGCTTAATTCCAGAGTTCATCGGTCGTCTACCAGTTATTTCTAGTTTAGAGCCGCTTGATGTAGATGCCTTAGTTGAGATTTTAACGGCACCGAAAAATGCACTAGTGAAGCAATACAAAAAATTGCTTGAACTAGACGATGTAGAGCTTGAATTTACGGAGCAAGCTCTTCGCGAAATTGCCAACAGAGCAATCGAGCGTAAAACAGGTGCGCGTGGTTTGCGTTCCATAATTGAGACATTGATGCTTGATGTCATGTTCGATTTACCATCTCGTGAAGATATCGTGAAATGTATCATTCATGAAAAGTGTGTAACGGACAATGAATTGCCTACATTGCTTACAGCTGATGGCAAAGAAATTACATTGGAGAAATCAGAGCCTAAAGAGAGTGCTTAATGTTCTCGGATAAAAAGCGAATCCTTTGTGGATTCGCTTTTTTTCTGTTCAAGAAGGTCGCCTATTAGAGAAAAACGAAAGCAGATTTAAGAAAGGTGCCATTTCATTTTTTCTGTTGAAATAGATACCATGTAGATTTTCTCCAATCATTCTCAGAACTTTCTTTGATTAGTGTTGTTTTTCCCGCACATACTAAAGGAAACAAAACGACTACTTCTGGGAGGTTTCATCATGAATTGGACAGGAATTGCATTGGTGATCCAATTATTCTTTGGTATCATCATTGGTGTCTACTTTTGGAATTTATTAAAAAGTCAACGCAATCAAAAGGTCTCAATTGACCGTGAATCACGCAAAGAAATGGAAGAGCTAAGGAAAATGAGATCTATCTCACTAAGTGAGCCACTTGCTGAAAAAGTACGTCCCATTTCATTCGAAGATATTGTTGGACAAGAAGAAGGCATTCGTTCATTACGCGCTGCCTTGTGTGGGCCAAATCCTCAACACGTGATTATCTATGGACCACCAGGTGTCGGGAAGACAGCAGCAGCTAGGCTAGTATTAGAAGAAGCAAAAAAGAATGCCCAATCTCCTTTTAAAAAGGATGCCGTGTTTGTTGAGCTTGACGGGACAACAGCTCGTTTTGATGAGCGTGGAATTGCTGATCCGTTAATTGGATCTGTTCATGATCCCATTTATCAAGGAGCAGGTGCGATGGGCCAAGCTGGAATTCCGCAACCTAAGCATGGGGCGGTCACAAAAGCACATGGTGGGATGTTATTTATTGATGAAATTGGAGAACTTCATTCCATTCAGTTAAATAAATTATTAAAAGTATTAGAAGATCGCAAAGTGTTTCTTGAAAGTGCCTATTATAGTGAAGAGAATCAACAAATCCCACGACATATACATGAAATTTTTCAAAAAGGACTTCCAGCTGACTTTAGGCTTGTTGGAGCAACAACAAGAACACCAGATGAATTACCTCCAGCGATTCGCTCTCGTTGTTTAGAAGTGTATTTCCGTGCATTAAAACCAAAAGAGATTATTCAAATTGCTGAAAAGGCAGCAAAGAAAATCAATTTTAATGCGGAAGAAGGGGCAATCGAACGGATTGCTAAATATGCAACAAATGGACGTGAAGCTGTCAACATTGTTCAAATTGCTGCAGGAATTGCTACGGCAGAAAACCGTACCGAATTAACGGTAGCAGATGTGGAATGGGTTCTTCATGCAAGTCAAATTGCTCCCCGACCTGAAAGAAGAATTCATAGTAATTCTGCCGTTGGATTAGTGAATGGATTAGCTGTATATGGTCCTAACTTAGGTGCTTTATTAGAAATAGAAGTGAATGTTCTCGAAAATCCGGGTAAAGGTACAGTGAACATTACAGGGATTGCGGAAGAAGAAAGTACAGGGAACCAAATGCGTTCAATTAGAAGAAAGAGTATGGCCAAAGGCTCAGTTGAGAATGTAGTGACTGTACTAAGACGAATGGGAATTCCGACGCAAGACTATGACATTCATGTCAATTTTCCAGGCGGGGGTCCTGTAGATGGCCCATCTGCTGGAACAGCGATTGCAACAGGGATTTACTCAGCGATTCGAGGAGAAAAAGTAAAGAATACAATTGCTATGACTGGAGAATTGGGTATTCATGGTAAGGTGAAACCAATTGGTGGCGTTGTTGCAAAAGTGGAAGCAGCCAAACTAGCTGGAGCAGAAGTTGCCATTATTCCAAAAGAGAATGAGCAAGCCATTCTTCAACAAATTACCGGTATTGAAGTCATTGCAGTGGAGCATTTGGATGAAGTGCTTGAACTCGCAATTGAACAAGAAGTAGAAGAAACGGTTCCAGCAGCTACAGACTTAAACACTTCCATCGCACCTGTCTAATATTAGACAAACATAGGAACGATAAGATAAAATTGAATGTAAACCGCAAGATCAAAATAAGCAAGCATCTTTTAATAGGAAGTTTGACTTAGGAAATAGGATGTATTGGAGATGGAGGTGTATGCGGATGGTCGAATCAAATGATAGACGACAAATTCCGCTTCTACCGTTACGCGGATTGCTTGTTTTCCCAGCAATGGTTCTTCACTTAGATGTAGGAAGACCGAAATCCGTTCAGGCGTTAGAACAAGTGATGGAAGATGACCATCAAATTTTACTCGCAACTCAGAAAGAAATTTCAATAGACGACCCAACAGAAGAGGAAATTTATTCAATTGGGACCATAGCAAAAGTGAAGAGTTTGTTGAAACTTCCTAATGGTACAGTCCGTATTCACGTAGAAGGCTTACAACGTGCTCGTATTGATCAATTTCTTTCTAATGAGCGTTTTTTAGAAGTTGAGATTGAGGCCCTTGAAGAGGAGGATGCCTTTCTTACACCAGAGATTCAAGCCCTGATGAGAAACTTATTAACGATGTTTGAACAGTATACGAAAGTTTCGAAAAAAATCTCTGCTGAAACTCTAGCTTCTGTAAAAGACATTCATGAATCAGGACATTTTGCAGATGTCATTGCAGCTAATTTGCCATTAAAGCTAGCGCAGAAACAAGAATTACTTGAAATCAAGTCCGTCAAAGAACGACTGCTTAAATTGATTGAGATCTTAAATAATGAGCAAGAAGTGCTTGGTCTTGAAAAGAAAATAAGCCAACGTGTCAAAAAGTCGATGGAAAAAACGCAAAAAGAGTATTATTTGCGTGAACAGATGAAGGCCATTCAAAAAGAGCTTGGTGATAAGGAAGGTCGCACGGGAGAAGTGTCGACGTTACGAGAGAAAGCTCAAAAGATAGAAATGCCAGAATCTGTGAAAGAAAAGTTCCTAAAAGAGTTAGACCGCTATGAGAAAATGCCAGCGAATTCTGCTGAAAGTTCTGTGTTGCGAAATTACTTAGATTGGCTACTTCAGCTGCCATGGACATACGAGACAGAAGATCAGTTAGATGTTCTCAAAGCGGAAGAAATTCTTGATGCTGATCACTATGGACTTGAAAAAGTAAAAGAACGAATTCTTGAGTACCTAGCCGTGCAGCAATTAACTCGTGAATTAAAAGGTCCAATTTTATGTTTAGCAGGCCCTCCAGGGGTAGGGAAAACATCATTAGCACGTTCGATTGCACGATCGTTAAATCGGAAGTTTGTTCGAATTTCACTTGGTGGTGTTCGCGATGAAGCCGAAATTCGAGGTCATCGCAGAACGTATGTCGGGGCTATGCCTGGACGTCTAATTCAAGGAATGAAAAAAGCAGGATCCATCAATCCGGTATTTTTATTAGATGAAATTGATAAAATGGCCAATGATTTTAGAGGAGATCCTTCGTCCGCTCTACTAGAAGTGCTTGATCCGGAACAAAACAATACGTTTAGCGACCATTACATTGAAGAGCCATATGACTTATCAAAAGTCATGTTTATTACTACCGCGAACAATATTGGAACAATTCCAGGTCCACTTCTGGATCGAATGGAAATTATCTCGCTTGCAGGTTATACCGAACTGGAAAAGATCCATATTGCAAAAGACTACTTGCTACCAAAGCAAATGAAAGATCATGGTCTGAGCAAAGGTATGCTTCAAATGAAAGATGAAGCCATTCAAAAAGTAGTTCGTTATTATACACGAGAAGCGGGTGTGCGAAATCTTGAACGTCAGTTAGCGACATTATGCCGGAAAACAGCGAAGAAGATCGTAACTTCTGAGAAGAAAAAAGTGATTCTAACAGCCAAAACGGTTGAGGAAATGCTTGGGAAACCAAGATTCCGGTACGGTCTAGCTGAAGAAGAAGATCAAGTTGGAGCAGCAACTGGACTTGCGTATACGACAGTGGGGGGAGATACACTTTCCATTGAGGTCTCGGTTGCACCTGGAAAAGGGAAGCTAACGTTAACAGGAAAGCTCGGCGATGTGATGAAGGAATCTGCTCAAGCGGCGTTTAGTTATATTCGTTCCCGTTCAGCCGATTTACACATTGATCCGGAATTTAATGAGAAAAATGATATCCATATTCACGTTCCTGAAGGTGCAACGCCAAAGGACGGTCCTTCAGCGGGGATAACGATGGCAACAGCTCTTGTATCTGCACTTACAGGACGCAAAGTGAAAAAAGAAGTTGGGATGACGGGAGAGATTACGTTACGTGGACGTGTTCTTCCAATTGGTGGATTGAAGGAGAAGTCGATGAGTGCTCACCGTGCAGGACTGACAACAATCATCATCCCGAAAGATAATGAAAAAGATTTAGAAGATGTACCAGAGAGCGTGCGCAACGACTTAACATTCATTCCTGTCACTCACCTAGATGAAGTCTTACAGCACGCGTTAGGAGAGTAGAATGAAAGTAACCAAAACAGAGTTAGCTCATGTAGCTGTCAAACCTGAACAATACCCAACTTCTCGTTTACCAGAGGTTGCGTTATCAGGTCGTTCGAATGTAGGAAAGTCATCATTTATAAATAAAATGATTAATCGCAAAGGGTTAGCACGTACGTCGCAACGCCCTGGAAAAACACAAACATTGAATTTTTATGAAATCAATGAAATGCTTTATTTTGTTGATGTCCCTGGGTATGGCTTTGCTAAAGTACCCAAGCCAGAGCGAGAAGCGTGGGGACGGATGATTGAAACGTATTTACAAGATCGTGAGCAACTAAAAGCGGTCGTTTTGTTAGTTGATGTCCGTCACGCCCCTTCTGCAGATGATAAAATGATGTATAAGTGGCTCAAGCATTTTGACATTCCTGTGATTGTCGTCGCAACCAAAAGCGATAAGATTCCAAAAGGGAAATGGCAGAAGCATTTGAAAGTAATTAGAGAGTATTTAGAGAAAGTGGAATCCGATCCATTGCTTCTGTTCTCTTCTGAAACAGCACAAGGAAAAGAACAAATTTGGAAAACCATTCAATATTACATTTCACAATAGTGGGGAAAAGAAAAAGAGAGGAGAAATCCTCTCTTTTTCTTATGACTACATTTCATTTCTTTCTTAAGAGTAAAAATAGCCCAGCGCCGATTAGGAAAATTGGCCAAAGTGAACTGAGAAAAGAATAAGCATCATATAACCAACTAAATGGATTGATGGACGCAAAGCTAAGAAGAGAAAAAACGATTAAAAGGATCCCAATTAGCATGCCATCTTGTTTCATTTTTCTAGCAGATAAAATAAAAGCTAATCCAACTAGGCTTGTATACATACCCCAATGATTTGGCCAAACAGAAACTAGTTCAAGAAGATGAAAGTGGATCGCTAGTCCAAATAAAAGAATCCCCGGAAATATCATTGTATACTCTCGGCCGATATAGGCTTGTAATAAAAATGCAAGACCGAGTACAAGCAAAAGGGATGGCCAACTTAAAATCTGTTGGTCATACGGAATCGAAAATTGCTGCAACAGATAATAACAGCCCGCGCCAATTAATAAAACGCCTGGAAAAATACGTTGCGTCTTCATTTGTCTCTTCCTTTCCATAACACTCAATACAGTTTTTGTTGCTTTTTAAGCTAGTTACTATTTTGTATTCATACATAATAAATAGTTGGATAAAATATCAGGTAACAGGAAGGGTTTGGCTAAAAAACCAGTACGTTGAAACAATAGTATCATGATAGCATATGCTTCAAGATCTGTTCACAATTTTTTTTGGTCTCCTACATTAGACATGTTATAATGTACTGAGTTATACTAGTAAGGTGAAAAATGAGGACGTTGGTCTTCTTTAAATACGTACGTTACGATAAATATAGATGATTAATTTGAACGGATATTACAAATGGGGGTGAACGTCAGGATGCATATTCTTGTTGTAGGTTTCAACTATAAAACGGCTCCTGTCGAATTAAGAGAAAAGTTCTCGTTCCAAGAAGGAGAGCTTCCGAATGCTTTGGCACAGTTGCGAAACATGAAGAGCATTCTTGAGTGTACGATTATTTCAACCTGTAATCGTACGGAAGTCTATGTCGTAGCCGATCAATTGCATACAGGTCGCCACTTCACGAAAACGTTTCTAGCGGATTGGTTTGACTTACCTAAGGACGAGTTCATCCCTTATTTAGATATTCGGGAAGATCATCATGCAATTGAGCACTTATTCCGTGTAGCCTGTGGTCTAGATTCAATGATTCTAGGTGAAACACAAATACTAGGACAAGTGAGAGATAGCTTCTTGCTAGCGCAAGAACAGCAAGCGACAGGAACCATTTTTAATCAATTGTTCAAACAAGCAGTGACACTTGCGAAAAAAGCACATACAGGTACTGAGATTGGAGCTCATGCTGTATCTGTTAGTTATGCTGCTGTTGAACTTGGTAAAAATATTTTTGGGGACTTTTCAGGAAAGCACGTAGTCATTTTAGGTGCAGGGAAAATGAGTGAACTAACAGCGAAGCATTTACACTCAAATGGAGCGAAGCAAATTACGGTAATTAACCGTACAGAAGCAAAAGCGGTTGAACTAGCTGCTCGGTTCCTCGGACAAGCGAGACCATTTGAAGAGCTTCAACAAGCGTTAGCAGAAGCAGATGTTCTGATCAGTTCAACAGGCGCTCGGGATTTCGTGATCACGAAGGACATGATGCGTGGATCAATGAAAAAGCGTAAAGGTCGTCCCCTTTTTATGGTGGATATTGCCGTGCCACGTGACTTAGACCCTACGATTTCTGATTTTGATGATGTGTATCTCTATGATATAGATGATTTACAAAATATCGTTGAAGCGAATCTAGCGGAACGAAAGCGTGAAGCTGAAAAAATCGAAATTATGGTCGAAGCAGAGATCGATGAGTTCAAGCAATGGTTAAATACACTTGGTGTTGTGCCACTTATTTCTGCTCTTCGTACAAAAGCGCTTGCTGTACAAGCTGAAACAATGGAAAGTATTGAAAGAAAGCTTCCAAACTTATCTGAACGTGAAATGAAAGTGTTACGTAAGCATACGAAAAGCATTGTGAACCAGTTGCTACGTGATCCGATTACGAGAGCAAAAGAGCTTGCTGCTGAACCTGGTGCGGAAGAAGCTTTACAGTTGTTCACGAAAATTTTTGCATTAGAAGATGAGTTAGCTTCACAGGAAGAAGAATTACGAATTAAAGAAGCCGAGAAACAATGGGAGAATCAAAAGCAAGACTACGTCAACGTATCAAAACAACGTCCAGCAGTTGTTCGTTCATAAGAGAGAAGGGACAAACGCATGAACTGGATTTATCCTATTACGATTGTTTTATACAGTATGAGCTTAATTGGATACTTTGTTGATTTCTTACAGCACAACCGGAAGGTCAATATTATGGCCTTCTGGTTGCTTTCTATTGTTTGGGTTCTGCAAACGGTCTTTTTCGTAATCCGAGCAATGGAGTTAGAGCGCTTACCATTACTAACACCGTTTGAAGGACTCTTTTTTTATGCGTGGTTAGTAGTCACGCTCTCACTAGCCATAAACTGGTTCTTTCGTGTAGACTTTCTCGTATTGTTCACAAATGTAATTGGGTTTAGTATGATGGCCTTTAGCTTGTTCACACCTGATGGTGATGTACCTGAATCACTTTCGGCCCTACTAGCTTCAGAGCTCCTTATCATCCACATATCGTTTATCATACTTTCATACGCAGCGTTTACCTTCTCATTTGCTTGTCAAATCATGTATGTCATTCAACATCAAATGCTAAAACGCAAAGTATGGGGAAAACGTTTGTTACGATTTGGCGCCTTATCCAAACTAGATTCCTTTTCATTTGTAGCTATTATGATAGCGTGGCCTTTTTTATTAATAGGACTAATTTTAGGCTTTATTTGGGCTCATACTCAACTTACATATGTTCCGTTCTTTGATTCCAAAGTAATAAGCTCATTAATTGTCTTATTTATCTATGCAGTTTATATTTATCAAAGAGTTGTAAAACTCCAAAGAGGATACAACATGGCCTTACTCGGAATTGCAGGCTTTCTAGTCTTACTCATTAACTATTTTCTATCAGGACAATACTCCTCATTCCATATGTGGTATTAGTCAACAAGAAAAAGGTGAACTTCCCTTTTTCTTGTTGACTAAGCAATGAGCGTAGCCGCCGTTATGTTTTAAGCCTTTTATGAGTGGGTTTCTCATAAAAGGCGCACGGCGAGCGGAGCCATTGCCAAATGTTCGCACTGTAAAAAAGGGTAACTACAAGACCCTTGAAAACAGAGGCAAGCAGAGCGTAGCCGCCGTCAATGTTTTAAGCCTTTTGAGTGGGTTTCTCATAAAAGGCGCACGGCGAGCGGAGCCATTGCCAAATGTTCGCACTGTAAAAAAGGGTAGCTACAAGACCCTTGAAAACAGAGGCAAGCAGAGCGTAGCTGCCGTCAATGTTTTAAGCCTTTTGAGTGGGTTTCTCATAAAAGGCGCACGGCGAGCGGAGCCATTGCCAAATGTTTGCACTGTTTAAGAAAAAAGGCTAACCTAAATTAACCTTGACTGTTAAAACCAACAAAAACAGACCAAAATGTAATTAAAAACTGGAGGATTTTATGCGTAAAATTGTGATCGGTTCAAGAAAGAGCAACCTAGCTCTTGTTCAAACAGATTGGGTGATTGACCAACTGAAGAAGACGGGGTTGCCTTATGAGTTTGAAGTGAAAAAGATTGTAACAAAAGGAGATAAAATCCTTGATGTGACCCTTTCAAAGGTCGGAGGAAAAGGATTGTTTGTAAAGGAAATTGAACAGGCTTTAGCTGACGGAGAGATTGACTTAGCTGTTCATAGTATGAAAGATGTTCCTTCTGTTTTACAAGAGGACTTTACGCTAGCTGCCATTACAGAACGAGAAGACCCGCGTGATGCGCTTATTTCTAATAACCATGTGAAGCTAGCTGATTTACCAGCAGGTTCAATTATAGGTACAAGTAGCTTACGACGTTCTGCACAAATTTTAGCTGCGCGCCCTGATCTAGAAGTGAAATGGATTCGTGGAAATGTTGAGACGAGATTACGTAAGTTGAAAGAAGAAGATTTTGATGCAATTATTTTAGCAGTTGCAGGTATTAAGCGTTTAGGGTTTCCTGATGATTTAATAACTGAGTATTTGGATGAGGCGATGTGCGTACCGGCTGTTGGGCAAGGAGCTTTAGGGTTGGAATGTCGTTCAGATGATGAAGATTTAATTCAACTGTTACAACACATTAACAATGATCATACAGCTCGTACCGTGACTGCCGAAAGAACGTTTTTAAATCGCATGGAAGGTGGATGCCAAGTACCGATTGCTGGTTATGCTACGGTTACTGAAAACAATGAGGTACAGCTAACAGCTTTAGTTGGTTCACCAGATGGAAAAGTTTTATTAAAAGAGACGGTAACCGGAACGGATCCTGTAACCGTTGGTGAACAAGCTTCACAGTTCTTATTAGACCGAGGAGCGAAAGAGATTCTTGATCAAGTAAAAAAAGAGCTTGATGAAGGATGAAAAAAGGACCTTTAGCTGGTAAGACGATTCTCGTTACACGAGCAAAGGAACAAGCAAAAGAATTAAGTGATCAAATTAAACAGCAAGGAGGAATTCCCATTGAAGTTCCTCTCATTGCTTTTCAATCGATTTACAGAGACCAGGTCAGATATGCGATAAACCACATTCTAGAATACGATTGGATTATATTTACGAGTGTGAATGGTGTTCGTTTTTTTATGAATCAGTTTCAAAGGAATCATCAAGTGGATGTATTATCTTCCTTAAAAATCGCAGTTGTTGGAACAAAAACAGAGCAATATTTAACGAAATGGGGTCTTCGTGCTAACATCATTCCTGATGAATACGTTGCTGAGGGGCTAATTGATTCTTTAAAAGGGAATATTAAAGAAGGCGATAAAGTGCTAATTGCACGAGGGAATTTAGGAAGAGCTAAATTGCGTCTTCAATTAGAAGAGTTGGGAGCGAGTGTGTTGGATGTAGCCGTTTATGAAACGGTCTGTCCAATTGAAGCGAAGCAACAGCTTGAAAGTGTCTATCAGACGATAGGAAAGCTAGATTATGTTACGTTTACAAGCTCATCTACAGTTACCCACTACATACAAATCTTAATTGATTTAAAAAGAGAGATCGACAACTCTAACTCGACTGTTGCATGTATAGGTCCAATTGCAGCACTAACTGCAACAAAGTTCGGTTTACGGGTTGATATTGTCCCTCATACATATACAATTGACCATCTAGTAAAAGAAATAGTTCGACATTCAAAGGAGGAACATCGATTATGAAAGACTTACAATTTCGTCGTCATCGTCGACTTCGCCAATCGGCAAGTGTCCGCAGTATGGTAAAAGAAACTCATTTACATAAAGAAGATTTTATTTATCCTATCTTTGTTACAGAAGGGACAAACGAAAAAAACGAAGTTGCTTCCATGCCAAATGTTTTTCAGTGGTCTCTTGATTTAGTTGATAAAGAAGTAGAAGAAGTAGTGGCTCTAGGTATTCCAGCCATCATTGTCTTTGGTGTGCCGAACTCAAAAGATGATGTAGGTTCCTCCGCATTTCACGATCAAGGTATTGTGCAAAAGGCTATTCGTCAAATCAAAGGAAACCATCCTGATTTAACGGTGATTGCAGATACTTGCTTATGTCAATTTACTGATCATGGACATTGTGGAATTATTGAAGAAGGCAAAGTATTAAATGACCGTACACTTGACCTTTTGGCCAAAACAGCTGTTTCACAAGCGGAAGCGGGAGCAGATATTATTGCCCCTTCGAATATGATGGATGGCTTTGTAGCTGCAATTCGTTACGGTTTAGACAACGCTGGTTTTAGTGATATTCCTATTATGTCTTATGCTGTTAAATATTCATCTGCCTTTTACGGTCCATTCCGTGATGCTGCGCACAGCTCACCGAAATTTGGAGATCGAAAGACGTATCAAATGGACCCAGCGAATCGATTAGAAGCGCTTCGAGAAGCAGAGTCAGATATGGAAGAGGGAGCAGATTTTCTCATTGTCAAGCCAGCACTTTCATACTTAGATGTTATTCGTGAAGTGAAGGATTTTTCAGGCTTTCCGGTTGTGGCCTATAACGTAAGCGGGGAGTATTCAATGGTTAAAGCCGCAAGCCAAAACGGATGGATCAATGAAAAAGAAATCGTTTTAGAAAAATTAACGAGCATGAAGCGTGCGGGTGCCGATCTCATTTTGACGTACCATGCGAAAGACGCTGTACGTTGGTTACAGGAAGATAACTAAGAAGGGAGAAGAGAGATGCGTACATATACAAAATCAAAAGAAGCATTTGCAAAAGCAAAACCATTAATGCCAGGTGGGGTTAACAGTCCCGTTCGTGCCTTTAAATCAGTGAAAATGGATCCTGTTTATATGGAACGTGGAGAAGGTTCGAAAATTTATGATATCGATGGGAACGAGTACATCGATTATGTTTTGTCATGGGGCCCGCTCGTATTAGGGCATGCCGATGAAAAAGTGGTAGCAGCATTAAAAGAAGTAGCGGAAAAAGGGACAAGCTTTGGTGCACCGAATGAGCTTGAAACGAAGCTGGCTGAATTAGTAATTGACAGAGTGCCGTCCATAGAGGTCGTTCGTATGGTTAATTCTGGAACGGAAGCTACCATGAGTGCTCTTCGCTTAGCTAGAGGGTATACAGGACGAAATAAGATCTTAAAATTTGTTGGCTGTTATCATGGACATGGTGATTCTTTGCTAATTAAAGCTGGTTCAGGTGTAGCTACACTTGGATTACCTGATAGTCCTGGCGTACCAGAATCTGTTGCAAAAAACACATTAACGGTACCTTACAATGATTTAGAAAGTGTTCGTTATGCCTTTAACGAATTCGGAGATGACATTGCAGGTGTGATTGTTGAACCTGTTGCTGGAAACATGGGTGTTGTTCCTCCAGAACCAGGTTTTCTTGATGAGCTTCGTAAGATTACAGAAGAGAATGGAACCCTTCTCATTTTTGATGAGGTGATGACTGGCTTTCGTGTTGGTTATCATTGTGCTCAAGGGAAACTAGGCGTGACACCTGACCTTACTTGCTTAGGCAAAGTCATTGGTGGTGGTTTACCTGTAGGCGCATATGGTGGAAAACGTGAAATTATGGAGCAAATTGCGCCAAGTGGTCCCATTTATCAAGCGGGTACGTTATCAGGAAATCCACTTGCGATGACAGCAGGCTATGAAACGTTATCACAGTTAACAGAGGAAGACTACCATCGTTTCGAGCAGTTGGCTGAACGTCTAGCAAACGGATTATCTGAAGCAGCGAAAAAACACGAAATTCCACATACGATTAACCGTGCAGGATCAATGGTTGGATTCTTTTTTACAGATGAGAAAGTAACAAATTTTGAAAAAGCGTCTACGTCAAACCTTGATTATTTTGCAACCTATTTCCAAGAGATGTTAAATCAAGGCATTTCTCTTCCACCTTCTCAGTTTGAAGGAATGTTCTTATCAACCAAACATACAGAAGCAGACATTGATCAAACGATTGCTGCTGCTGAAATTGCTTTTTCTAAATTGAAATAATGAAAAGTCTATTCGCTTCTATATGAAAATATAGATAAAGCGAATAGGCTTTTTTATTTGCAACTTCTCATTTTCTTGCATATTGATAGAGAACTTGTCATAGAGTGATATTGTACTGACTATGACCGTAGCAGAAGTTAGAGAATACGATGAGGAGGAATGCAACGTGACACAAGAACACCCGTCTAAGTTATCATTTTCAATTGAGGAATCCGTTTGGTTAAATAAAGGCCAAGAAGTAGAGGAGATATTAGGAATGTCTCTTGAGCCCGAAATTGTTATCGAAGAAAAAGATCATCATGTATTTATTAGGGGTGGCTTACGTCTCGTTGGGGAATATCGTCCTACTGGTACTGATGATTCGAAAGCTGATAACAGCCAAACGCTTGAACAGCAAGTATCCTTTCGTTCTGCAGGTGACGTAACAATCGCCGCAGATGGATCTGGACAAATTAAACATTTTTTCCCAATTGATGTGACAATTCCGTTAAGCCGCATTCAAAATCTTGATGATGTTTATGTAGAGGTGGACTCATTTGATTATGATCTTCCTGAGAAAAGTTGCATCCAGTTAACAGCTGATATTAGTATTTCAGGGATGACACAGCAACAAGAAACATATGAAAAGCGCATAGAAAAAGAAATTGAAAAAGCAGCAGCTGCAAAAGCAGAAGTGTCAGAAGAAGAAGAACAAGTACCAACTGCATTTTCATTTGAGGCGAAAAAACGTCCCGAACCAGAACTTGCCAGACAAGAACCAGTGGTACAAAAGGAAGAAATAGAGGAACCAGTGTCCTATACACCACCTTCTGCACCAAAACCAGCATCACCAGCTCAAACATCGGCTTCATCTCCGATTCATTCGTTTTATCAGCCGGAAGAAAAAAAACCAGCATGGGCGGGGTCTCCATCATCTAGAATGTATGCGCAACAAGAAGAGGAGGAACCTACTTTGACATCTTATGATTCGCGTAAAGAAGTAGAGCTTGAGGCTACATCTGAAAGAGAAGAGGTAGCAAGACTAGAAGAAGTAGAAGAGGACGCAACTGAATCTACTGAACCCGTTTATGAAGAGATAGAATCAGTAGAGGAAGAAGTAGAAGAGATAGTGGAAGAAGTGAGAGAAGCGCCAGCTCAACCTGAAACGAAAATTAACCTTGCTCCACTTAAGGAAATTGCAACAGAACCAGTAGCAGAAGATCGACCTGAAGCAGACGCAGAAGGAGACGCTGAAGTCGAAGCGAAAGCACCAACCCCTAGAGAAGAGAATGCTCTCTATTTAACAAAAATGCTTTCAAAAGGTGAAGAAAGATTTTCTAAGTGGAGAATGTGTATCATTCAAGAAAACGAATCTTTGGACACGATTGCTGATCGGTACGAAATTAGCACAAGTCAAATTATTCGAATGAATCGCTTGCAAGGGGAGCAAGTGGAAGAGGGGCAAATCCTTTATATACCGGTTAGTGTCGAGTCCAAATAAAGGAGCTACAACATGGAATTGTTGGATTGGCTTAAGGAGAATTATCAATGGCGAAACGTAAAATTTGTAAATGAAGCATTGATTGAAACTGATCATGGTCAAAAAAGGTTGCGCTATTGGTCCGATAAAGCCCTCCTTGATTGGCATATAACGTGGCGTGACGAGTGTAGTGTCACGCCCTATATGCTTGCCGACCGAATGATTAGAAATAAGGATCAGGAAGCTGCAATTGAATGGAAAGATGGATGGGTAACCGTTCACGATGAAGTGGATCAACAACTAAATGTCGTAACGGTCGAACGCAAAGTTGCTCAGATGATTGGAGCAATGATCGGATATGGGTTAGAAACTGCTACAGAAGTGAGAAAAGTAAGTAGTAAAGAACCTCAATTTCGTTCGCTTTACTCACAGTTGCCTTATGTAAAAGAAAAACATAAGACGTATATTCGTTCGTTACTTCAAGAATCAGAGTATCGGATGAACAAAGCAAAGGCACTAAAAAAACAAGTAACCGAAGAAAAACTTCCTGTCATAGATCCATTTGAATCAACAGATCAAGCAAAAAAAGTGTATGATGTCATGATTTGGTTTGGTACGAAGCATTATCCTGAAGAAGGCTACTCTTCACTTCGAACGTTTTTAGGAAAATGGTTTGATGAGTATGGGAAGGACTCTGTTATACGCTTAGTAACAGAGATAGTCGATCATGACAAAGTCTCGAGAGATCAAGCGTTATACTTGTTAATTGAATGTTTACAGCCGTATGAGCTCGACCACCTTACGAGAGTGACAAATCGGGAAGCTACTAATCAGGAAATAGAAGAAGCGTTAGAGCAAGTGACAAAAGATTGGGAACGTTCAAAGGAGCTTGTTCAAGTGATTAGCTCAGTGATAGATGAGAAAAAGAAGGTGTTACCACAATGATGCAAGCACAATCTCCTTATGATTCGGTGCTCTTTTATTATGATCTTTATCCTCAAACAATTGAAGATTTTGGGAAAATAAAAAAAATAACGACGAATCACGGTGTTTTCGCGTTAAAGGAAACGACCATGAGCAGACATCAGGCAGATGATTTCGTTCATGCACTTCGTAAACTAACAAAGCTTGGGTACAATAAAGCGATTCCGATTTTGCCGAACAAATATGGAGAATATACTCTTTCCACTGGAACAAATACGTATTATTTAATGCCATGGGTAGAGAGAGTCGAATACACGGCAAGAGAGTCTCAAGAACAGAAGCTTGCTTCTCAATTAGGAGTTATTCATCGTCTGACGGTAAAAACACAACCATTTGTAAAAGATCATGTTGAGGAAGCATACAATCAACTTCTTCAACGCTGGGAAATGAGACAACTTGAATTAAAACGATTTGCCGATCAAGCAGAACAAAAAACATATATGTCACCGTTTGAACTGACCTTTATCACTCATGCCTTTATGCTCGATCGAATGGCTGAAGTAGCAAAAGAACATTTAAAAAAATGGTATGAAACGTGTTTAGAAAAAGAGAAATATCGAACAGTTCTTTGTCACGGCCGTGTCAATCGCTCACACTCCTTTTTTACAGCAGACAATGAGCCATTATTGCTCAATTTTGAGCGAGCCGGAATTGATACTCCGTCAAGAGATTTAGCTAGTTTCTGTAGGTATAGCTTTAAGCATGCTTATTGGGTGGAAGAAGAGGTATTGCAATGGTTTGTTAACTATGAAAGACACTTGCCATTGCTAGAAGAAGAAAAACATTTGATGTGTGCCTATTTAAATTTTCCAGAGCCGATTGCGTTTGCTGTAGATTCATATTTAAAGAACAAAGGTTCTGCAAGAGAATTTGAGCATGTGCAAAGGTTAGAAAAGCGTTTAACATCGATGCGCAGAGTTCAGAGATTAACGCAAAAGCTAATTGTCGTAGAGCAGCAAGCACAACAAGAAATGCAAGCTGATCAATAATAGAGGTTGTCTTCAATTCAAGTTTCAGACCCCCGAGTAACCAGTATAGGAACGAACTGTACTGAAATAGGGAAGGGGGTCAGATTCTTATGAGACAATCTCTTTTTTTATATTAGACGCAAAGTAATGGAAAAGTACATAACGATCATGAGTGTAAGTAGTATCATATCAAAAGTAGTTGGCAAAAGAAGCGTGCGTAATAATTGAAAACAAATGAGAGGAACGAGAATTTGTGCAAAGATCGCTCGTATTTTTAGCCACCAACCTGGGCGGTTATGGTGATGATGATGGAAACGCCCAAAACGTCGACGCATCGTAACACCTTCTTTCAATAGACTCCATACTTTACGGTATGCACGAATCTAATAGATGTGCAAGCACTTAGGCAAAAGCCTACAATGAAAACGAAAAGGTATAGAAACGAAAAAAATAGGCGATGCTTTTATTGACGAATGAACCAAATTCGAGATAAAATATAAAAACATAAAGAACTGCCTTGAATAGGAAGAGTAAAATCCGAACCTTTCAGAGAGAGAAATCAGTAGCTGAGAGATTTCTTAAGATGTACGATTTGAATGTCGCCTAGGAGCAGCTATCGTGAAACGTCAACGACATGTAAGGATAGCCGGCCACTGACCGTTATCAGATTGAGTGTGTAGCACATGAACTTTTTTGTGTTGCAAACAAAGGTGGTACCGCGAGCAAACTTTCTTCGTCCTTTGGATGGAGGGGTTTTTTTTATTTGTTTGAATTTAAGGAGGAAGAACGAATGAGTGATGAAAAACTAACGATGCCTACAAAGTACAATCCGCAAGAAACAGAAGCAAAATGGTATTCGTTTTGGAAAGATGGGAAATTTTTTGAAGCAACTGGCGATGAATCGAAACAACCGTACTCCATTGTCATTCCCCCGCCAAACGTAACAGGGAAGTTGCATTTAGGTCATGCATGGGATACAACGTTGCAAGATATTCTTGCCCGAGTAAAAAGAATGCAAGGCTATGACACGCTCTGGCTACCAGGAATGGACCATGCCGGTATTGCGACTCAGGCAAAAGTAGAAGGGAAACTAAAAGAAGAAGGACTAAGTCGTTACGATTTAGGACGCGAAAAATTCCTAGAGAAATCTTGGGAATGGAAAGAAGAATATGCATCGTTCATTCGCAACCAATGGTCAAAAATGGGGCTTTCACTTGATTACTCTCGTGAACGATTCACATTAGATGAAGGCTTGTCAAAAGCAGTTCGCGAAGTGTTCGTTAAGCTTTATGAAAAAGGCTTAATCTACAGAGGCGAATATATTATTAACTGGGATCCACAAACGAAAACAGCTCTATCAGACATCGAAGTAATCTATCAAGATGTTCAAGGTGCATTTTATCATATGAACTATCCGTTAACAGACGGAAGTGGCTCCATTGAAGTGGCAACCACTCGTCCTGAAACGATGCTTGGTGATACAGCAGTGGCCGTTCATCCAGAAGATGAGCGCTACAAACATTTGATTGGAAAGACGGTTACCCTCCCAATTACAGGTCGAGAAATTCCGATTGTCGCAGATGACTATGTTGATATGGAATTTGGCTCAGGTGCAGTGAAGATTACACCAGCACATGACCCGAATGATTTTGAAATTGGAAACCGTCACAACCTTGAGCGCATTCTAGTTATGAATGAGGATGGAACGATGAATGCCAAAGCAGGAAAATACCAAGGAATGGATCGCTTTGAATGCCGTAAACAACTAGTTAAAGACTTACAAGAAGAAGGCATTCTTTTCAAAATTGAAGAGCATATGCATTCTGTTGGTCACTCTGAGCGTAGTGGGGCAGTTGTAGAACCATATTTATCAACGCAATGGTTTGTAAAAATGCAACCACTTGCTGATGCGGCGATTGATTTGCAAAACTCAGAAGACAAAGTTAACTTTGTGCCGGACCGTTTTGAAAAAACATACTTACGCTGGATGGAAAACATTCGTGATTGGTGTATTTCCAGACAACTTTGGTGGGGACATCGAATTCCTGCTTGGTATCATAAAGAAACAGGGGAAGTGTATGTTGGACACGAGGCGCCTGAAGATGCAGAAAACTGGAAACAAGATGAAGATGTTTTAGATACGTGGTTTAGTTCTGCTTTATGGCCGTTTTCAACAATGGGATGGCCAGACGAAACATCTCCTGATTATGAGAGATTTTATTCTACGAATGTTTTAGTAACGGGGTATGACATTATTTTCTTCTGGGTATCTCGTATGATCTTTCAAGGACTTGAATTTACAGGCAAACGTCCATTTGATGATGTACTTATTCACGGTCTTGTTCGTGACTCAGAAGGCCGTAAGATGAGTAAATCACTTGGGAACGGGGTAGACCCAATGGATGTTATCGACAAATACGGTGCCGATTCATTACGATTCTTCTTATCTACCGGTAGTTCCCCGGGAAATGACTTGCGATTCTACTGGGAAAAAGTCGAATCAACGTGGAACTTTGGAAATAAGATTTGGAACGCCTCTCGTTTCGCTCTAATGAACATGGAAGGCTTAAAGTATGAGGAAATTGATTTAAGTGGTGAAAAGACGATTGCTGATAAATGGATTCTTACTCGTTTACAAGAAACAATCGCTGATGTAACACGTCTAATTGATGCGTATGAATTTGGTGAAGTTGGACGTCTTTTATATAACTTTATCTGGGATGACTTCTGTGATTGGTACATTGAAATGGCAAAGTTGCCATTATACGGAGAAGACGAAGAAGCGAAGAAAACGACAAGATCTGTTCTAGCTTATGTATTAGATCAGACAATGCGACTCCTTCATCCGATGATGCCATTTATTACCGAGGAAATTTGGCAACATTTGCCGCATAAAGGCGAATCAATTACCATTGCACCTTGGCCAGAGAAAAAAGAAGAGTACATCTTTACAGACGCTGTCGAAGATATGGAGCTTTTAAAAGAAATTATCCGCTCTGTTCGAAATACAAGAGCAGAACTAAATGTTCCAATGAGCAAGCAAATTGAATTGCTCGTTCATGCGAAAGACGATCATGTTCTTGGGAAATTAACTCGAGGTCAAAGCTATATTGAAAAATTCTGTAACCCAAGCAAACTTGAAATTGGCACAGGTGTAAAAGCTCCTGAAAAATCGATGTCACAGGTATTAAGTGGTGTTGAATTATTCTTGCCACTAGCAGGATTGCTAGATTTAGATGCAGAAATTGCTCGACTAGAAAAAGAACTTGAAAAGCTAAATAAAGAAGTAGAGCGAGTTGAAAAGAAACTAGGAAATCAAGGTTTTATCGCGAAAGCACCAGAGAAAGTCATAGAAGAAGAAAAAGCGAAACAAGCAGACTATATAGAGAAACGCGAAACGGTTCAAGCTAGAATTGCAGAGCTTAAGGCATAGAAGGAAGGAAAGTCCAATTTTGGACTTTCTTTTTTTTATATGATTGAATGTGCTACTTTAAATCGACAACATTCTACGTTATTATGAAACAAGGAAAAGAGAGAGCGGAACGTTAGAGACTGGAGGGATGAAGCGATGAAAACAGGAGAAGAAGCCATTGCATGGATACATAGCTTGTTGCCATTTGGAATAAAACCTGGTTTAAAACGAATGGAATGGATGCTGGAGCGTTTAGATAATCCTGAATTAAAGCTAAAAACCGTTCATATCGGTGGAACAAATGGAAAAGGTTCAACGGTCAGCTTTATGAGGCATGTGCTAGAAGCGGCTGGATATAAAGTGGGAACATTTACATCTCCGTTTATTGAGTGTTTTGAAGAGCGAATTTCGATTAATGGGAAACCAATTGAAGAAGAGGCTCTTGTCGCTGGGGCGAATCGTGTTCGACCTCTTGTAGAGGAACTAGCACAAACCGAACTAGGAAGCCCAACTGAATTTGAAGTCATTACAACCATCATGTTTGATTACTTTGCAAACGTCGCTAAGCCAGACATTGCTTTAGTCGAAGTTGGATTAGGCGGTCGTTTTGACTCGACGAATGTCATCACACCTCTTGTATCGGTTATTACTTCGATTGGGTTTGATCATATGCACATTTTAGGGGACACGTTGGAGGAAATTACGTCTGAAAAAGCTGGCATTATTAAAGAGAACGTGCCAATTGTTTCAGGTGTTTCCCAAAAAGTGGCGCAGCAACTAATAGAGGATACAGCTAACAAAAGTCATTCTTCCTTTTACCAGTTAGGAACGGATTTTTCAGAACGTTTGTCTGTTGTTGATGGAAGAGTTCAAGTTTTTACATTAGAAAGCGTATCGACTAAGTACAATGATGTAAGGATTCAAATGCCAGGTCCGCATCAAAGACAAAATGCGGCTGTTGCGTTTAAAGCAATTGAGTTACTCGCGAACCATGCAGACTTTTATGTAAGTGAAGAAGCCTTTTATTCTGGAATGCATGCCACAACGTGGACAGGTAGGTTTGAACAAATTAGTGACAATCCTCTCATTATTCTTGATGGAGCTCATAATAAAGAAGGATTCGAATCCTTATCCAAAACACTTGAACTGCATTATCCAGAAAAGTCTTACCGATTCTTACTAGCGGCTACGAAAGAAAAGGATATGAGTGTATTATTAAAGCCTTTTGAAAAGATGAACGCTACTTTCACATTTACTAGCTTTGAGTTCTTTCGAGCAGCTGAGAGCCAAACCCTATTTGAACAAGCTCAAGTATTACAAAAGAAATACAATGATGATTGGGAACTAGCGTTAACAGAAGAAGTACGATCGCTACGTGAGGATGAAATGTTAGTTGTAGCCGGTTCATTATATTTTATCTCATCTGTTAGGGAGAAGTGGCATCAGTCTGCATTTATGTATGAGAAGATATGATGGTTTTTGTAAGGAATGTTCCTGTGGATTGTCTATTTATTTATATATAGAGCGCAATATAACGGAAACCAAAACAACTTGCAAAAAAGATAGAAATATGTTGAAAAAATTTATGAACCTGGTAAGATGAATACAGTTAGATAATAACCGGGTCTTATGTACTGTATTTATCTGGTTATTCTTACCGAAAAGATTTTATTGCTATAAATAAACACATTATGGTATATTTTAACCAGTTCTTAATAACTACAAATGATATTTAAGGAGCTATGAAATACGACTTGTAACTGGGCACCTAAGTCGTACGGAGCGAGTGGTGCAACCGGCCTTTACAACCATTACTTTGGTTTGTTTGGGCCTTTTTTTATGGTATAACTAGCATTCTACTTTTGTATTTAAGAGCTTCACTCTTAAAGATATATATTTCCGTAAAACAGGGAGGAACATCGAATGATGAAAGCTTTAACGAAACGACTTGGATTGAACAATCAACGCGGTTTTACGTTAATTGAGGTATTAGTTGTTATTGTGATTTTAGGTCTACTTGCTGCAATTTTAATACCTAACGTAATTAGTTGGATTGATAGGTCTGATGAACAACTCGATATAATAGAAGAACATATCGGTGATGACCTAAATCAAATAGAAGGCTATTTTGATAATGATGGGGAATAAGATTAGTTTTGATGTGCTGCCACCTTTTGTGGCGGCATCTTTTTTCAAACAATAGTTTTCTATTATTTATAAAAATAAAAATTGTTTTATACATAGTATAAAACTATTGTTCTTCTATAGTTGCAAGAACTGATCTAAGAAATATACAGGAGGACACACCATGAACAACGAGAAAGGTATGACATTGATTGAGTTGCTAGTCGCCATTGTTATTGCAGGTATCATTGTTGTACCTCTTGTTACTCTCATGGTGAGCACTCTTACGGTTTCGCAAAGTCAGGGGAAAGAAACGAATATAGCGTATGTTGCCCAAGAAGTAATGGAAAAAGTGGTTCATCAAACCCCAACACTTGGGATCGGACAGTATTGTTGGAGTAATATGGAAGGTCAGTGTAGTGGATACACGCTTCTTACTAACCTTTATAGTAACTCTGCCGTGCATGACGAAGTCGTTGTCATCGTTCGTGTTACTGATTATGAAGGTCCGTTTCATGAAGTGACGGTCAAAGTATTAAATGAAACAACGGTATCTAACGGTTCAAACGAGGTTGCTCGTGAAAACGAAATTGAACTGGTAACGGTGGTGAGAACGCCGTGATGAATCAAAGAGGATTTACGCTAGTAGAAGTGTTGGTTGTTATTGTGATTTTAGGGTTGTTTCTCCCAGTTGCTTATTCCTTAATTTCCTATACGATGGATGGCCAGAGACAAGTGATTGCAGAAAATGAAGTGCAAATAGAAGCAAGGCGCATTATGGAATATATGACAGAGAAAATGCGAGACGATGCTAGATGGGTTGGGGAATCGGATTCGAATATGAAACTAGTCAAAAACGAGACGGTTTGGTTGATTTATGAAAAGGAAGGTACTCTTGGAAACATGAGGCTTCCTGGGGCAAACGGCCGCGTGTTATCACAATCGATTGAAACGTTTATAGTAACGGAATCTGATTCAAGTACCCAAGTTAAGCTCGAAATTACAAAACCTCGCGCTTCGATCGTGCTAGAGTCGACGATTCACTATTCGAGGTTTGTAAATGAGGTGAGCGAATGAATATGAAAACTCTTTTATCTTCTCAATATGGGGGCGCTCTCGTTACCGTTTTAGTTGTGATTGTCCTTTTTTCAATTGCCGCTCCCATGCTCGTGAAGGTGACGGTACATAGCAAAAATTCAATAGAAACCAATGTAGAAACGCAAGAAGAGTTTTACAGAGCAGAAGGGGCGCTCAGACTTGTCCTTCATGAGATGGAGTCATACCGAGGAAATCATGTAGATTTGCTTGATGGAAATGGAAACGTCGTAAAAGATGGGGCAGGAAATGAAATTCAAATTCAGCAGGTAGGTCCCTATTTTTACTTGCAAGACGGAGTCATTCCTTCTTCAAAGGTGATAGGTGAGAGGACCGTTAAAGTTGATATAACGAAAATAGAAATAGACTCTGAAACATATAAAGCAACTTTAAAAGCGAATTATGCGGATGGGCCATCTATTGTAGCACGAGAGCTCACAGTAACGGTAAAGAAAGAACAAAGGCCCATAATTGAACAGTCAGGTCAATTTTTAAGCGGGCCTATTCGATATACGTCAAGTTTCGAGTATGGGCAAAATAGTCGGCATACACACGATGAGTTAAATGTTTTTGAGAACAATAAAGTACTATCAACCATTAAATTAGATGAAATTTTACAGTATTTAAATTATACCCCGACAAATGCATGGAATTATAATCAGAATTTAAAAATCTCAAGTTCTCATACGTTTTCACAAGGTAGACATTATCCGATTAGCATTGGGGGAACAGGAAACAGTACTGGTACCGTGCGAGTTCCATCTAATTCCATTGTTTTTGCAAAAAAAGTAGAGTACGGTGGGGTTGGGAATAATGAAGATACGTTAATTATTGATGGTATTCTCATTGCGGAAGATTTCTCTCTTGCAGGAAATCCAAGAGTAGAAGTAAATGGGGCATTAATTGTATTAGATCAATTTTCGAGAACGGGTGGAGGTAACAATGACTTTGTTGTAAATTCGGGAATGATTGCAAAGAAATTCCAGACAACTGGGAATCAACGGTATTCTGGGGAAGCAAAAGGAATTTCTTGTTCCTTAATTGGGCTCCTGCAGTGTGATGGTCCAACAACGGTTGATTACTTTGATGCGGCTGCTCATCCATGGAGTTCTTCTTTTGGAAATATAGATTATCAGACAGTAAGGCAATAGAGAGGGTACGGAGGTGGATGTATGTTATTTAAAAAAAGCGTGTTTACGGGAATTGATTTTCGACCACGGAAATTGTATCAAGCGATTGTTAAAATGGAACGAGACAAACCTATAGTGATGGAGGTTAGGCAAACTCTTTCAGATAAACCTTTCTTTGAAAACAGTCGTATAAAAGAGAAGCAAGAGCTCTCCCTTTTACTAGAAGATCTTCAGAAGGGGAAAGGGGATGCGAAGAAAGGACATTTTGTCATTCCAACTGAACATACGCTTATTCGAAAAATACGGTCTCTTCCTGATATCAAAGAGAATGAATTAGCAAAAATCCTTAAGTTTCAACTAGGGGAAAGCATCGTTTTGCCATTTGAAAATCCAATCTATGACTTTGTTAAAATTGGTTCTTTTGAAGAATCTAATAGAACCGATCAAATAAAAGAAGATTTGTTATTTGCAGAAGCAGCGGAAAGTGTAGATAGGAAAAGTGAGATTCTCTTTTTTGCCACCTCAAAGGAACTCTCGACTGATTTAATGGAAGTATGTGAAGGAGCAGGAATTAAGCCATTAACAGCTGAAATGAGAGGGTTGGCATTACAGCGTCTAGTATACCAAACACATCCTAATTGGGTAGCAGAAACTCACATGATTGTTGACGTCTCAAACGATAGTATTGAAATTCATATTTTTAATGATGAAATCATCATTTTCTCACGCTCAATTGAGCTTGCCGATGTACATGAACTGTCTGATGAACAACATTCTGATGAAGTACTCTGGCTGGTTGATGAGGCTCGTGATGAAGTGGCTGTTACAAAGACAGAAGGAGATAACATGGTACCATCTTCTCAACAACTTATCACTGACATTACGAATGAGATAACGAAGGCACAAAACTTTTTCAGATATTCCCTAGGAGGAAGGGAGCAATTATTTGAACGAATTGTTTTAACGGGGGAGTTAGCTGATCAAGTAAAAGAAGGCTTAGCACAAGCGGTAGAGACAGAAGTATCTCAAATTGATTTTCAAGCGATCCTTTCACCTGACTTTAAAACAGAAGCCTCTTTAGATGCTTTTAGTGTCGCTATTGGCCTTGCATGTCGTGGCAATGAAAAAGTGAATAAGAAGTGGAAGAATAAAAAATAAAGACTGTTTCGTAAGATAGGAGCGGCAACTGTGAAAATTAACATAGATCTATTACCTCAAAAAACAGAGAGAAAAGACAGTACAGTTTTAATCATCCCGGTTGCAGGGGCCGTAATGATTTTTCTTCTAGCAATATATGTAACTGTTTCTTTTATCCATTTGTCGAGTTCGGTTGCTAAGTTGGGGGCAAATGTAGAGGAACAAACGGCTTACTTAGATGAACTAAATGTAGAATTATTGGAAAAGCAAACAGGTACAACAGCGTATAATTTTGTTGATCACTATACTCAGCTGGAACATGTATTACACTCGATTTATCAAGATGCAACAGTTATTCGAAAAGAGTTGTTTTCATTCCTCCCAACTGAAACAGAAGTAAATGAGTACGATTATGATCATGCGGGGAATGTTACGATGGTTGTAACCTTCTCTTCAAAAGAAGATGCAGCGATCTATTTAAATCGACTGCTACATGTGGATATGGTTATGGATGCAAAAATTGAAACCATTTCATTAGTAGAACAAAATGGATTTCGCTCTCTGTTGCACGTGGAGCTTAATAGTTTAGTAGGTGACAAACAGTGAAAGAGTGGGTAAAAGCGAAACAACAGACGATTTTATTAATGATCTTATTGTTACTGGTTTTGTTAGCGGCTATTCAATTTAGTTTGGTTAGACCGTTGCAGCTGGAACACACAGCCAAAGAACAAGAATGGCAAGCGACCAATTCAGAAGTGAAAAAAGCGGAATCGGTGATCAATCAACTTCAGCCCCAAGCAGTAGATCCTAAGAAAAAAGACAGCTTTTTTTCTAGTGTTCCACCAAGGGCACATGTTGAACAACTCATCGCCGACTTGGAACGAATCGAACATAGTGCGAACGTCACAGTTAGTAACCTTACAATTAGTCTTCTATCTAATGATGTAGAAGAGCAAAGTGGAATTCAAGAAAGTCAAATAGAAGAACTCAATCAATCACAATTAAATGAATTGGATCATAAGGATTACAGAATGTGGGAAGGAATTTTTTCTAATGATGTGATTACAGCAATGAGTAGCGAATTAGAAGAGATTCATCATTTGACCTTGTCCCCCGTTGATGTGAATGTCCAATTTACTGGAGATGAAGAGGCGGTTACGTTGTTTGTGGAGGAAGTGGAGAACATGAGACGAGCCGTTCATATTCAAAATTTCACTTATACAACGAATAATAGTCAGCTGACCGCTAACGTTTGGATAAGAGCTTATTATTCCGAAGACTTTGAAGAATTTATAGAAGGAGAACAAGGCCTTGTTCTTTCGCGAGATTAAGCAAGTAACGAGAATAAATCATAAGCTATTTACTATATGTGAGGAGGAATAGTCAGTTGAGTCAGAAACGAAAAAGACTAGGAGATATTTTAATAGAGGCTAACGTCATCACGCAAGATCAATTATCTCAAGCATTGTTAGAACAAAAGCAATCCAATCTCCGACTAGGCGATCAGCTTATAGAAATGAACTTGGTGACGGAACAGCAAATAATTGAAGTATTAGAGTATCAACTTGGCATTCCTCAAATTGATTTAAATAGAGAGCAAATTGATCCGAAAATTATTAACATTATCAATGAAGATTTGGCAAGACGATATAACGTTATCCCGATTAAACGAAACAAAGATCGATTGAACGTGGCGATGTCTGATCCGTTAGACTATTTTGCTATTGATGATTTACGATTAAGTACCGGTTTTCAAATTGAACCACTTATTGCGAAAAAAGAAAACTTAAAAATAGCGATAAATCGCTATTACGGAATGCAAAAGTCAATTGAGCAGCTACTAAACGAGATGAGCATACGAGAAGATGATCCAGCCTTTTTAGAAGCCCAACAAGCAGATGATTCACCAGTTGCCAAAATGATAAATCAAATCATCTACCAAGCTGTTCAGCTAGAAGCAAGTGATATTCATATTGATCCACATGAATTTGAAACCGTGATCCGATTTAGAGTAGATGGAGTACTTCGAACGGAACGTACATTGCCGAGGGATATGCAAAATATTCTTGTTTCTCGTATTAAAATCCTCACGAAATTAAACATTGCTGAGCGTAGGTTGCCTCAGGATGGACGGTTTAAAATGGATGTTGACTTGAAAAAGATTGATATTCGTGTTGCCATTTTACCAACTTTATTTGGGGAAAAAGTAGTTCTCCGTTTATTAGACGTTGGGAATGTCTCTTTTGGTGTTGAAAAATTAGGGTTTTCTCCATCAAATGAGAAAGCCTTTCGAAATATGATTGGAAGTGCATATGGAATTGTCTTAGTAACTGGGCCAACCGGTTCAGGGAAATCTACGACGTTGTATACTGCTCTTCAGCATTTGAATACGGATGATGTAAATATTATTACCGTAGAAGATCCGGTTGAATATCAACAAAAAGGAATAAATCAAGTGCAAGTCAATTCGAATATTGGAATGACGTTTGCAACAGGATTACGTTCGATCTTGCGTCAAGATCCAGATATTATCATGGTCGGGGAGATACGAGATACTGAAACAGCCGAAATTGCTCTTCGTTCTGCTATGACGGGACATTTAGTATTAAGTACATTGCATACGAATGATGCGATTGGCTCGATTAGTCGGTTAATGGACATGGGTGTTGAACCTTTTCTTATTTCTTCTTCACTCATTGGGGTCATTGGGCAACGATTGGTACGAAAAGTATGTGGATCTTGTACAGAGCCACATGAGTTGTCTTCTGAAGAGAAAGAGCTCTTCATACAAAGAGGCATGAAAATGGATTCAATCGTGAAAGGGACAGGGTGCCCAATTTGTAGTAATACGGGATACAAAGGAAGAATAGCGATTCAAGAAACGTTGCCACTTGATGATCAGTTACGTGAGTTAATTGCTCAACGAAATGGAGATAGCGCGTACCGACAATACGCGATGCAAAGAGGGTTCGTTACGATGTTTGAGGACGGATTAATGAAAGTTTCTCAAGGCTTAACAACACTTGAAGAGGTCTATAGAGTGACAGTCGAGTAAAGAGGATGGGGGACAGATATGGAGATAGATAAACTATTAGAATTTGCCTATCAAAATGGTGCTTCAGATCTTCACTTAACGATACAGACAACACCTATTGTACGTATAAATGGATCCCTAAAAAAAGTAGGCACCCAAGAGCTGACTAGAGACAATATGCTAGAGCTAGCAAAACAAATCGCGTCAGAAGAGCAGTTCAGACAATTTTCAGAAATAGGAGAAATTGATTTTTCCTATGAGTTAAAAAAGGTTTGTCGTTTTCGTGTGAATATGTTTAAACAGAAAAAAGCTATCGGAATCGTCTGTCGAACGATAAACAGCATGATTCCATCGTTGGAAAAGTTACAGCTTCCAGAAATCGTACGTTCTTTGTCAAAACAAACACAAGGCTTAGTACTTGTGACAGGGCCAACGGGAAGTGGAAAATCAACGACATTAGCGGCAATGATTGATTTTATTAACTCAAATTATAGTAAGCATATTTTAACGTTAGAGGACCCAATTGAATATTTGCATAATCACAAAAAAAGCTTGGTGAACCAGCGTGAAATTGGACTAGATAGTCAGTCTTTTTCCATTGGATTACGGGCAGCGTTACGTCAAGATCCGGATGTGATTTTAGTTGGGGAAATGCGAGATCTTGATACGATACGAACAGCAATTACGGCAGCTGAAACAGGGCATTTAGTGTTAGCAACCCTTCATACATCTAGTGCATCACAAACGATTGAGAGAATTATAGATGTGTTTCCAGGAGAGCAACAACAACAAATACGTACTCAATTAGCAAGCACTTTAGCAGGAGTCATTACACAGCGGTTGCTTCCTTTGGCTGATGGTTCTGGACGTGTTGCTGGATTAGAGATACTCGTAAATAACAGCGCGGTTGCCAATTTAATTCGTTCAGAAAAGACTCATCAATTAAGAACCGTCCTTGAAACAAATAGAGCAAAGGGAATGCAATCGATGAATATGGCAGTAACTGAATTAGTTAAATCTGGCCAAGTGACTCCTTTGGACGCTGATGAATATGTACCAGGTTGGGACCATCATGTTTAATTATTGGAAGGAAAGGGAGAAACCAGATGCTCTTTCTATATAAAGGTTTTAACTCAAAATCGGGGAAAGAATTAAAAGGCAAGATCAATGCGACCTCCTATGAAGCGGCCTTACAGGAATTAAAGGTCAAAGGTCTGTATATTTCAGAGTTAAAAGAGCAAAAGCAAACGTTTCTTAACACAGAGCTTTCATTAGGAAGACCTGTTAAAAATCAAGAATTTGTCCTTTTTTGCCGGCAACTGGCAACGTTGTTACGTGCGGGCACAACCATTGCTGATTCTATTAAAATTCTTTCTGATCAAACCACATCAAAAGTCTTTAAAAAGGCCCTTGGAGAAGTCTATCTTGATCTAAGTTCAGGAAAACCGTTATCTGAGTGCTGTAAGCAGTACCCGAAAATTTTTGATCGTGTATTTGTGAATATGGTTTTGGCCGGAGAGGTTAGTGGAGATCTCGAGAAAGTCATGGACCGCTTGGCTACATTTTACGAAAAAGAGAGGAAAGTTAGGGAAAAAGTAAAAACGGCTCTCATGTATCCAATCGCGGTTTCAATTGTAGCTGTGATTGTGGTCATACTTTTGTTAACGGTTGTGCTTCCATCGATGTTAGAAACGTTATTAGAAGCTGGGGGAGAATTGCCTCTGCCGACTTTGATCATTGTTGCAATTTCAGATTTCTTGCTGCAGCAGTGGTATGTAGTCCTCTTATTTGTTTTATTAGGAGTTCTTTCTTTTATAGCAGTCAAGCAGAAGCCAAAAGGACGCTATATGCTTGATTTAATAAAGTTGCGAATACCCATTTTTGGAGTTTTAATTCAAAAAACCATTATGGCTAGAATTACGCGAACAATGGCATCTTTATTTGCTAGTTCGGTTCCCGTGTTGCAAACATTATCAATGAGCTCAGAAATTGCCAATAATGAGGTAGTAGGAAGAGTGTTGTCATCTTCAAAGGAATCACTGCAAAGTGGGGAGAGTTTGTCCAAGCCTTTATCACAAAGCTGGGTTTTTCCACCAATTGTAACTCATATGATCAAAGTCGGTGAAGAAACAGGACAATTAGATGTCATGCTAGAAAAAATAGCTGATTTTTATGAAGATGATGTAGAACAAATGGCATCAAGGCTTAGTTCAATTATTGAGCCCGTTATGATTGTATTATTAGGTTTGATCGTAGGAGTGATCTTACTTGCTGCCCTTCTTCCTATGTACTCCATCTACAATCAAATTTGATAAATTGAATGGTTGAATGAAGGAGGCGTTGCGATGGAAGTGGTATTAGCTTTTTATTTTTTCGTTTTGGGCTTGATACTAGGGTCTTTTTATAATGTTGTTGGGATACGTGTACCTAAAAAGGAGTCTATTCTCTCTCCTGCGCGTTCTTATTGTCCGACGTGTTCTAGAACACTAACGGGCAAAGACTTGGTCCCTGTTTTTTCTTTCTTGTTTCTTAAAGGAAAATGCAGAGGGTGTCAAACGAAAATCTCTCCTATCTATCCTTTTATGGAACTCACAACAGGATTGCTATTTTTGTTTTCTTTCTTAACGTTTGGATTAAGTTATGAACTGCTCGTCTCTTTGTTATTTTGTTCTATGCTTATCATTATCACGGTTACTGATATCCGTTACATGATCATCCCAGATAAAATCCTATTATGTTTCTTACCGATTCTCATTCTATTACGAGTGTTCGTTGCCCCTCTAGATCCATGGTGGGATTTCCTTTTGGGCGCAATATCAGGATTTCTCGTTTTATTGTTGATTGCGCTTGTTAGTCGCGGTGGAATGGGAGGAGGAGATATTAAGCTCTTTGGAGTCATTGGTATTGTACTGGGGTTTCAACTTACGCTTCTTACTTTAGTCCTTTCTTCCTTTTACGGAGCCATCTACGGAGTGATTGGGTTGCTTACTGGGAAGGTCAAAAGAGGGACCCCGTTTCCATTTGGACCTTTTATTGTTTTAGCGGCATTAACTTGTTACTTCTTTGGGAGTCAATTGATTCATTGGTATTTACAACTATTTTTATGAGAAAAAAGACAAAGTCACTACTAGACTTTGTCTTTTTTTGATTTCCTTTTCGTGATCCTTTTCATAGGAAGTTTAAAATGGAAAATACTATTGAAAAAAACTCCAGATTTAAGTTCTATCTAGTGATCATTTTTAATAGAATAGAAGTAAGAAGGCTAGAAGAGAGGAGTGACGTTCGTGGAAGAAGAAAAAAAACAAACTATATCGGTCCGCTTAAATGGCAAAGAACAGAAGGTAAAAGAGCGACAGGTAGATTCAAATAGCAAAGATGAAATTGGAGCGGCTCGTGACGAAATAGTAGATGATGCAGAAATCATTCCTCAACCAGATAACATCATAGATTTTGGGAAACGACAAGAAGAAAGAAAACGAAATGATCAACCATATTGGGACGACGGATTTAGCGAGAAAAGTCCGAAACTACCATTTAAAAGAAAAAAGAAACCTTCTCCTTATAGAAATAAACCGAAATTTCCGGTCATGCTAGTTGTCGCGTTGTTCTCGGCAGTGGTGGTTGGACTCAGTCTTGGTTTTATGGTTTTAACTGTATTTACAGGGAACACAGGAAGCATTGCTGAGACGAGTGAAACAACTGGGGCAATCCCAACGTTCTCTGAACCAGGAGAAAATTCTCTTCCTGTTTTAACACTTGAAGTTGTTCAAGGTGGAGCGTTTGGAGAACAGTCAACTGGTCTTGAAATTGTTGAGAAGATACAAGAGCAAGGGTTAGCTGCTACGTTAACTCAAACAACGGATCCAATTTATATGTTTATCGGGGCAGGAGGAGACCGAGCCCAAGCGACAAGAATAGGTTCTTTGTATGAAGGATATGGGCAAGATACGTATTTGAAATCATATCAAGTTGATGGACAAGCGGTTACAGGACAAGCTGATGAAGTTACGGCATGGTTTACAAATGCCATTTCTCATTATAAAGAATTACTTCAATTAACAGTTGATGGGTTTGGAGGAGGTTCTTTATTAACGGCTGAGCGAATCGGTCAACTAGATCAAGCGACGGCAAGTTTGCAAGCAGATCGTGATCAAGCTTTTGTAAACATGGATCAATCCGTTCAAGATCATGCATTGGCGTTAGGAGATAATCTAGTCTTAGCAGGAAAAAAGCTTGCAGCGTATGTTGATTCAAAGGAAGAAGATGAATTATGGAAATCTCAGCAAGCTCTTTTAGATGCGTTAGTTAATTATGAGCTCGTTGTTGAGGCATTGAGATAATCGAAGAAAGGATGAATCATCACTAGGATTCATCCTTTTTGCTGTTTGCGTCTGTTTGATTATCTGCCATACCTACTGATTGAGGATGAAGAATTTGGTATTCTACTTTTAACCCTGTACAATAAAGAAAAACAAAATTGTAGAGGTGACCCCTTCATGAAATCTTTCATTTTAGCCTCAGGTTCCCCGAGGCGTAAAGAGCTACTAGAACAAGCTCATTATTCATTTTCCATCGAAACGAGTACAGTTGAAGAAATCGTAGAGGAGGGATTAACTCCTGAGGAAGTTGTGCAGCAATTAGCTAAACAAAAAGCAGAAGACGTTTGGTCTAATCAGAAAGATGCCATTGTTCTTGGTTCTGATACTGTTGTTGCCTTTGGAAGGCATATTCTTGGCAAGCCAAAGGACGCGAACGATGCAAAGTCCATGCTGCAAATGTTATCTGGTCAAACTCATAGCGTATACACAGGTGTAGCGCTTTCTTCAAGTGAGGGAACCGTCACGTTTTATGAGAAAACCGATGTCGAGTTCTATCCATTATCAGATGAGGAACTGGAAATGTACATTCGAAGTGGCGAGCCGTTTGATAAAGCGGGTAGTTATGGCATTCAAGGGTTTGGTGCATTTTTAGTGAAACGAATTGTTGGCGATTATTTTTCTGTAGTTGGATTGCCTTTAGCTCGAACCGTTAGAGAATTAAAAAAATTAGGTATTACCCCAAACATGTAAATCATTTCATAATATCTCCATTTTTGTGCACAGTAGAAAGGAGTGTTTCCTCTGTCTCACTCATCATTTCTTATTCGAGACGTTCCCGTTCGAGAAAGGCCGCGTGAGAGGTTGTTACAAGAAGGGGCTCAAGCATTAACAAACCAGGAGATTATCGCGATTCTCCTTCGTAGTGGAACAAAGAAAGAATCGGTATTACAAGTGGCGCAACATCTGTTAGCTAAATTTGATGGCTTGCTTTTATTAAAAGATGCGGCCATTGAAGAGCTTAGGTCGATTAATGGAATTGGGGAGGCGAAAGCAGTTGAACTAGCTGCTGCCATTGAGCTTGGCAGGCGTATTCATAATGTACAAACCGATGAACGCTATGTTATTCGCTCTCCTGAGGATGTGTCCAATTTTGTTATGGAGGACATGCGTTTTCTTCACCAAGAGCATTTTGATTGCTTGTATTTAAATACAAAGAATCAGGTGCTTATAAGGAAGACCATTTTTATTGGCAGCTTGAACGCAAGCATTGTGCATCCTCGTGAAGTCTTTAAAGAAGCGTTTCGTCGATCGGCAGCATCTATCATTTGTTTGCATAACCATCCTAGTGGAGATCCAACTCCGAGTCGAGAAGACATTGAAGTAACGAAGAGGTTAGCCGAGTCCGGAAAAGTGTTAGGCATTGAACTGCTTGATCATATCATTATCGGTGATCGTAAATTTGTTAGTCTGAAGGAACAAGGATATGTCATATAATGAGTGGGTAGTCGAGAAATTGTCACGAAGTAAGCTATTCTAAGGATAGCGATCCTAGAGAGAGAGTGGTAACATAGGGATGTTGCCCTTTTTCTATGAAGGAGTTGGGTATTAAGTTCTCGTTTTGAAGGGGAAAAGGCAATGAATGGTTTGGCCAGGAAGCTTTTTAAAAAAACTTGGGGAACTTAGGCTATTTTTTTTTATGATTATTCGTTATAATGAAGGTTATGATTTCGGATTTGTATGAAGGGAGATACATAGATGTTTGGTGGGTTCTCAAAAGATATTGGAATTGATTTAGGGACAGCAAACACGCTCGTTTACGTAAAAGGAAAAGGGATTGTCGTTCGTGAGCCATCGGTTGTGGCATTACGTACAGATACTGGCTCCATTGAAGCGGTTGGGAACGATGCGAAAAATATGATTGGTCGAACGCCTGGGAATATTGTTGCAGTTAGACCAATGAAAGACGGGGTTATTGCAGATTTTGATACGACTGCAACGATGCTCAAATATTTTATTCAACAAGCACTAAAAAACCGCTCTATTTTTACGCGTAAACCTTCTGTCATGGTATGTGTACCATCAGGGATTACAGCGGTAGAAAAACGTGCAGTAGAAGATGCAACGAAACAAGCAGGTGCGAAAGAAGCCTATACACTTGAAGAGCCTTTTGCTGCTGCTATTGGTGCAGACCTCCCAGTTTGGGAACCGACGGGTAGCATGGTCGTTGATATTGGTGGAGGTACGACGGAAGTAGCTATCATATCTCTAGGTGGAATTGTAACCAGTCAATCGATTCGGGTAGCTGGGGATGAAATGGACGAAGCTATTATCCAATACATTAAGAAAAAGTATAATTTAATGATCGGTGAACGTACGTCTGAAGCACTAAAGCTAGAAATTGGTTCTGCAGGTGCTCCAGAAGGGGTCGATGACATGGATATCCGTGGGCGAGACTTATTAACTGGTTTACCGAAAACCATCACGGTGACAGCAGAAGAAATTGCTGGGGCATTAGCTGATACGGTAGCAACAATTATTGAATCTGTGAAAAATACGTTAGAGCAATCTCCTCCGGAGCTTGCTGCAGATATTATGGACCGAGGTATTGTTTTAACAGGTGGTGGAGCACTACTTCGCAACCTTGACCGTGTCCTAAGTGATGAAACGAACATGCCTGTACTTGTTGCAGAGAATCCGTTAGATTGTGTTGCAATTGGTACAGGAAGAGCGCTTGAGAATTTACACTTATTCCGTTCAAAAGCGGGGATCACGTCACGATCAGATAGAAAATTGTAAGTAGGTGTCCGGCATGCCATCCTTTTTTTCAAATAAAAAATTAATTATTCTTCTAGTCAGCATTATCATTTTGGTTGGTTTAATCGGTTACTCGCGTTCAGACAGAGAACAAGTCACCGGACCAGAACAAGTCGTACGAGATGCTGTTGGATGGGTGCAGACCATTTTTACGAAACCCGCATACGCTGTAGCGGGTTTCTTTGGAAATGTTCGGGACATCCGTCATATTTATGAAGAAAACCAATTGCTAAAAGCAAGGCTAGAAGAATATGCCCAAATTTCGGTTGAACGAAATTTGCTTAGAAATGAAAATGATACGTTAAAAGATATGCTAGAACTGGAAGAAAGTTTGAACGATTACTTGATGAGAACAGCTGTTGTCATTCATCGTAGTCCAGATCGCTGGGACGAGTACATTGGGTTGAACAAAGGGTCTGATGATGGAATTGAGCCGAATATGGGTGTGATCGATTCTAAAGGTGGACTAATTGGTAAAGTGAAACAAGTGAGTGAGTTCTCTTCTCGAATTCAACTTTTATCGGATAATGATCGTACGAACAGAGTGTCAGCCATGATCTCAATGGATCAACCTGAGTATGGGTTTATTGAAGGATATGATGCTGATTCAGGGTTACTCATTATGCGTAAGATCGATATTGAAGCGGAGATCGAAGAAAATCAAATGGTTATGACCTCTGGAAAAGGGGGCGTCTATCCTAGTGGGCTCTTAATTGGAGAAATCGTTCGGGTAGAACCAGATGAGTATGGATTGACACAGAATGCTTATATCGAACCAACGGCTGATTTTTATGCATTGGATTATGTCTACATTATTGAGCGAACGAGTACATCCCTTGCGCCTGAGTTACTTGAGGAGGAACCATCGTGAGTCGCTTCTATATCCCAGCATTCATCTTTTTGTTATTGGTAATAGAAGGTACTCTGTTTCAAATTATCACACCGTCTCATCACGATATTGATGTAACAATCGTTCCGCGATTTTTAGTTGTTATGGTTGTTTTTATTGGCATTCATTTTGGTCGTAATAGTTCGATTCTTTATGGAATTGCATTTGGTTTGATTTATGACATTGTGTATACCCAGCTTTTAGGTGTGTACATGTTCGGATTTGGTGTCATTGGCTATGCATTTGCGTATTCATATAAACAAATACAAGATTCTCTCTTGTTGCATTTAGTATTAGTAGCAGCGGCGCTTTCTTTATTTGAGTATTATCAATACGGACTGTACAGGTTGATTGGAATTACGGATATGGGAGCATTGATGTTCTTTCATGAACGCTTTTGGCCAAGTATGCTCTTAAATATGGTATTTGCCATAATCATTTATTATCCTGTAAAACGCTTGTTTTCTCATGTTGAAAGACAGGCTAGTCTACGTGAAAGGTAACGTACGACAAAAAATACGATTTTTCTTACATCTTCTTTCATAGGAAGAAGGGTTTTAGAATCTTGATGTTGAATAACGTAATATCACTGTTTTCACGTTTTACTCGGGTTAAGTGAACGTACTAGAGGGTAGCAACGAAGGTGAGTGAGGCTGAGGTGGACACAACTATGGTTCAAAAGAAGCAAAATGTTACGATAAAAGGTACAAAAGAAGGGCTAATCTTCTTACTAGATGATAGCTGTTCTTATGAGAGTTTATTAGAAGAATTAATCGAAAAATTATCATCAAAGCATTATCAACAAGCAGAGGGTCCTGATGTTCTTGTAAAAGTCGATATCGGTTATCGCTTTCTTCAAGAACATCAGCAGGCTGAGCTGGAAAGTGTGATTACGGAAGGGCGTAATTTAGCTGTTCAACACTTTGAATCTCGTGTTCTATCAAAGGAAGAATCAGAGAAATTGCGTCAAGAATCCCAAACGGTTACATTAATGCGTATTGTTCGTTCTGGCCAGGTACTCCGTGTGAACGGAGATGTATTATTAATTGGGGATGTTAACCCTGGTGGCACACTGATGGCCAAAGGAAACATTTATGTTATGGGAGCTCTACGAGGAATTGCACATGCTGGCTTTGAAGGCAATGAGAAAGCAGTTATATCTGCCTCTCTTCTGGCTCCTTCTCAACTACGAATTGCGGGTGAGATTAAGCAATTTGAAGCAGAGGAGAGAATGGAACAGATGATGGCTAGTGCGTTTTTAGATAAAGAAAAATCATTTCAAGTTGGACGAGTGCAACAACTTGTTCAAACTCATCCGAATCTTGCAAAAAATGAAGCACAGCTTCTTGTATAAGTTATCATTCTAACCAATTAGAGGTTATGTACGTTGGAATAACGTTTTTATAGAAAGGGGTCATCAACGTGGGAGAGGCAATCGTCATTACAAGTGGAAAGGGTGGCGTTGGAAAAACAACAACGTCAGCTAATATCGGCACTGCCCTTGCGCTTTCGGGGAAGAAAATTTGCTTAGTGGATACAGACATCGGACTCCGCAATCTTGATGTTGTCATGGGTCTTGAAAATAGAATTATATATGATCTCGTTGATGTAATAGAAGGTCGTTGTAAGTTAAAACAAGCGTTAATTAAGGACAAGCGTTTTGATTGCTTGTACTTATTACCTGCTGCACAAACGAAAGATAAAACATCTGTTGAACCTGAACAAATGAAAGTGATTGTCGATGAATTAAAGCAAGAGTATGATTATGTTCTAATTGATTGCCCTGCTGGTATAGAGCAAGGCTTTAAAAATGCGGTGGCAGGAGCTGATCGTGCCATTGTTGTTACTACACCTGAAGTGTCTGCGGTTCGTGATGCAGACCGAATCATCGGGCTGTTAGAACAAGAGGATGTTGAAGCTCCAAGGCTGATTGTCAATCGGATCCGTGGGCACATGATGAAAAATGGAGACATGTTAGATGTTGACGAAATTGCTTCCATTTTAGCGATTGACCTTCTAGGCATCGTAGTTGATGATGAGGAAGTCATTAAGCACTCAAACAAAGGTGAACCTATTGCACTTCATACAACGAGCAAAGCGTCGATTGCTTATCGCAATATTGCACGACGAATTCTTGGCGAAACCGTCCCTCTTATGGCACTTGATGAGCAAAAAGGGATGTTTGCCAAAATTAAAAAGTTATTTAGTGTACGATAATTTTGATGATGTAAGGGCAAGGTGTCTTGTATGAGGCACTTGCTCTTTTTTTGTCTAGTTATGCTCAAGTACACGGCTCTGGAAACTTATAAATGAAACATTCATATTTTGTCTTTAGACTTGATTATCTTTGTGTAACTTGCGTTAGAGGCGGTGAGTTTCGTAACGCTTCTGTTCATTCACTTTCTGAGCACCGTACCAATTATTTGGCAAAGATCGGCAAATAAGGAAGAGGGCTATGTTATGATTATTCTCGAGAATGTGGTTTTTAAAAAATAGGAGGCCAAAATACATGACGATGATGGAAGAACATTTGGAAGAAACTACAAAGAGCGTTCGTTGTATGGTGTTAACGGTTACAGATTCATGTTCATATGAAGATGATGAGAGTGGAGCACTAATCAGATCAATGTTAGAAAAAGAAGGTCACTGCGTAACGGAATACCAGATTGTGAATGCAGAGTATAGCTTAATTCAACATTGGATTAAAATTGCTGCTATTCGAGCAGATGTTGATGCAATTTTAATTACCGGTGGAACAGGAATTGCCCTTCATGATACGACGCATGAAGCTGTTAGAGATAGTTTAGACAAAGAGATGCCAGGTTTTGGAGAATTATTTCGCCATTTAAGCTTTCAAGAAGAAATCGGTACAGCTGCGATTTTAAGTCGTGCAATTGCAGGTGTACGTGACGGGAAGGCAATCTTCTCAATGCCTCGACCAACAGGAGCGATTAAACTAGCTATGAATCGAATCATTCTTCCTGAACTCGGATCTGTTATGAAAGAAATACTTATGGATAAAGTTCGCGTATAGCGAATGTATGTAAGAAAGACTATTTTGAGATCTCAAAATAGTCTTTCTTATAAGGGAATGGGGTCAGACCCCTCTTTAGTGCTGTAAATCGATGCTGTGTCTACTGACGGTGTTGTTCGTATACATCTTGCTTCGTCGCCTGCTTTAACCAAGCAATTTCGTCTGTTGTAATGGTCGTCGATTCGACAGATTGAATGTTTTCCTGTACCTGTTCAGCGCTGCTTGCTCCTGCTACAACGGAAGCAACCACGGGAGAGTGTAGACAATACTGCAAGGCAAACGCTTGGAGTGGGCGTCCCTGAAGTACCTCTTGTTCAACACGAGCACGGAAGGAAACGAGTTCTTCGTATGAGTAGTTCAAATAACCTTTTTCTTTTATCGTTGGAGACATTGTTTCTAGTTTGCGGTTCGTCAGTAGTCCTTTTGCCACAGGTCCTCTAGCGACTACACTTACTTCATTTTCTTCTAAGAAAGCAAACCATTCCTCAGGTCTACGGTCCAACAAACTATATTGCATCATAATACTAACAATAGAAGAACGCTTTACATATTCCCGAATGACATTTGGACGAATAGAGGAAATTCCGTAATAGCGAATGACTCCTTCCTTTTTTAATTGCTCAAACGCGTCAATGGTTTCATCAATGTTGTCTTCGATCGTTCCTCCGTGTAGTTGATACAAGTCGATATAGTCTGTTTGTAGTCTTCGTAAACTATCTTTGACGGCAGTCATAATATGTTTTTTTGAAGGGTCCCAGCTCCAGCCATCTTTTCCTTGTTCAAATCGATTGCCTGCTTTCGTGGCAAGAATGATATCATTACGTTTCCTTTTTACGATTTCGCCAATTAGTTCCTCATTAAGCCCTTGATAGTACAAATCAGCCGTATCTAAATAATTAATGCCGTTATCTAACGCTGTTTCCACAATTTTTTCAGCTTGGCTCATTTCTGTACCAATGTTCATGCAACCAAGACTTATTTCACTTACAAATAAATCAGAGCTTCCAAGTTTTCTTTTTTTCATTTTCAGGCTCCTCTCGTTTGTTTGTTCATATTGAAATAGTTTTAATAAGGCCTTATGTAGTGGTTACCTAGTGTCACTGGCTCCACTCGCCGTACGCATTTTGAGAAACCCGCTCAAAAAGCTAAAACCATAACGGCGGCTCCGCGCAGTGAATAGAGATAAATACAAAAGGAAAGGGCGTCCTTTTGTATTTATCTCTATTATGTCATATCGAACCCGGACAAGTCATATAGTTAACTAAACTAGTGAGAAAAAGGATGGGGGAGCATATGTCCAAGGATCTAAATAAGGTACGTAGAAAATTAGAAAATAGACGACGTCAAATCGATCATAATGTGAAACAGCGTGAGCGGACTGTGCCGATGCTCATGAATCGTCATGAGGACGCTAGAGAAGAACCAGATTTTTATATTCCACCTTCTCCACATGAAAAAGGGCCTAAAATTAGTACTCCTAAAGGAGATTTTTTTCTGTTTCGTTTAATGGCTGCGGTTTGTATTTTTCTAATGACAGCTATTTTGTTTCAGTCGACGGTGCCTCAAGCAGAAGGGGCAAAGCAGTTTGTTCAGCAAACCTATGAACAGGAAATTCAATTTGCGGCTATTGCAAACTGGTATGAAAATCAGTTTGGGCGCCCTTTAGCACTTTTGCCAGCTAATCAGGATATGGCTCAAGGCAATCCAAATGAGCAAGTCGAAATGGTGTATGCTGTCCCAGCTTCAGGAACGATCAGTCAAGACTTTGATAAAGATGGCAGAGGGATACTCATTGAGACCGGCATGAATGCAGAAATTGAGGCAGTAAAAGGAGGACAAGTAAGTAGGGTAGGGGCTGATGAAGAAGGAGGGAATCTTGGGAAAACCGTAACGGTAAAGCATTATGATGGAACAGAAGCGGTTTATGGAATGCTTAATCAAGTGGAAGTAAATATTTATGATCATATTGAAGCTGGATATAAAGTTGGAACAGTTTCCACCAATGAAGAAGCACAAAAAGGGATTTTCTACTTTGCGCTAAAGGACGGCGAAACATATATTAACCCTAGCGAAGTTATTTCGTTTGAGTAATATGAGAAAGCTAGTAGCAAAGATTAAAGTTAATCCATTATTTTGGTTCGTCCTCGGAATTGGTGTCTTTACTGGCTACTTTAGAGAAGTGTTAATGATTTTTTTCATTGTGTTTATTCATGAAATGGGTCATGCAATGGCAGCTCACTTTTTCAAATGGCGAATTAATAAAATTGAACTGTTGCCATTTGGCGGAGTGGCCGAAGTGGAAGATGTCGGGAACCGGCCTTTTCATGAAGAGCTGATTGTTATTATCGCAGGTCCGATTCAACATATTTGGATGATGCTTCTGTCGTACTATTTAGTTCAGTTTCCATTTTGGACTAGCACGGATCACCATCTTTTTCTGTGGCATAACACAATGATTCTCCTTTTTAATTTAATTCCTATTCTGCCTTTAGATGGGGGACGCCTTGTGCAACTTTGGTGTACGTACCAGTTCCCATATGTACAGGCGCTTACAGTATCACGTTGGACATCCTTTTTTGTTTTACTTGTTCTGATTTTCATTAGTCTTATTTGGTTTCCTTATCATTTGAATTTATGGGTTGTCATCTCATTCCTTCTCCTTACCAATTACTTGGAATGGAAACAGCGACATTATCGATTCATGCGTTTTCTGATGGCACGCCGTTCAGCAAAAATGGAAAAAACAAAAGAAATATTAGTCATAGCAGTTCGAGATACAATCCCGCTCAAAGAGGCAATGAAACGACTGAAGAGAGGGCAGTATCACTTGTATAAAGTGTTTCATACACAAACAGGGAGAGCGCATGAGATAGAAGAAAAAGATTTGCTAGATATTCATTTTACAACTAACAAGCCGAATGAACCTCTTTCTCAACTTGTTAACGATATAAAAACGTAGTTGAAAAGTCGTGTGCCCTACATAGGTTCACGACTTTTCGATTTGAAACTGGTACAATGGAGAAAAGTGAATTAAAGGGGCATTTCTCATTGAAGAAACTATATTTTAATATGGCAACAAGAGAACGGCGAGCGGCTGTTGTCGAGAATGACCGTGTCGTTGAACTAATGGTTGAGCGCACACTTGAGAATAGGATCGTTAACAATGTGTATAGAGGAAGGGTAGTCAACGTCTTACCAGGAATGCAGGCAGCTTTCGTAGATATCGGTCGTGACAAAAATGGGTTTTTGTATCGTGATGATTTGTTGTCTTTTCATTTATCACAAGAAGATGAAGAACAGAAAAAAAAGCGCAGCATTTCGGAGTTTGTTAAACAAGGAGAAGAGTTATTAGTCCAAGTAACGAAAGAAGGATTTGGATCAAAAGGACCTCGTTTAACAGGGGTCGTTTCGTTTCCAGGACAATTTCTTGTGTACATGCCAGAAGGCGATTATGTAGGGGTATCCCGCCGATTTTCGAGCGAAGCAGAGCGTGAACGCTGGCGTGATATAGGAGAAGATATTACGGAAGATAAAGAAGGAGTCATTATTCGTACGTCTTGTGAAAGGAAATCTGCAGAAGTCATTACGCAAGAGTTTCATTTTCTACGCAAATTGTGGAAAGAGCTTTGGAAGGAAGGAAAAGAAAAGAAAGCGCCAGCACTGATCCATCAAGATTCAGGCTTACTTGAACGAATGGTGCGCGACTTTTCATTTACAGACATCGATGAGCTTGTCGTTGATCGAATCGATGAGTACAAGCTTTTAAAAGAATTGCTTGAACCGTTCCCGAAACTTCAAAAATCGCTTTCGCTGTACCGTGAGAAGGAGAATATTTTTTCTGCGTATGGAATTGAAAAGGAGCTTGAGCGTGCCTTACGTAGACAGATTTGGCTAAAAAATGGTGCCTACTTAATGATCGATCAAACGGAAGCGTTAACGGTCATTGACGTGAATACGGGGAAATTTACAGGAAAGACAGACCTTCACGATACAGTCCGTAAAACAAATAGTGAAGCAGCAAAAGAAATTGCTAGGCAGCTCCGTCTTCGTGATATCTCAGGAATTATTGTTATTGACTTTATCGATATGAAGAGAGAGGAAGACAGACACCATGTCCAACATGTTTTTGAAAAAGCATTACGACATGATCGAACGAAGACAAATGTCCTTGGGATAACAGGACTTGGTTTATTAGAAATGACTCGAAAAAAGGTAAGACAAAATTTGCAGGCGAGTCTATCTAAGTCATGTCCAACCTGTGCGGGAAAAGGAGTGGTCCTCTCTGATGAAGCTCAAGCTTTTAAAATTGAGCGTCAACTTTGGGAACATCGCGGAATGGCGGAGGAAGCCATTGTTCTTGAACTTCCAGCGAACGTGTCAACTGTTCTATTTGGACAAAAAGGAGAACATCTAAAACGATTAGAAGATGCTCTTGGGTTTCGTATTTTAGCGTTTCCTAATAAGCGACTACAAGAAGAGAAGTTTGCGTGTCGTTACATTGGAAGTTTGGACGAAGCGGTTGCTCAGTTAGAAAGATTAAAAGCAAATAAAAACACATTGACATAATTCAAGAAAATATGCTACAATTTCGTTTGTTAGTTATTTGGTCGCACCCAAACAACTATAACCGCACAGAACAGGTTCTAAAAGGTTTTTGCCTACCTGGGATGGCGAGTCTGAGTATATGAGGAGGTGCAAGTATGTACGCAATTATTGAAACTGGTGGTAAGCAAGTAAAGGTTCAAGAAGGCCAAGAAGTTTACATCGAAAAATTAGACGCAGAAGCTGGTGAAACAGTTAGCTTCGATAACGTTTTATTCGTAGGTGGCGATGAGGTGAAAGTTGGTGCTCCTTACGTAGAGGGCGCAACAGTTACGGCTAAAGTTGAGAAGAACGGTCGTGCAAAGAAAATCATCGTTTGGAAAATGAAAGCTAAGAAAAACTACCGTCGTAAGCAAGGTCACCGTCAACCTTACACGAAAGTGGTAATCGAGAAGATTAACGCTTAAGTCTATGATAACGGTTGAGGTTACACGTAACGACAAACGTAACATTGTCTCTTTTACGATGAGTGGACATGCAGACTTTGGTCCGCATGGTCAGGATCTCGTTTGTGCTGGAGCTTCAGCAGTCTCTTTTGGAGCTGTCAATGCGATTGCTGCCGTGTGCGGTGTTGAGCTTGACATTGAAATGGAGGACGAAGGTGGATTTCTCCGCTGTCATGTTCCAAACGGTTTGGAAAAGGTGACATTTGAGAAAGTACAACTTCTTCTTGAAGGGATGATCGTATCCCTTCAGTCGATTGCTGAAGAATACAGCGATAATATTCAAGTTAACGAAACACTCGGGAGGTGAATTCCATGTTAAAAATGAACCTTCAATTTTTCGCATCGAAAAAAGGGGTAGGTAGTACAAAGAACGGACGTGACTCTCAGTCTAAGCGTTTAGGCGCTAAGCGTGCTGACGGTCAAGCTGTAACAGGTGGTTCAATCCTAGTACGCCAACGCGGAACACGCGTATATCCTGGTGTGAACGTTGGTAAAGGTGGAGACGATACACTATTTGCGAAAGTAGACGGCGTTGTGAAATACGAGCGCGTTGGTCGTGACCGCAAACAAGTGAGCGTATATCCTGCATAATAAAAGAGTTCTCTCATAGCTTTGGCTATGGGGGATCTTTTTTTTGTTTCCGTGCCTCTCTATTCATGAACAGCAAAACAGAGTATAGTAGAGATAGTGATTAATTCGATTTACGAAATAAAAGAGGTGAATAGATAATATGAAGGCATTTGTAAACGGAACCATTTTAATAGGAACAGGGGAAGAAATTAAATCAGGTACGGTTTTGATTAATCAAAGCAAAATCATTGGGATAGGAACAGACTTGACGATACCTGCTGAAGCTGAAATTATCGATGTAAGTGGAAAATACATAACACCAGGTTTGATAGATGTTCATACTCACTTAGGTGTATTCTCAGAGGGACTTGGTCAAGCAGGGCATGATTTTAATGAAACGACGGATGCGGCAACTCCGTATATTCGCGCCATTGACGGGATCAATCCTTTTGATAGGGGATTTGAAGATGCTCGAATGTCAGGAGTCACGACGGTACAAATTATGCCAGGAAGCGCAAATGTCATAGGAGGAGAAATGTCTATCGTTAAAACAGTCGGAACGGTTGTGGATGAAATGATCGTTCAATCTCCTTCAGGTATGAAAGCGGCATTCGGAGAAAATCCCAAAAAAGTACATGGAGGAAAAGGAAAATTGCCTGTTACTCGAATGGGAGTGGCGTCGTTATTTCGTCAACAGTTTATGAAAGCACAAGATTATAAAAAAACGATAGAAGCAGGCGAAGCAAGAAATCGAGATCTTGGTCTAGAGCAACTTGTGAAGGTGCTTAAAAAAGAAATTCCGTTACGTGCTCACGCCCATAGAGCAGATGATATTGCGACATTGCTTCGTCTCATAAAGGAATTTGAAATAGAAGCTACAATTGAGCATTGCACAGAAGGTCATCTGATCACATCCTATATAGCGAAGCACAACGTTCGTGTGTCGGTTGGACCTACTATGACATCTAGAACAAAACAAGAATTAAATAACAAAGGGTGGCACACTCTTGTAGAACTTGAAAAGCACGGAATTCCTTTTTCAATTACGACCGATCATCCGGTAGTCACAATTGATCATCTTATTACATCAGCGATCACTGCTGTAAAGTTTGGTTTATCAGAGGAAGCGGCATTACGAGCGATTACAATTCGAGCTGCTGAGCATTTAGGCATAGAAAATCAAGTAGGTAGTTTAGAAGACGGAAAAGATGCAGACATCGTCATTTGGAGTGATCATCCGTTTACGGCACAAGCGGTTGTGGAAAAGACGTTTATAAACGGGCAATGTGTGTATAATGAATAAGGGATAGAGCGTGATCAATGAGGGAGCAAAGGCTCCCTTTCTTGACCTTAATAGGTACAGCGATAGATATGATGAAAAATAAGAAAGGTGTTAGTCGTGGATAAAAACAAAGAACAACAAAAACTAAAGCGATTACAAGAGTGTGCATCAGATGCGAAAACAGAAGATGAACAAAAGAAGCTAATGACAGAGCTAGCGATATTAATGGAACGTGAACGAATTGAAGAAGCATCACAACATTCTAACTGGGGAAGTGAGGATAAGTGAAGCTAACAGTCGTTGGGTATTGGCATGGATACCCTGAAAGTGGAGAGGCTACGTCCGGATATTTACTAGAAGAAGAGGACTATAAAATATTACTTGATTGTGGAAGTGGTGTGTTATCATCTCTGCAAGCATATTGTTCAATTACAGACCTAGACGCTGTTGTTTTATCTCATTATCATCACGATCATCAAGCTGATATTGGTGCATATCAATATGCAAGGCTCATTAATAAAGGGATGGGCACAAATATGAAAGAGGCGACCATTTATGGGCATCAAGATGATGAACAAGCGTTTTCTAAGCTTGAATATAAAGGTGTTATTAAGGCGAAAGCCTATGATGATCACAAATCGTTACAAATCGGTCCTTTTCTTTTTACGTTTTTTAAAACCAAACACCCAGTACCATGTTATGCGATGAAAATAGAAAGCAAAGGAAAAACATTTGTTTATACAGCTGATTCTAGTTACTTTCCGGAACTTGCAGAATTTGCAGCAGAAGCTGATCTATTAGTGGCGGAGTGTAGTGGATATAAAGGTGATCAAAGTGCTCAATATGGACATATGACAAGTGAGGATGTGGGCAAGCTAGCAAACATTTCAAAATCGAAGAAACTTGTTTTAAGTCATCTTCCGCATTACGGGAACCACAGTCAGTTAGTAAATGAAGTACAGGAACAATACTCAGGAGACGTCACTCTTGCCTTTACGGGACTCTTACTAAATATGTAGCGGACATCACTCCAACAGGTGTGGTGTTTTTGTTTGGAATTCTTTGCTTTGTCAATGTTTGATAGTAGCATTAATAGTAGAATGTCTGTATAATAAATCTGAAATTGAGTATGAAGAAAAAGAGGATAGCCATGAATAAAAAAATAGAGAATGTTACGATCTTCGCATGGGTGACGTCACTTGTTGCTACGCTCGGTTCCTTGTATTTTTCTCAAATTCGAATGTACGAGCCTTGTACGCTATGTTGGTATCAGCGAATTGTTATGTATCCACTTGTTATTATTTTTATTATTGGAATTCTAAAAAAAGATGCAAGTGTGGCCCTTTATTCTGCAGTCTTATCGTTTATCGGCATTAGTCTATCAAGCTATCATTATGCTATACAAAAATTAGCATTTTTTAGTCAGAATGCACCTGCATGTGGACGCGTTCCGTGTACAGGTCAGTATATTAACTGGTTTGGATTTGTAACAATCCCATTTCTTGCTTTCACTGCTTTTACGATTATTTTTATTTGTAGTTTACTTATTCTTAAATTATCAAAGGAGGAGACAACAAAATGAAAAAAGTCATCTTATTCGGTAGCATCGTTGTCTTAATATTTGTTGCTTTAATTGTTGTATCTAATATAAATTCTTCTCAAAAAGCTGCTGGCAATCCCTTTGAAAAAGACCGCTTAGATCCTGCTACGATCGAGTTGCTTGATGATCCTAACTATCAAAATGTCATTTTGCCATCTGAATTAGCAGAGAAAATGGCGAATGAAGAAACAGCAACGGTTTATTTCTATAGTCCTAAGTGTGCGTTTTGTAAAGAAGCGACACCAACACTTGTACAATTGACCGATGAAAAAGGGATTGATCTTGTTCAATATAACGTTCTTGAATTTGAAGAAGGCTGGGATGCTTATAACATAGATTCTACTCCTACTGTCATCCATTTTGAAAACGGCGTAGAAGTGCAACGGATTGTAGGCTTAGCTCCAGAACAAGAGTACAATCAGTTCTTTGACGAATATGTCGTAAATTAAATAGAGACTCTAAAGAGGATAAGTAAAGGTAAGTCACCTTTACTTATCCTTTACTTTTTCTTTACATAAAATCAATTGCGTATATAAGTATATAATTATATAATAGGTCAAGTGGAAGAAAGGAATGATGGAAATGAGTAAGACGATTTCTACTGTTGAAGTAGATACAGCGGCCAAAGTGTTAAAACTTCTTGGAGACAAAACACGTTTAACCATGATGGCGATGCTATCTGAAGATGAATGCTGTGTTTGTGAGTTTGTTGAATTGTTTCAAATGAGCCAACCATCAATAAGCCAACATCTTCGTAAGTTAAAAGATATTGGACTTGTGGAAGAGAAGAGAAAAGGCCAATGGATCTTCTATCGTATGAACAAAAATCATGAAACTTTTACATTAGTAGATAGCTTACTACAGCACATTCCGAGTCAGAAGGCGCGCTTAATCGAGCTTGAAAAACGTGGTTTGCGTGTCAGTTGTTGTGACTAAATATAGAAAGAATAAGGAGTGGAGACTATGACATCTGTTGTTTTAGCATCTCTCATTTTCTTGTTTACCCTCGTTCTTGTCATTTGGCAGCCGAAAGGACTTTCGATTGGCTGGTCAGCATCGATTGGTGCTATATTAGCATTGATTGTTGGTGTTGTAGATTTTGGCGATGTGGTGACGGTAACAGGAATAGTGTGGAATGCTACGTTAACATTTGTAGCCATTATAATTATTTCGTTAATCTTGGATGAGATTGGTTTCTTTGAGTGGTCAGCCTTGCATATGGCCCGATTTGCAAAAGGAAACGGCGTGAAAATGTTCCTTTATGTATCGCTTCTTGGCGCGGTTGTGGCAGCGCTCTTTGCTAATGATGGAGCTGCTCTTATTTTAACCCCTATTGTTTTAGCGATGGTTCGCGCGCTTCGCTTTAAAGAAGCGATGATCTTGCCTTTTATTATGGCAAGTGGATTTATTGCTGATACAACGTCATTGCCATTACTCGTAAGTAATTTAGTGAACATTGTATCGGCTGACTTTTTTGGAATCGGATTTGTTGAGTATGCTTCACGAATGATCGTACCAAACTTCTTTGCATTAGGAGCTAGTATACTTGTTCTCTATTTATATTTCCGAAAAGATATACCAAAAAATTATGATATGAACGAACTGAAAAAGCCAGTAGAAGCTATTAAAGATCCGAAATTATTCAAGATTTCATGGTATATATTAGCTTTCCTTCTAATTGGCTATTTTGTGAGTGAATTTATCCATTTACCGGTTTCTTTTGTGGCGATGCCTATTGCGATTATTTTCTATTGGATCTTCCGTACGATTAGTGCGAAGAATCCAGCTTTAAGTTCTGCCGGTATTATTAAGAGCGCACCATGGGCGATCGTTGTTTTCTCGATCGGAATGTATGTTGTTGTGTATGGCTTACGTAATGTTGGATTAACAGATCTTTTAGCTATTGTCATTGAAAGGTCAGCAGAACAAGGTTTGTTTGCTGGAACGATTGCGATGGGCTTTATTGCAGCAATCTTGTCCTCGATTATGAATAACATGCCGACTGTCATGATAAATGCGTTAGCGATAGCGGAAACGAATACGACTGGTGTGATGAGAGAGGCGCTCATTTATGCTAATATCATCGGATCAGATTTAGGTCCGAAAATCACTCCAATTGGGTCGCTTGCCACATTGTTGTGGCTTCATGTTCTTGCTCAAAAAGGAATGAAGATTTCATGGGGCTATTATTTTAAGGTCGGAATTATTTTAACGGTTCCTACGTTATTCATTACCCTTGTCGGTCTTTACTTATGGTTAGTTATCATTTTATAAATTCAGGCAAACTTTCTTGCTGGATTTCTATATATCAAATTAAATCAAATATTAAAGGAGCTATTTATGATGTCAAAACCAATTATCTATTTCTTATGTACAGGAAACTCATGCCGTAGCCAGATGGCAGAAGGGTGGGGCAAAAAATCTCTTGGAGATAAATACGACGTTTATTCGGCAGGAATTGAAGCACATGGTGTGAATCCAAATGCGGTGAAAGCAATGGCAGAAGCAGGTGTTGATATTTCTAGTCAAACATCAGATACAATTGATCCGGACATCTTGAAAAAAGCGGATTTGGTCGTGACATTATGTGGACACGCAAACGATGTATGTCCTGCTACCCCACCAAATAAAGACCGAGTTCACTGGGGATTTGATGACCCAGCGAAAGCAGAAGGGACAGAGGAAGAAAAATGGGCATTTTTCCAACGCGTCCGTGATGAAATTGGTGACCGCATCCAAACATTCGGAGAAACAGGAAAATAAAAAAACAGAGGGGGGGGTCAGACCCCTCTTTACTATACTAAAGGAGGGTTTGCGATGTCAGTGATAAGAGTGTATGATCCAGCGATGTGTTGTGCAACGGGGGTTTGTGGTCCAAGTGTGGACCCAGAATTAACTCGTGTAGCTACAGCTATTTTTTTATTAGAAAAGAAGGATATCGATATTAAACGCTTTAATCTAGGGTCTGAACCACAAGCCTTTATTGATGAAGCAAAAGTGCAAGAACTTTTAAATACAAAAGGAACAGAAGCTCTACCGGCAATCTTGGTTAATGGAGAAGTGAAGTTAGAAGGTCGTTATCCAACAAATGAGGAATTTGCAAAGTGGGCAGGTATTTTTGTTAGCGAGCTAACTAAGAAAAAAACGAAACCTAAAGGAATTGAATTACTATGAGCAGACGATTTCTACCAACTTCGGACACCATAACTTCTTATTTGTTTTTTACTGGAAAAGGAGGAGTTGGAAAAACTTCGACTGCTTGTGCTACGGCGGTTGCTTTAGCTGACGAAGGGAAGAACGTCTTAATTGTTAGCACAGATCCTGCTTCTAATTTGCAAGATGTGTTTGAAGTGGAAATAGGGTATGGTGCGACTTCAATTCCAAATGTCCCTAGGTTACATGCTATTAATCTAGATCCCGAAGAAGCTGCTGCTGCGTATCGCAATAAAGTTGTTGGCCCTTATCGTGACAAGCTTCCTGCTCCTGTTATCGCTCAAATGGAAGAACAATTGTCTGGAGCTTGTACGGTTGAAATCGCGGCATTTGATGAATTTGCATCGATTTTAACAAATCCGGAGCGAACAAATGAATACGACCATATTATTTTTGACACAGCTCCAACAGGCCATACACTTCGCTTACTTCAGCTTCCTACCGCTTGGTCATCTTTTCTTGAAGATAGCACGCATGGGGCTTCATGCCTTGGTCCACTTTCAGGACTCGGCGAAAAGAAAGAGCTATACACCCAAGCGGTAAAAGCGTTGTCTAATCCCGAGTTAACCACACTTGTTTTAGTTTCAAGACCAGACGAATCAGCTCTCCAAGAGGCAAGTCGAGCAGCAGACGAGTTAAAAGAGATAGGATTAACGAATCAAGTGCTGTTAATCAATGGAAAGCTACAACAATATGTAGAGGGAGATGCTGTTTCTACAGCCTTTTATAAACGTCAATTGAAAGCGTTAAAGAACATCCCGAAGAAACTAGCCGAATTAGCAACTTATGAACTTCCTTATGTACCTTATCAAATAACAGGGACCGCGGCGTTGCGTACGTTATTGAATGATGAGCCACTTGCACAGAAACAAGAAAATGAAGCTAACTTAACACGATCATCTGCATTAAAAGATGTGATCGAACAAATTGGCATGAAACAGCAAGGTGTTGTCATGACGATGGGAAAAGGAGGAGTTGGTAAGACAACAGTGGCTGCAGCAATTGCTGTTGGACTAGCTGAACGTGGTCATTCTGTACACTTAACAACGACAGACCCAGCTGCACATTTATCTTACGTGCTTGGAAAAGAAGTGGTAGGTAACTTGATTGTCAGTAAAATCGACCCTAAAGCTGAAGTGGAAGCTTATAAAGAAGAAGTGCTTACAAAGGCGAAAGAAACCGTCGATGAAAATGGACTGGCCTTTTTAGAAGAAGATCTGAATTCGCCATGTTCGGAAGAAATCGCAGTCTTTCGTGCGTTTGCTAATGTTGTAGACCAAGCTAACGGATCTTTTGTTGTCATTGATACAGCGCCTACGGGTCATACATTATTGCTACTAGACGCAGCTCAGTCGTATCATAAAGAGTTAGAAAGAGCGAGTGGTGAAGTGCCGGAATCTGTTATAAAGTTGTTACCAAGGTTGAGAAATAAAGAAGAAACAGATGTTGTAATTGTGACACTTCCCGAGGCAACCCCAGTTCATGAAGCTACTCGTTTGCAAGAGGATTTAGTTCGAGCAGAGATAACACCAAGTTGGTGGGTTGTTAACCAAAGTTTTGCGGCAACGCACACGACAGATGCAATCTTAAACGTTCGCGCTCAGTCTGAAATAAAATGGATCAAGCTTGTCGCCGCCGAGAGGTCAAGCCAAGTCGCTGTTATCCCGTGGCAATTAGAACTTGCTAAGGGATATGAACATGTAAAACAATTAACAAAGTGAGGGATGTAGAATGCAAATAACAGAATTAGCTGCGAGACGTTTGAAAACAACACTTAAGCAGCAAAAAGCCAAGGGAATTAGGCTCTATTTCGCGGGCATGGGCTGAGGTAGTCCAAAAATAGGACTGTCTCTGGATGAGCCAGCAAGTGACGATATCGTAAATACGATTCAAGGAATTAAAGTAGCAATTGATAAAACGATTGAAAAAGAAACGACTGAGCTTACGCTTGACTATATCGATAATAAAAAGCAGGGCGGGTTTACGTTACTCGGACAATCGGACTGTTGTTAAAGATAGGCTTGCCAAAAGGACTGTTATTTGCCCTTTTGGCAAGCCCTTTTTTGATTCCCTTGCGAAAGTGATGATAGAGTTATGATATATAGTAAGACCGAGCAAGTAATGGAACAATCCATGCTTGCTTTTTTTGTTCACTTTTTTGCCATGAATGAATATACTAATAATCAAATGAATGTTTGAATGAAATGAGGCTGATCACAATGGCGAAGGAAAAACAACAACAAACGGAAACATGTGAAGTTTTCTTATATGATGAACAAGTTGTAGGAAAAGTAAAAGAACAAATAGCGCATCAACGTTTTGATTTACTTGCAGATATGTTTAAAGTTCTGGCTGATGAAACACGTGTAAAAATAGCGTATGCACTTTGTCAAGAAACGGAACTGTGTGTCTGTGATGTTGCTTCGATTATTGGAACAACCAATGCAACAGCTTCTCATCATTTACGACATCTCAAAAACCTTCGAATTGCCAAAAGTGAAAAAAGAGGAAAGCTCGTCTTTTATTCTCTAGATGACGAACACATACGAACGTTACTATTAACAGCGATTGCCCATCAAAATGAGGAAGTGAGCAAATGAGCCATGAAAATAAGTATCTTGTGCAAGGTTTTACTTGTGCCAATTGTGCTGCTCAGTTTGAGAGGAATGTACAGAAATTATCAGGAGTTGAATCAGCAGAAGTGAATTTTCAAGCTTCCACGATTACAGTAATTGGAGATGTGACAAAAAAGGAAGTAGAAAAAGAAGGAGCCTTTGAAAATCTGAAACTATATAAAGAAGATGAACAAATTGTACAAAGCTCTAAATGGAGATCATCTGCAACATGGAAAACGATCCTATCTGGTCTCCTACTTCTTTCGGGTTTTATCGTTCATGGAACAGTAGGGGAAGGATTTCTGGCCATTCTTTTCTATGCTTCTTCTATGGCAATTGGAGGATATCGCCTTTTTGTTCAAGGGCTGAAAAACCTAACGCAAGCTCGGTTTGATATGAAAACATTAATGACGATAGCGGTCATAGGGGCTGCTATTATTGGGGAATGGGGAGAAGGTGCAACGGTTGTCTTTCTTTTTGCCATTAGCCAGATGCTAGAAACGTACTCAATGGATCGAGCGAGAAGGTCCATCAGTTCGTTGTTTGAAAACACGCCTAAAAAAGCGAGAACGTGGAGAGACGGTTCGTGGAGAGACGTTCATGTGAAAGACCTTGCTGTTGGGGAAAAAGTTATGATTCGACCAGGAGAAAAAGTAACCGTGGATGGGATTGTAAAAAAAGGAGTTTCTTCTATTAATCAAGCAGCTATTACAGGGGAATCCATTCCAGTAGAAAAACAAGTAGGTGATACTGTTTTTGCTGGGACGCTAAATGAAGATGGACAGCTTGAAGTAGAAATAACCAAACGTAATGAAGACTCAACCCTTTCGAAAATGTTGAAATTAGTAGAAGAGGCTCAGGCAAAACGTGCCTCAGCAGAAGCGTTCATTGATCGTTTTGCCAAAGTATATACTCCCATTATTATTGCCATTGCCATTGTCGTTTCCGTTGTGCCACCAATCTTCTTTCAAGGAGAGTGGAGTAGTTGGATCTATCAAGGACTCGCTGTCTTAGTCGTTGGTTGCCCTTGTGCCTTAGTCATCTCAACCCCTGTATCAATTGTAACCGCACTTGGAACGGCAGCCCGTCATGGTGTGTTGATTAAAGGTGGCATCCATCTAGAAGAAGCAGGTCGGGTTGACGCTGTTGCGTTCGATAAGACAGGAACATTAACAAAAGGCAAGCCAGAGGTTACGAATATGTGGGTCTCAGAGCAAACGACGGAGAATGAATTTTTAAACGTAATGGCCTCACTTGAACAAAATTCCAAACACCCTCTCGCTTTAGCGATTCTTACGTTCATAGAGGGAAAAATGAATACTAGTTTGGAAGAGGTAACTGATTTTTACTCTGAGACAGGAAAGGGAGTAACAGGAACGATAAACAAAGTGAGCTATTTTGTAGGAAGTGTTGGCTATATAAACGAAGTGACTCATATGTCTGATGAGGTTATAAGTCAGGTGCAGCAATTCAAAAGTGATGGAAAAACTGTGGTTCTTTTAGCGACCTCTCAAAACGTAATCGGAATGCTAGCTCTTGCCGATTCGGTCCGTGACGAAAGCATAGGATTAATGAAAGCTCTGCACAACATGGGCATAAGAAATACCATTTTGCTAACAGGGGATCATGAGAAGTCTGCCCAAATGATTGCAAATGAAGTAGGAATGACGAATATAAAAGCAAATTTGTTGCCGGATGAAAAGGTGAATTATGTGAAGGCGTTACGTGAGGGAGGTGCTCATGTTGCTATGGTTGGTGACGGGGTTAATGATGCAGCGGCACTTGCTACAGCAAATGTTGGAATTGCAATGGGCGGAGCTGGTTCAGACGTTGCCTTAGAAACAGCGGATATTGTTTTTATGAAAGACGATTTATCCAAACTCCCTTTTACGGTCCTGTTAAGCCGCAAAGCAAAAAGAGTGATTAAGCAAAATATTACGTTATCTCTTTTGCTCAAATTGCTGGCGCTCTCTCTTGTTATTCCAGGATGGCTTACTTTATGGATTGCGATTATTGCTGATATGGGTGCAACGTTGCTTGTAACATTAAATGGTTTAAGGTTACTAAAAATAAAGAAAAACTAATTTTAATAGGGAGCGGGCCAACAGTTTTCATGTCAGCTGTTGGCCCACTCCCTATTATTGGGTAAGTAGAAATTGGAAAACTATATCTCAATAAATGTAAACAATTTTTTTCTATTATCAAGTAAAATAGTATAGAAAACTAGTATGGTAGAGTGGGGAGTATGGACATGCTTTTCTTATTATTGTTAGTTTTATTAGCTGGGGGTTTACTAATAGGAGGAATTCAAAGAATTTTTATTAGAAAGGAAAATCCCGATATTGAACAACTTTGGGCAGAGTTAGATCAACAAGAATGGTTTAAACAGTTAATTGAACAACCAGAAAGAAATGCTTGGGTGGTATCTGACAAAGAAAGTGGATTGTTACAAGATCCGTATTTTTGTAAAAAGATTTTAGAAAAAGAAGTTCACCGTGACATGTTCATAAAATATATAACAGAGAAAACAACAAAGTGATCTGAAGAATCTTGGTGATGAACTCAAGGTTCTTTTATTTTCTGCATTATTTTCTAAACATTCATTTGATTCTTCGTAATGCAATATTTAGTTTGGGCGATTTTATGACTTTTTTATTGGAAGTAGAGAAACATAAAGAAAATGATAGAAAAATAAAGGAAAACAATTATGATGAACGCTTACATTAAAGTTTGAAATTTTGTGTGATGATGGTAAGATACTGTTTGTTAACAACGGACCCCGACTTTTGTGAGAGTCAAAAGTCGAAATTAGAAGAAACAAAAAACTTAATAGGAAAGAGGTGTTAGATTGAACATTCAATCTATTAAACAAGAATGGTTTGGGAATGTAAGAGGCGACGTAATGGCCGGTCTAGTCGTAGCTCTTGCTCTCATCCCAGAAGCGATTGCCTTCTCCATTATTGCAGGTGTTGACCCAATGGTTGGGCTTTACGCTTCGTTTTGTATTGCCGTTGTCATTGCTTTTGTAGGTGGACGACCAGGGATGATTTCTGCTGCAACCGGTGCAATGGCATTGCTAATGGTTACACTTGTAGCTGATCATGGTCTGCAGTATTTGTTAGCTGCGACAATACTAACAGGGGTATTTCAGATTTTATTTGGTGTTTTTAAACTCGCTAGAATTATGAAATTTGTACCTCGTTCCGTCATGGTTGGATTCGTAAACGCGCTAGCGATTTTAATTTTTATGGCTCAGCTTGAACAATTTGTAGATGCAACATGGGTCATGTACGCGCTCGTTGCAGCGACACTAGTCATTATTTATGGACTTCCTAGAATTACAAAGGCTGTTCCATCTGCTTTAGTTGCTATTGTTATGATTACAGCCGTCGTTATTTTTATGGGTATTGATATTCGTACAGTAGGTGACATGGGGGCATTAACTCAAGCCTTACCTATGTTCTTAATTCCGCAAATTCCTTTCAATTTAGAAACTCTTATGATCATTTTGCCATATTCACTTGCACTAGCTATAGTTGGTCTCCTTGAATCCCTTTTAACAGCAAATATCGTTGACGATATGACTGACACTGAAAGTGATAAGAATAAAGAGAGCCGGGGACAAGGGATAGCTAATATTGTAGCTGGTTTCTTTGGAGGAATGGCTGGTTGTGCGATGATTGGACAATCAGTAATTAATGTAAAATCTGGAGGACGCGGTCGTCTTTCCGCGTTAGTAGCTGGCGTAGTACTAATGTTCTTAATTTTGGTACTTGGAGGCCTAGTCGTACAAATTCCAATGGCGGCTCTTGTTGGGGTAATGTTCATGGTATCTTTAAGTACATTTGATTGGAGCTCTGTTCGAAACATTAACAAACTGCCTCGTACAGATGCAATTGTTATGGTCGTTACGGTAGCTACTGTTGTTATTACACATAACCTGGCAATGGGTGTATTCGCCGGTGTTCTTTTAAGTGCGATCTTCTTCGCTGCGAAAATATCAAAAGTACATGTAGAGAAAAGTTATGTCAATCATTTAGATAAGCAAGTCTATAAAATTCACGGTCAAATCTTCTTTGCTTCTGTTACAGACTTTGTGAATCAATTTGACTACAAGCAAGATGTGAAAAATGTTGAAATTGATTTAACAAATGCCCACTTATGGGATGACTCCGCTATAGGGGCCTTAGATAAGATTGAAGGCAAGTTTGAGCAAAGTGGTATTCAAGTAAATTATGTAGGGTTAAATGCAGAAAGCGAAAAGTTAAAAGATAAAATCGGTGGGATTTCAAAAGCATCAGGTCACTGATTTCACAAGACAGAGGTGGAAACCTCTGTCTTTTATTTTACATACTTTACAAGACTCTTGCGTTTGATTACGATAAAAATAGGTAAAAGTAAGATAGTAGCAGAGGGGGATATAACAATGTTCAAAAGTATTTTACTAGCTTCCGATGGCTCAGAGCATTCATTTCGTGCAGCTGAAAAAGCAGTAGGTTTAGCAAAACTGCATAACGGAGCAATTGATATTGTATATTCTGTTGATGGTTCGACATCGAAAACAGATGTTCTAACCAATAACAGCAAGTTTGAAATTGAGCGAAAACGAAAAGAGAAACTTGCTCCAATAGTGGAGCTTATAAAAAAAGAAAATCTTCCATACAATGTACATATTATACAAGGAGAGCCAGGTCCAACCATTGTTAACTTTGCCAATAAAGGAAACTATGACTGTGTAGTGATTGGTTCTCGTGGGTTAAACAAACTACAAACAATGGTACTAGGTAGCGTTAGTCACAAAATAGCAAAACGCGTAGAAGTACCCGTGCTAATTGTTAAATAATAATGACAATGATCCACTCTTACATTATGTAAGAGTGGTTTTGTGCTTTTTAGAAGGTATTTATGAAAATAAACAGAAATACAATGTTTGTAAAAAAGCCTTTGAGGGAGAGAGATACTTTGAAAATCATCAACATTGGGGAAGAGAAATATGAGGAAGCGGTTCGATTATCAGAATACGCGTTTCAATATACAGTAGCAGAAGAGCAAGTTCAGGAACGCATTGAACAAATGAAGAAGCATCATCATTTAATAGGAATTGTAGAAGAAGATCAATTAATTGCTAAACTTCACTTTCTCCCATTGGAGATCTTTTTAAATGGTAAAAAGATAAAGATGGGCGGAATTGCAGGGGTGGCAACATATCCAGAATATAGAAGGAACGGGTATGTTAAAGGAATGTTAACCCACATTTTGAAATCTATGAGAGAGGATGGCTACACAATATCGATGCTCCACCCTTTTTCTGTAGCGTTTTACCGTAAGTTTGGCTGGGAATTATTCACTGATCAATTAACCGTGACTATGAAAAATACCGATTTGAAATTCCAACAAGAAGCATCAGAAAAGGTACAACGTTATAGCAATTCAGTCGCTGTTTCAGAACTGAAAGCAATTTATGAGCAATACGGGAAAAAGTTTAATGGAATGTTAGTGCGGAGTGATGACTGGTGGAAGAAAATCGTAAAAGATAAACATGTAGCTATTTATACGAATCAAGCAAAACAATTGAACGGTTACTTCACATATGTTGTAAAGGACAAAAAAATGAAAGTAGAAGAATTCGTTGCATTAAATGGCGAAGCAAGAAGAGGACTTTGGAATTACATCTGTCAGCACGATTCGATGATTGATGAGCTCGAAATGATTTTAGAAGAAAGAGAGCCGCTATTGTTTTCATTAGATGAACCTCGAGTGAAGAGGGAACTGACTCCATATTTTATGACAAGAATAGTCGATGTGGAAGCCTTTTTACATCAGTATCGTTTTAATTGGCAAGATGATGAAGAGACCGTATTACAGATAACGGATGCTTATGCACCGTGGAATAATCAAACGTTCTTATTAAAAGATGGAGAAATTACGGTTATGAACAAAAGCCAAAGGGAAGAAAAGAGGGCAAGTACTCTATGTTTATCTATTAATGCACTAGCAGCTATTCTTTTTGGTTATAAGCGGCCTGAGAATTTAATGGAAATCGGAGAAGTGTCAGGAGACGATGCAGCTATAGATGCCTTTGAAAAACTTGTTCCGCATGAAAGTCCGTTTTTTTATGATTTCTTTTAGAAAGTCATTCGTTTATAGAGCGGGAATTTGGGATGTGAACAGAATTCCCCTATTATTAATGTGGATTTTCAAGCGAAAAGGGAACCGGTCGATTATGGTAAGTTAAGTGGACTGTGGGTCCGCTATTATACTGATTATAGGGGGGTTTTTGTTCTATCTGGACAGAGAATCCCCTATTTTACTTAACAGTGCTAAAGAATTCTATTTTTACAGTAAATTAGGTTAACTGTGTCCGCTTACTCCTCATATAAGGTTAATTCTTTATAAATAAGGCCCCTGGAGTCCACTTGTACTTTTGTTTGAGACAACCTACACCTCTGTATAAAGATTCTAATCGTTACGCTGCACGCCTAAAGGGGAGGGGCGCTCCTATAAGCTAAAAATAAAGCAGTGGCTCCGCACTTCACTAAGAAGACAACCCACAAGGGAAGGACATCCTTGTGGGTTGTCTTCTTTTACAAAACCTTTACATTATGACCATACCTGCTTAACATTGCTCTACTATACTAGCAATTGTGAGAGAGAGAAACATGCTCCTCGATAAATACTTGCATATAAAAAGGGAGGACAATGAAGTGAAAAAGCTTTTATTGTTTGTAGCAATGGTTGCAGTAATGTTAGTGGCAGCAGCATGTGGGAGTGGAAGTGAAGAAACAACATCGGAGACAAATGAGCAAACAGCTTCTGAACAAACAGAGGCTACTGAAGATGTAGCAGAAGAAGCAACAACAGAATTAGAAGGTAGTGTGGTAGTAGATGGTTCAGGTACGGTTTACCCTTTAATGTCAGTTGTTGCTGAAGAATATATGTACACGGAGCAAGAGAATGTATCTGTTGAAGTAAGTCGTGCTGGTACGAGTGCTGGATTTGGAAGATTTTTAGTTGAAAACGGAACAGACTTTAATAATGCTTCGCGTGAAATCAAAAATGAAGAAATGGCAGAAGCTGATGCAGCTGGATTTGAAGTGATGGAGATGAAAGTAGCATTAGACGGTTTAACATTCGTTATTAACAAAGAAAACGATTGGGCGACAGAGTTAACAAAAGAAGAGTTAATTTCGATTTTTAAGCATGATGGCGGCGTGACTAAATGGTCTGATATTCGTCCAGAGTTTCCAGATGAGGAAATTCACGCAATGGGACCAAATGAAAACCACGGAACGTACGAGTTTTTCTATGAAAAAATTCTAGAAAAAGAAGATTTAGTAGATGGTGTTAACTTACAACAAGAATATTCAACTCTTGTGAACTTAGTATCAGAAGATGTAAATGGAATTGCATTCTTTGGTTTTGGTTATTACGTAAACAACCAAGATAAATTGCAAGCTGTACATGTTGATTTTGGAAATGGTCCTGTAGAACCAACTCTTGAAACGATTGGTGAAGATGCAGATTATGCACCATTTACTCGTCCTGTATTCACTTACTTAAATGTGGACAATGCAAAGGCAAATCCACAAGTATTAGATTTCGCCCTATTTGTGGCAAACAATGTAAATGAATTTGCTGGTCAAACTGGATTTGCTCCATTACCAGAAGAAGAAGTACTAGCTTATGTTGACGTGTTAGAAGGATTAAAATAAGTAGCATGATTCGGAGGATGAGGGCAATTCATTGTTCTCATCCTCTACTATGTATGAGTGAAATGGGGCTAAAAGGGGTGCCGAAGATGGAAGCAAACAGCGCGTTACAAAAGGGGAACGCTGTTAACGTTCGAGAAATGATTGATGAAAAGAAAAGTAAACGGAGTCTGACAAATGTTTTAGAGAAAGTAATGCCGAAAGTGCTTCTTGCTATTGCAACAATATCGATCTTAACAACGATTGGAATCTTATTTACATTATTAAGTGAGACGGTAGAGTTTTTTAGTAGAATTCCATTTCTTGATTTCTTTACTGGAACGGTACTACGACCCTTAAGTCAAAACCCTGAATTTGGTGTTTTGCCATTATTAACGGGAACGATCATATCTTCGGTAATCGCTATGTTTGTAGCTGTTCCGATTGGTCTCATGACCGCTATTTATTTAAGTGAGTATGCTTCAGATAAAGTTAGAAGGTTTTTAAAACCAATGCTAGAACTTTTAGCTGGAATTCCTACGATTGTTTATGGATTCTTTGCTTTTACCTTCGTAACACCTATTTTAAGAGAGTTTATTCCAGGACTCCAAGCAACCAATATACTAAGTCCAGGAATTGTAATGGGAATAATGATTATTCCGATGGTCGCTTCTTTGTCGGAAGATGCGATGAGTTCGGTACCTAACTCGATGAGAGAAGGAGCGTTAGCGCTCGGTTCTACAAAATTAGAAATGACTAGAAAAGTAATTATCCCTGCTGCTATGTCTGGGATTGTAGCTTCCTTTGTTCTTGGGATTTCACGTGCAATTGGAGAAACGATGATTGTAACGATTGCAAGTGGTAGTTCGAAAAACTTTACTTTTGACATTACTCAATCTATGCAGACGATGACTGCATACATTGTTGAGGTTTCTAGTGGGGATGCCCCGTCTGGATCCACTATATATTACAGTTTATACGCTGTAGCCATGACGTTATTTGTATTTACTTTTATGATGAACTTACTAGCTAGATATATCTCTCGTAAGTTTAGGGAGGAATATTAAGAATGAAATATGTAGATACAGCATTAGTTCAAAAGAAAATGAATTCTCGTTTATTTTTAAATAAGTTTGCGAAAACTGCCTTTTTACTTTCGACTTTATTTGGCCTTATCGTTCTTGCCGTTTTAATTTTCAGAGTGATTTCGGATGGGATCGGTTGGATCAACATGGATTTTATAACTGGAAGATTATCAACGAATGCAGACCGAGCTGGAATTATGGGAGCGATTCTCGGGACGTTATGGTTAATGCTTGTCGTTGCACCTGTTACGATGTTTGTGGGTGTCGGAACAGCGATTTATTTAGAATGCTATGCTAAAAAAGGACGAATCCATTCAATCATTCAAACAAATATCTCTAATTTAGCAGGGGTCCCGTCGATTGTGTTTGGTATTTTGGGATTAACGATTTTTGTTCGTGCGTTGGATTTTGGAAATGTCATTTTAGCTGGTGGTTTGACAATGTCATTATTAGTACTACCTATTGTGGTTGTAGCGAGTCAGGAAGCGATTCGTGCGGTTCCTGCACATTTAAGTGAAGCTTCATTTGGAATGGGAGCAACCAAATGGCAAACGATTAAAAATATTATATTACCGGCTGCGTTACCAGGGATTTTAACGGGAGCCATTCTTTCTTTATCACGTGCGATTGGGGAGACAGCTCCACTCGTTGTAATTGGAATTCCTGCGTTATTAATTCCTTTCCCTGGTGGGATTATGGACCGTTTTACCGTATTACCGATGCAAATTTATTATTGGACACTGGACTCGTCTCTTGTAGCTGAATATGCAAATTTGGCTGCTGCTACGATTGTCGTTTTGTTAGTTGTTTTGTTTTTGTTAAATTCAATTGCTATTGTCATTCGTAATAAATTCCAACAAAGGTATTAATTTTTAAGGGGGTAAAAAATAATGGCTTTGTCACAGAAAGCGAATATAGAGTATCATACAAACGGTGGACCAATGGAACAGGCAGTAACAGATAAAAAGGTAGTTTATGACACCAAGGATCTGAATCTTTGGTATGGAAAAGATCATGCTTTAAAAAATATTAATTTGTCTATTTACGAAAAGGAAGTAACAGCTATTATTGGGCCTTCTGGATGCGGAAAATCAACTTATATAAAAACATTAAATCGAATGGTTCAATTAGTACCATCTGTGAAAATCTCTGGTGATATTTCGTATCGTGGAAAAAGTATTTTAGATAAATCTTATCATGTTGAAGATTTACGTACTCGTGTCGGAATGGTTTTTCAAAAACCAAATCCATTTCCTAAATCCATTTATGATAATGTTGCATATGGACCAAGAATACACGGCATTAAAAACAAAAAAATCTTAGATCAAATTGTTGAAAAAAGCCTACGTGGTGCAGCGATATGGGATGAGGTTAAAGATCGCCTTCACGAAAATGCGTACGGGTTATCAGGTGGACAACAACAACGTCTTTGTATCGCTCGTTGTTTAGCAATCGAACCAGACGTTATTTTAATGGATGAGCCGACATCAGCGCTTGATCCGAAATCCACACTAAAAGTGGAAGAATTAATTCAAGAACTGAAGAAAGATTATTCCATCATTATCGTTACTCACAATATGCAGCAAGCTGCTCGTATTTCAGACAAGACTGCATTTTTCTTAAATGGGGAAGTGGTCGAATACGATCAAACAGATGTGATTTTTTCTAATCCATCCGATAAACGTACAGAAGATTATATAACAGGTAGATTCGGATAAGAAGGTGTAGCTATGGCTATTCGTGAAAGTTTCCATTCGCAACTTGATTTAGTCAAGCATCAACTTTTAGAAATGGGAACAAGAATTGAAGATATATTGGAGCAAATGATTCAAGCATTTGCTTCATCAGATGCTAACAGAATGGAACAAATTATTAAAGATGATTATCTTATAAACCAGCTAGAGATTGAGATGCATGATCAAGTAACACGGATCATATCGAGGCAACAACCTGTAGCGACTGACTTAAGAAAATTAATTGTAGCATTAAAGATTTCGAGTGATTTAGAGCGGGTAGCTGATTTAGTTGTTGATATTGCTAAACAATCCAAACGAATGAAAAAAGATAGTCTTCTGACATTTCAAGTGAAGATCGTGGCGATGTACACATTGGCCCAAAAAATGATTCATGAGTCATTAGAATCATTTCGAAATACAGATTTATTACTCGCTCAGAAAATTGCAGGAATGGACGACAAGGTAGATTCAATGTATGGAGAGTTAATTCGAGAGCTTTTTAAACTAAATGATGATCGAATTGAGATTGACCAAATTACCCAATTAGCGTTCATAGGTCGATACATTGAAAGAATTGCGGATTATGCGACAAACATAGCCGAGTGGGTCGTTTATGAAGTGAATGGGAAACATTTTGATCTCAATTGAAGGTACAAATCAAAGAAATCCCCTTAATAGTTTCTGAATAAAAAAGATGCAAGGTGAACTTTAATCGCCTTGCAATCTTATTGTCTAGAAGATAACAACATCATCAAAGAAGACCATCGATCCTAAATATCGTTGGTTTTTTGTTTAGTTTTTTCGTGAAAAACAGTATAAATTACATTTGAAACAATTGCTTAAAAGGGTGAAAGAAATTAATATAAATAATGTAAATTACAAATGTGAAAATTAGGTGAACCATACATTTAGAAAGAAAAAACAGAAATTTCTAATAAGGAGTGGATGGTCTTTGAGTCTCATAAGAGAAACAGCACCAAGAATTGCTTTGGTGGAAGATGAACCGTCGCATGCATTACTCATTCATTACAACTTGGAGTTAAGAGGAATGAACGTTTCACTTTTTGAAAGTGGAGAAAAATTTCTTAACGAGAGCCAGCAACATTATGATTTGATTATTATTAATGGTGAAATTTTTGATATTAATGGCTTACATTTATGCTCACAGATTAAGGGAGGCGGCATTACAACTCCGATTCTATTTGTAACGACGAATCCCCGTTTAGACAATAGTTGCTGTAAGCTTGAACAAGTAGAATACATATTGAAGCCTTTTTCGATAAAAGACTTAGTTTCAAAAGTGGATCAAGCATTGAGTCATCAATGTATAGGGGCATAAGACCTCAGTTTCCCAATTATTGTTAGCGAGGATTTATTTTTTTTAAAGGTTGACACATATCCTATCATGCTGTAAAGTCATCAATGTAAAATTAAATACCTCGTTAGGTGAGGCTCCTGTGCTGGAGATACGCTGCTGCCCAAAAATGTCCAAAGACGCCAATGGGTCAACAGAAACCATCGACATAAGGTGGTTTTTAATGTAGCTGGAATATTTATTCCTATGCCGCACAGTGCTAAAGCTCTACGAATGGAGGACGTTAAAAAGGCTTATTTGCTGTGTCATGATACCAGATCGGTACGAATGATACTGCCTTATTTCGTGATGTGAAAGACACCTTCATTCGGTTGAAGGTGTCTTTTTTAGCATGATAGAGTCTTCATGTAAGAGGAAGAATCATAATCGGGGGGTGGTATGAATTGGATCATAGTCCAGAACCCGCATATTTACACTTGAAAAGTCTAGGTCAGGACATGTTATTCATTCATGTCACAACAAAAGGGCACTAGAGTTAGTGGAAATAGGCGTTTATCTGTTCACGAATTTGCCTTTAGGACATATAATTTATTAATGACAATTATTTTGCTCAAGGTAAACTTATCTTGTTTATTTACATGAAAATTGAATAACCCTCGTTAGGTGAGGCTCCTGTGTAGGAGATATGCTGCTGCCCAAAAACGTCCAAAGACGCCAATGGGTCAACAGGAACCATCGACATAAGGTGGTTTTTAATGTAGCTGGAATATATTCCTATGCCGCACAGTGCTAAAGCTCTACGAATGGAGGAAATTAGGCTAAGTGTATGTTGCACTTGTTTATTTGCCATGCTTTAAAGCACCCTCCATTTGCGAGTGGTGTTTTTTAATATGTTTTGAAGATGAGGTGATGTGGAATGGATGTAGATGGTTCATATACAAAAAAAGCAAAATGCATAGGTTACCAGTTATTGAAAAAAATAAGTGAGGTAGAAGTCCATTCCCTTCTAGAAAGAAGTGGTTACATGGGCTCCTAGTCTAAGGAGGATGGAGCAATGGTAAAATTAGATGAACAAAACCGTGAAGAATATGAAAAGTTAATTTTAGATACATTGAAAGCAGAAGATCGTGAGCAGTTTCGTGAAACGTTTTTAGAGTTGCACCCAACAGATCAAGTCGATATTTTTGTGCAACTAGATTATGATTCACGACATAGAGTATATGACTATTTATCGCCCGAAGATTTCTCTCATATCTTTGAGGGATTAGAGATTGATGATCAAAAACGAATATATCTAGAACTAGATGAAGGTTATTCTTCTGAAATGTTCAATAATATGTTTGCAGATGATGTTGCTGACTTTTTAGCTGAGATAAAAGGTGAGAAAGCAGAAGACATCTTATTAAAAATGAACAAGGAAGAAGCAAAAGAAGTAAAAGAGCTTATGTCATATACACCGGAAACAGCTGGGGCTATTATGACAAAAGAGTATGTTAGTATATCGTCAACCGATGTAGCTTCTAAAGTTATTGAAAAACTAAGAGATGATGCGCCAGATGCGGAGACGATCTACTACTTATATGTCGTAGATGAACTAGAAAAATTAGTCGGAGTTGTTTCACTTAGAGATCTGATTACTGCTCCAGCTGATGAAGTCATTGAAAACGTCATGAGCACACGAGTGGTATCTGTTCAAGATGATATGGATCAGGAAGATGTAGCCAAGCTTATTAAAAAGTATGATTTCTTAGCAGCACCTGTTGTGACGAAACAAAATCATCTCGTTGGGATCGTCACCTTTGATGATGTTATCGACATTTTAGAAGAAGAAGCAACCGAGGATTTAGGAGAGATTTCTGCAGCAAAAGGGGCAACAGATGTGAACGTAAGCGCGTTTACTGCAGCTCGCAAGCGTTCTCCTTGGATTATTCTTCTTATGTTCTTTGGACTTATTACAGCAGAAGTCATTGGTCAATTCGAAGAAACGTTAGAAGCAATTGTGTTATTAGCGGCCTTTATTCCCCTTATTATGGACTCAGCCGGTAATACAGGAACACAGTCATTAGCTGTTGCCGTTCGTGGTTTAGCGTTAGGGACAATTAAAAAAGGCAGCATTGGCAAGATGATTAGGAGAGAATTTGGAACAGGTCTGATGCTTGGGCTTATTTGTATGATTGTCTTGGCTATTACGGTTACATTAATTCACGGGCACTGGATTTTAGCATTGATTGTTGGTTTTTCGATTTTCTGTACACTGAGTATCGCAACAGTGATTGGTGCGACCGTTCCTCTCATTATTAACAAATTAAAACTAGATCCTGCGATTGCATCAGGTCCATTTATTACAACTGTAAATGATATTCTTGGTTTATTAATTTATTTCTCAATTGCTACAGCATTACTAGATTTCTTGTAAACTAAAGCAATGTTATCTATAGGGGGTTTCCGAAGACTTTTTTCGGAAACCTCCTTTTTCAGTTACTGTTATGGCTAGTGCTCCGTTTGGATACTCTATAATTAGACTATGATTAAGGGAGTATTTTATAATGTCGCTAGATGCCTTCATTATGGGTTTTGCATTTATTCTCATACATTTATTCGCAAATGAACTCATTCCATCCAGTCGAATTCAAAGATTAAAATGGTTTTCTTTTTCTGGAGGACTGGCCGTTTCGTATGTTTTTGTTTATGTTCTTCCAACGTTACATAAGGAACAAATTTTAGTGAAGAAATATGGTGATTATTTTACCATGGAGTCTGAGTTATATTTTATCGGACTGCTTGGGGTGTTAATCTTTTATGGAATCCAAAAGGTTGTAAGGAAAGCGCAATTAAAACAAAACACACAGAAAGCAAGAGCTCTTTTCTGGCTTCAAATTCTTTTTTTCGGTTTTTATAATATGCTTGTTGCCTACACCGTTATTTCTCATGACGTATTAGGGGTACAAGCTTTATTCTATGGATTAGCTGTTGGTATGCACTTTGTCGCCGTTGCTCATGATTTATGGAGAGAGTATGCTGATATTTATAACAAAGTAGGAAGATATGTTCTCGCATTAGGAATTATAGCTGGGTGGATAATGGGTGTTACCTTACATGTATCACCACTAGTGGAGTCGATTATTTTTGCATTTATTGCAGGTGCTATGATCTTAAATGTCTTGAAATATGAACTACCTCCAGATGATGAAGCTCATTTTGTCACTTTTACGATTGGAGTCGTCTCTTATACGGCGATTACGATGTCGTTAAAGTTTTTCTTTCAATGGTGACTAAAATGTAAGCGAAACTCTTGAAAATTTCATGTCATTTCTAGCTCTAGATTATGATTTTACGTTCAATTGGCTTATAATGGGTTAGAATGTTTATTTTCTAAGGGAGGGTTTGTTTTGCAAACTGGTATGCAGCATGCACACTTAGATTCGTGGTGGCTTCTTATTGTATTATTTTTGGTAACATACTTCTTGATAAGAGCTGGCGTGAACAAAGGTGCAAAAATTCTACATATGATTGTCCGATTATTTTACATCGTCATGATTTTTTCCGGAGTGTACCTATTATCTATGTGGGGATTCCCATTAACTCATGTAATTAAAGGTGTTCTTGCGATTGTACTTATTTATGCTATGGAAATGATTCTTGTTCGAACGAAAAAAGGCACGATTGGTTCGAAAGCACCTATGTATTGGGGCATTCTAATTGTTACACTTGTTTTAATCTTGTTACTTGCTTTTCGAATTCTTACATTTTAAAAACAAGCTAGAGGATAGCCCCTCTAGCTTGTTTTTTACGTTTTTCGTTTAAGAAACGACTCAATCTGCTTTACAAACTCAGTCTTATCGTAAGACTGATAAAGAGCTGATGAAAGCCTGATCGGATCACCAAAGAAGTATCGTTCATATTGGGTTTGACGGGATCCGAAAGGACTCATTGTTAAATCCCAAGCTAGTCTAAAAAGCTGAACTCGTTCCTTGGCGGGAGCTCCTTTAGCTTGTAAGTATTGATTAAGATCATTGGCAATTGGAGAATTGAAGTCATTCTCCGTAGGTAGAGATATAAAACCACTTGCACCAAGCAAATGTAAATTCTCAACAAGTCGTGCATATTCTTTTTGGTAATAACTAGACGCAGCCATTAATGGTTTTGGATCAGGAACCATCGTGCCAAATCGATTAGGAGTCGCTTCCGCTTCAGCTTTATAAAGCAAAGAGGTCATAATTTCACGAGTGACAATCATCTGACTTAGTTTATCTTGAACGTGCTGATAGTCTGTAATCGCAATCGTTTGGGCAAGAGATTCTCCTAATCCTAGCAAAAACTCTGTTTTTACTACTTGGCGGCACACAGCTTGAAAGAGCAGCATAAAGTTTAAATTCGTCTCTGTAAAAATACGGCCAACAGAGCTTAGATCCTTATAGAGAAAAACTCGGTCCCACGGAACGAGGACGTGATCAAAGACGACAACAGAATCAACTTCATCAAATCTAGACGTCAAAGGGTAGTCAAACGGGCTGTCAGTTTTTTTGGCATACGATTCACGACAAAGAAATTTCAACCCAGGTGTATTAGAAGGAATGGCAAAGGCATAGACGTAGGAAGGATCAACGGCATTTCCTCCAACAGGTAAGACAAGTACTTCGTCTGTAATTCCTCCTTGCGTTGCAAGCAACCGTGCACCATGAATCACAATTCCTTCCTCTGTTTCATCAATAATTTTGGCGGCAATCACGTCCTCTTTGCTTGAAAATTCAACATAGTGAGGAGAGCGATTAACTTGTGGATTAATGAATGTATGAGTAAATGATAAGTCATGTTTCCTGGCGTGCTCGAATACGTTTTTTACATTATCTTGAAAACGTTCTTCAAAGAATGAATAAGAAGAGCCGAGTGTCATAATAGCAGTATTAATATAGTCCGGAGAACGTCCAATTGTTCCCCCACTTTGTCTAGCCCAAAGTTGAGTAGCCTCGCGTCGTTTTTTTAAATCTGCCGCTGAAGTAGGTTGTTCAAAAGCGAAATTAGAAAGGGTTCCATCATCAGATAAAGAATACGTAAGAGTTTCTTGAAAGTTAGGATCGTGTTGCAAATCATATAGGGAAGCTTTGCTTTTTAAGATTCCTTTAAATGCTGGATGATCCGAGAAGTTGCCCGAAACCTTTTCTCCATCAATCCAAACCTCGTTAGTTAAGGCATTGATTCGTTTCAGATATTGTTGACCTGTAATAATAGCCAAGACCATCCCACCTTCATTTAATCTTCATACAAATAAGTATTTTTAAGGAATTTGCCTACTTTATAGTTAATGTGTCAGAAGAATAAAACGTTCTTTGTTTTTCGTTTTTTCCTTTGAGCTCGTAATGGTAAAATAAATAAGAGATTATTATGAGAGGTTTTGATGTAGTGATTGACTGGACTGTGAAAGAATTTCAAAAGTTAACAATAGATGAATTATATGACATCATTTCTTTACGAATAGAAGTATTTGTAGTTGAACAAAAGTGCCCTTATCAGGAATTAGATGGACTCGATCAGAAGGCATATCATCTCTTAGGGCGTAAAGATGGAGAACTTGTTGCTTATAGTCGGTTGTTTGAAAAGGGAGTTGCTGCACAAGAAGCCTCAATTGGACGTGTAATTGTAAAAGAACAAGTTAGAAGAGAGGGATATGGACAAGCTCTCTTAACCGAATCCATTCGTTATCTTGAAGAGAATGTAAATGAAAGAACGATCCTGATTCATGCACAACAATATTTACAACAGTTTTATCAGTCTTTTGGCTTTGAGCCAGTGACGGATGTGTATGTATTAGACGGGATTGACCATTTAGACATGCGCAGGAGGGGCTAGAATGAGTGAATATGTTGTCTATGGTACACATGTTAAGGAAGTAGCGAATAAAGACAGGTTAGAAAAGGCATTTCAGTTAGCAAAGAGTCAAAAAGAACCAGTCTTTTATGTGCTGCCATCACAAATGTGGTTACAGGAAGCAAGGAGTAAAAGACCAGGTCTATTAGCTACGACATTTGATGATATTGCTACCTTTATTTTGGATCAAGGTCAGTACTCCTATATCGCATTATCGGAAGAAGAAAGAACACTCTTTTTCTTACAATTCATAAAGGAAGAAACGGCTTTTCATGTGGATGAAGTCGTTTCAGGAAAAGCCCGGGCGTATGCAGACACATATGGACAAATCAAACGTCTAGGGTTAGACATAAAAGACATACCAGAATCTCTTTTGCCTTTGCAAGAATTATTCTTTCAGTACGAACAACGTATAAGTAAGGAAAAGAAGTTACTTGATCCAGAGAATATTATTCTTCATGCAATTGGATTGCTAAAACAAGGTGGAAACGGATTAGATCTATCAGCAATTTATATTGATGGATATTATGATTTTAGTCCTTTACAAATGTTGTTTATTGAATCGTTAAAAGACGCAGGTGTGTCCATTGATATTTATGTGCCAAACCATACCAACTTTACGATCGTCGAAAAAACGATGAGTGAGCTGATTTCTATAGGGTTTACCGATGGTAGAGAGAAGATCGAAGAAGAAAAAACAGTTGAGCAGGTGAGCGTGGTTGCGGCCTCTACCAATGAGGAGCAATGGCGGGGTATAGTAGAGGAGATTTTGTTATCGAATCGAGCTTTCGATCAAACGGGAATCTTACTCGTTGATGAGCGTAATGGGATACAAGAACTGATGAAATACGCAAGCATGTATCAAATCCCTATTAACAAAGCGAAAAAGCGAAAACTTTCCACCACATCCATCTACTCGTTCCTGCTTACGGGGCTTAGCAATACCCTTGTACCAAAATCTAAATGGGAACAGCTTCCTTTAGTAGAACAAATTTTAAAGCTTTTTCAAGTTAGTGGATTGGAGTTTGCGAAACAAAAGCAGATGTTCTTACAAACAGGTGAATGGATGCATGATGAACATAGTCAACTGTTTGAACGAATAAACCGATTGGAATGGAAAAAACAGGAACCATTTATCGTCTATATTAAACAGTTACGTAATGTTATAACTAGTTTGCCATTTTTTACGTTCTGGGAAGAGCAATTTACTCAAGAAGATGAACCAAGGAATTTGAGGGAAATGGCGACTGAATATAAAGCATTACAGCAAATTGATTCACAACTGGAGAACTATGAAAGTTTGTTGAAAGAGAAGGGGTTAGAAGACTTACTTATGACGCTTGACTTGTTTGTCGAGTGGATAAAAGATCTTGGAGAGAGCTTACAGTTGTTTGAAGAGAGAGCATCCAAAAGCGGAATATCCATTCATACGTGGAGAGATGTGAGTTTGTTTCAAGGGGAAAAGTTGTATGTTGTTGGGATGAATGAAGGAGCTTTTCCTGCTCCACACCATTTAAGTGGGTACGTGCAAGAGCGTGATTTGCATGATAGCTCCGTTCGTTTTAGTACGCCCGATCAAGAACATTTCCGTTTAAAACAACTTGCTTATTTTGAGCAATTATCTTATGTATCAAAAGCTATTTCATTCACGTATGTGAAAGGAATTGACGCCCATCATCCTCTATTGCCATCTACATTACTTGAAGGCTTACAAGTAGAGGACAAAATATGGTCATGGGAAAATCGCATGAAACATGATTATTCTCATTCTCAAGAAGATCAACTAGAGAAGCTTGCTTATCATCTAGGTCGAGGCTATGACGTGGGAGAATTGCCTGAGGAAATTCATCAATTGAAAGAAAGGGTGGAACGTCTAGAAGAGGGAGCTGAACCGATTTCTCTTACTCATGATCAACCTTTAAAACCTGTTGTTTCTGTAACAGCATTGGAAAGTTATGCGCGATGTCCATTTCGCTTTGGAATGGAGAGAGTGTTACAAGTACCTGAACCGGCTGCCTTACAGGAGGCGGTTTCACCTATTGACATTGGAGATTTCATACATGACATTATTGAAGAAGTCTTCAATGAATTAAAAGCAGTTGGACAATCCTTTTCTATGTTAAAAAACGCCATTTCCCATATTCCAGATCGAGTAGATGAACTATTTGAAGAAAAATGGGCAGAAATTGAAAGACGAAGTACAGAGATTTCACGGTTTGACTTACAGTTAACAAAGCAACAATGGCAAAAACGTCTGCAGCGTTGGTGGCAAGCAGAGCGTAAACATTTTTTTGATAACGATCACCTTGATCAAATGTTTATCATGGCCATAGAAAAATCGATCCGCTTTGAATTGCCTTTACCAAATGGAAAAACATTGGTCCTCACAGGGAAAGCCGATCGAATTGATCGAATGAATGATTCAATTGTTGTTTATGATTATAAATCAGGACAAGCAAGTGTAAAAATGGAAGACGTTCGCTCAGGATTAAAACTACAGCTACCTCTTTATGCATTCGCCATTCGTGAAGAGCTAGAACGTTTGGAAGAAGCTGAAATCAAAGCAGATGGAGCAACGTACATCTCCCTTAAAGAGCCGGGCAAGCGGGCAGGAAATGGGATGTGGCGGACCGAGCATGTGGGCAAATCATCAAAATACAATGTGTCTACATTCTGCCGAAATCGCGAAGATTATCTTGGGACGGAACAATTTTTAGTAGACCACGAATTAAAAGAGCGAATTGCAGAAATTTGGCATGGGATGCAAACGAACTTTCCGGTTGAGCCAATAGAGTGCTCTCCGTTCTGTTCGTACCGGACTGTTTGTCGAGTGACAGACGAAAAAAGAGAACAGGCAAAAAGGTAATAATGCACGAAGGGAGGAGAAAAAACAATGCAATTTAATGATGCGCAATTACAAGCCATTACAAGTGAAAAAGCACTAATTCTAGTATCTGCAGGAGCAGGATCGGGTAAAACACGTGTATTAACGGAGCGGATCATCCATTTATGTGAACTTCGTTTTCAAAACCCTAATCATCCTGTTGGTGCAATGGTTGATGAAATTGTGGCGATTACGTTTACTGAGAAAGCAGCAAGAGAAATGAAAGATCGAATTAGAAAAAGAATAGCGGAAAAGGAAAGCGAGGCAAGGGAAGACAAAGAACGATTGTATTGGTCTGAACAAAAAGAAGCGATGGAGCGTGCTCACATTTCGACGTTCCATAGTTTCTGTCAACGATTGCTCTCTCAACACGCCATGGCTGCTGATTTAATTCCGCGTAGTCGAGTCATTGATGACGTAGAAGCAAGAGGTCGAAAGAGAACCATTCTTATCAACATGCTTCAGGAAAAAGAATTTCATGAGATAGCCTTGCCTTTGCTTCAAGTCATGAGTAAAAATCAATTATTTGAATCAATTGAACAAGTTCATAATGATGTTCGTGAATTCATTGTTGGGGAGCAAGCTATTGAAACTCTTCAAGTGGAGCACATGATACAGATTCAACGTGAGGCGAAACAAAAGGAACAGATTGATATTGTTCGTGGATTTCATGAGAAGGCCACGAAGTGTGTTCAAGAGTTTCCTCCGTTAGATGACCTAACGAAAGCGCAAAGAGCTCATGCTGAAAAGATTATACTAGGCTTTGAGAATCTAGAAATGCCTGAAGATCCGAATGAATATATGACGAACGTAACGAACATTATGCCATCGCGATCTGATAAGCGTTGGGCTGAGAAAGCTCCTGCAATGTATGAGCTTTATACAGAACATTGGAAGCCGTTAAAAGACCGTTGGAGTGATTTAGGTGGAGAAGTTGTCATTCAACAAGAAATTATCGATCTATTAGAGCGGGTAACGATCTTGATCAAAGAGTTTTCAAGACGCTATAACGACGAAAAGAAAAGGGGAACCATGCTGGACTTTTCTGATTTACAACAAAAAGCGGTTGCACTTCTTGAAAATGAAACCATTAAAAAAGCGTGCCAACGACAATTTCGACATATGATGGTCGATGAATTTCAAGATACAAATCAATTGCAGCTTGAGATGCTAGACAGAATTGAGCCAGCGTATCAATTTATAGTTGGGGACCAGAAGCAATCCATTTACCGCTTCCGAGGAGCAAATGTTAGTTTAATGAACGAAAGAGAAGATCAAGCAAAAAACAGCAGTGATGGAGAAGTAATCTTAATGAATCAAAATTACCGGACGACAGCACCGGTCATTGAAGCAGTCAACGAGCTTTTCTCCAATGCTATGGCTGACGTTCGGACTAAACCGTATGAAACGGTTTATGCAGCTCTAGAGCCTAATAGAGAAGGAGAAAAAGAAGAGGAAAAAAGAGTGGAATTTATGATTCTTGAAAAAGAAGGAGAACAAGAGCTGTCACAGTATGATATTCTTGCTAACCGGATTGTGGAGATGATTCAGACAGGAAGTCCTCATATTCATGACAATGAATCATGGAGTCAACCTCGTTTTTCTGATATGGCTATTTTGATTCCAGCTAGATCACATCTTCTCTCACTCGAACGATCTCTCATGAATAAGAACGTCCCTTATGTTGTGAACGGAGGAGTAGGTTTTTATGAAAGGCAGGAGATCCTTGATTTTATTACGTTACTTAAATGGCTGAATAGGCCATTTGAAGAATTGCATTTGCTTGCTCTTTTAAGAAGTCCGATGTGCGGGTTAACGGTCAATGACTTCATCTCTTTAAAAAATCAATTAGGAGAGAACGAGTTATTATATCAACTTGTCTACGATGAGAGTCATCCGTCGCTTCAACATATGTCAATACAAATTCAAGACGCGTGTTCAAAGGTAAGAGGCTGGCTGGATGAATGGACACCATTTCGAATCATGCCTTCACTAGAACAAACGCTGCATGCAGTATTTTTGAAAACGGGATTACGAACATCACTTATGCTTCAAGCAAATGGTCTCCAAAAAGTACGCAATGTCGAGAAGCTCATTCAAATCATTGTAGAAAGTAGACAAACGAATTTAGAGACGATTGTAATGGAACTCGAGGATCGAATACTACTTAGTGAAAAAGAAGGAGAATCGGAAGTTGAACGTGTGGATGGTGACTTTGTTCAAATTATGACGGTACATGCTTCAAAAGGATTGGAGTTCCCAATTGTCTTTTTGCCTCAATTAGAAAGACAAATAAGAGGAGATAAAGGCAGCATTCGTTTTCATCAAGATTTAGGGATTGTGATGAACATAGAAGAAGAGCCGGATCAGATGGATGAAGAAACAATCTTGTATCAAACACCAGGTTTTTCTCTTGTGAAAGAGACAGCTAACGCAGAAGCAAGAGAAGAGGCTAAGCGTTTATTTTATGTTGCCATGACTAGAGCTCGTGATTATTTGTTTATGGTAGGTGAAGAATCAAAGACACCTCATACATGGTTAGCTTTAACAAACGAGGCATTAGATCAAACCAACTTAGCAGAAAAGCTAGAAGTGCTAGATCACATTCATGAACAACAGCCGGTTTCGAGAGAAAAGGAAAGGTATTTCAAACCAAAATTGCTTACAAGGAAGGATGTACCACTCACTTTATCTGTATCAGAAATTATGTTATTTATGAAAGATCCGGTTACTTATTACAAACGGTATGTCATCGGTTTACCAGACACTTCTGATCAAACAAACGATGTATTCCAAAAAAGTGAGTCTTCTAAGGGAATAAATGCATCTGTACTTGGAACCATTGTACACAGAGCATGTGAACTAAGAGACAATGGTTTAACGAATGAAGCGGCCATTAGAGAAGCTATTCGTGAACAAGAAGAGCAAGGGGAGGATTTATCGAACTACGTCACTGAAATAAATGGTTTCATGAGTAGCTATACTGAGGATAGGAAGGACGAGTTAGGAGAGACGATAGAGACTGAATGGAACTTCATCACAAATATCGAAGGTGTTGAAATTATAGGAGAGATTGATAAAGTAACGATAAAGGATGGCAAACGCCATATTGTTGATTTTAAAACGAACAGAATTAGCCGATCTGGAAGTGAATTGCTGGATTCCTATTGGCCGCAATTGTATTTATATAAGCTTGCATACGAGCAGGAGACCAATTGCGAAGTTGATTCGATGTCACTCTTTGTTTTTCGTGATCAAGATCATCCCGTGCATACGTTACAAAAGAAGGAAGAGGAAGAAGCAATGGTTCGAAAGGCTATACGTACCATCGGTAATCTGCGCAGGAGAGAGGCAAGTAAAGCCGATTTTGAGGCTATTGCTATGCAATAGTAACAAAAGAAGCAAGCAGATTGTACCATCTGCTTGCTTCTTTGTTGCTAGTTTAAACAATCCTTTTTCGAATGGCAGCACTTAGATAGTCAATAATTGTTACAACGACGATAATGACTAACAAAATCATCCCAACTTCATCCCATTTACGGTTAGAAATCGAAATTGTAATGAGGGTACCAATCCCTCCAGCACCAATAATACCAAGAATGGTAGAGGCACGAACGTCAATTTCAAAACGGTAAATAGCATAAGAGAGAAATTCCGGAATAATTTGAGGGATAACTCCGTAGAAAAGAACTTGAATCTTATTGGCCCCATTGGCTTGAAGCGCCTCAACCACATGCATATCAATTGATTCAATAACTTCTGAATACAGTTTCCCGAGCATTCCAATAGAACCGATCGCAATCGCTAAAACCCCAGCAAATGGGCGAGGACCAACAGCGGCCACGAACATTAATGCAAGAACTAATTCTGGGAATGCACGAATTCCGTTTAGAAAACCTTTAGAAATATTATTTAATACTTTGCTCTTTACCATATTACTTGCGGCAAAGAATCCAAATGGAATAGCTAAAATGGCAGCAAGTAAAGTACCTGTATAGGCCATCTGCAACGTTTGCCACATAAGCACCATTATTTTTTGAAAGGCAGCCCAATCTGGTGAAAAGAGCTGAGGGATAACTCGTCCAAAATTTTCAATCGTTCTTTCGCTGAACACACGATCCCAACGAACATCTATCGTTGTAAATGTCCAAACGTAAAGGGCAATAAGGGCGATAGCAATGATAATATTACGAATAATTTTAGCAGTAGAACGTTTCTTTTTTGGTGGCATGACTAAATCCATTATACAATTCTCTCCCTTATCTTATTACTAATGTAGTCAATGATGACGACGGCAATAAAGATAATGATAATAATCGTCATGACTCGCGGAAAATTAAAGAAGCTGATTTGTTGTTGAAGCAATAAACCAATTCCCCCAGCTCCTACAAATCCAAGTACAGTTGAAGCTCGAACATTCACTTCAAACACGTACAAACTAAAAGAGACAAATTGCGGTAATACTTGTGGCATGACAGCATACCAAATAACTTGAATTGTGTTTCCTCCTGAAGCTCGAATCGCATCTAATGGATTCATGTCTATCGATTCAATCGTTTCATACATTAACTTCGCTAGAAGACCTAGTGAGAAAATAAATAAGGCCATAATACCTGGAAAGACCCCAACACCAAAAATACCTACAAAAATAATAGCAAGTAGTATATCAGGAATGGTACGTAATACATTCATAATAAAACGAACAGGTTGATGAATCCACGCATTCGGAAACAAATTAGCTGCGGATAGTAAGAAAATCGGAACACTAATTATGGCAGCAAAGGTTGTAGCAATGATGGCCATCTGAATGGTTTCAACGAGCTTTTCCCAAACTTGCGGGGCATAGGCCCAGTTTGGTGGGAAAAGATCTGTTAAAATACGCTGGAAACCACCCCAACCCCGGATAATATCCATAGGTGTTGATCTCGTAGCCCAAGAAGTATAGGCATAGACACCAACAATCGCTACTAAGATGATCGTCATTCTTACTTTGGCATTGGTTGAAACAACACCGTTTATCTCTGGTTTACTCATCGTCAGGACCCCCTACAAGGTCATCCTCTCGAATTTTTCGACCGTAAATCTCTTCAAACGTTTGCTCGGATACTTCGCTAGCTGGACCATCAAAAACAACTTCCCCAGCACGCATGCCGATAATCCGATCAGCATATTCCATCGCCATATCAATAAAGTGAAGGTTTACAATTGTAGTAATGTTATCCTCTTTATTTACTTTGCGAAGATAGGTCATTACTTGGTGTGACGTAGGCGGATCAAGGCTTGCTACAGGCTCGTCCGCTAAAATGATTTTTGGTTGTTGTGTTAAAACACGGGCAATAGCTACACGTTGCTGTTGTCCTCCACTTAATTGATCTGCACGCATATATACTTTTTCAGCAATATTTACACGTTCAAGACTGCGGTAAGCTAAAGAAACAGCTTCTTTTGGGAATAAATTAAAAAGACTCGCAAATGTTCCAGTATGTCCAAGACGCCCGGAGATCACATTCTTCATAACGGTTGATCTTTTAACAAGGTTGTAATTTTGAAAGATCATTCCTACCTCGGTTCTAAGTTTTCTTAATTTCCGTTGATTGTATGGCAAGATATCATCGTCATCAATTAATAACTGTCCTGAAGTAGGTGTAACAAGGCGATTCATACTTCTAATTAATGTTGATTTCCCGGCTCCTGATAACCCCACAATAACAACGAATTCACCTTGATTAATTTTTAAGTTAACGTTTTTTAAGCCTTGTGTTCCATTTGGATAAACAAGTGAGACATCCTTAAATTCAATCATTTTTATTCCCTCATTTCCGTATTCTACAAGAAGTTAAAGTCCTCTTTTGTTTTCTCTACAATAGTCGTCTATATACAAAAAACAAAAGAGGAGGGGAGAATAATGATATTCTCCCCTAAATTATTATAATTAGTTAACGTCAAATTTTTCTGCAACGCTACGAACTACATCGTAGTCACTATCAGAAGCAGTATCGATTCCAGTCCAGTTATAAACTGAATCCATAATTTCAAGCATTTCTTCATCTTCATTGAAAGATAAGAATACTTCAACGATACGATCAATTAACTCTTGTGGAAGGTTTGTTGATACTGAGATTGTATCATTTGGAATTTCGTCCGTGTAATCTAGAACACGCAACTCTTCCATAGCTTCTGGATAATCGCCTACAATTGATTCACGAGCATCTTCAAACGTTGTAGCAACGTCAGCGTCACCTTCTAAAACTTGAATTAAAGAGTTATCATGACCACCCGTTTGAATGATATTAGAGAAGAAACTTTCTACATCTTCAACTCCGTAATCGTCCATTAGTTGAGCAGCTGGGAATAAATATCCGCTTGTAGAAGTTAGATCAGCTAGCGCCCAGATCTTACCTTCTAAGTCTTCTAGAGATTCAATATCAGAATCAGCACGTACTGTATACTGAGCTCTGTATGTTGAGCTACCGTGACGGATTGACTTTAGTACTGCTTCAATGTGATCATAACGATCAGTTGCTAAAACATAACCGAAAGCTGGAATGAATCCGATATGCACTTGGTCATTACCCATAGCTTCAACAGTAGCAGTGTAGTTAGTCATAACCTCACCACGAACTGGAATACCTAATTCTTCTGTTAAACGGTCTGCCAGTGGAGCAACCGTATCAGCAATATTAGCTGAGTCTTGTGATGGTACAAATCCCATAACAAGTTCGGATGGGTAATCAGCAGTAGCATCATCGCCTGCTTCATCGGTAGCATCTGTTTCTTCAGTTGGATCAGCAGCTGGTGTTTCTTCAGCTGGTTCGTCTGCTGCTCCACACGCTGCAAGAGTGATAGCAAGTACAAGAACAAATAGTAAAGATAGTAACTTCTTCAAATCTTCAACCCCTCTTTTTTAGTATGTATTCTTTTTAATACAAGTGTGATTATGCACCAATTGAGAGAAATAATCTACATAATTATACAAACTTCACACTTTATTAAAAATACACTAAAATCGTTTACAATTACAATAAAATTGTTACATTTTATTCCACTTACTTTTTCTTTTTCATTTTTGGATATGCTAAAATAGGTTTATTGTTTTTTTGAAAGGAGAACGTAAATGCTAGCGAATTACAAGCTTGTCATTTTTGATTTAGACGGTACACTCTATGAAGGTACAGACCATTTTGATTATTATGCAGAGAAGTTAAAAGCGAAAGTTGATCAGAAAAATCATGATGATTTTACTAGTGAATATGAAAAAATGAAAAAAGGAAAACATATCGTATCAATTGGAAAAGCATACGACGTTAAACAAGATCTAGTTTTAACTGTAGACCCTATGACGTTAATGGTATCAGAAGCCCATCGCTGGGATGGGGAGTGTGTGCCAGAAGAAGAGATCTCTGTCCTGTACCCAGAAACGTTAGAGTTTAACTTTAAGGATATGATTGCAATTGGAGATGGCTGGTGGCTCCCATTCGTTACAGCAAAGCATTATGGTGTTGAAGATTGTTATCCAAGCTATGTAGCAACGAAAGAATACATGGTTACGGATCAATTTACATTAGAAAAGCTTGAAGGGCTAAGAGAGGGATTAACTCAATTAAAACAAGACACACAAACGGTTCTTGTGACAAATAGTGACAAAGATGATGTTGGGCGCCTTTTACAAGAATTAGATTTAACAGATGTGTTTGATCATGTGGTTACTTCAGCTCAAAAACCTGCTCAAACAACGGCTATTTTTAAAGAACTATTACAACAATACGAAGTTGATGCTGCTGAAACAGTGTCAATTGGCGATAACTTTATTAATGAAATTGCCCCGGCACTATTGCTCGGAATGAAAGGGTACTATATTAACCCACATGATTTTAAAATGGACCATCATTCACTAACTGTCATCCCTTCTGTAACTGCATGTTTTCAATAAAAGAGAAGGCAACTCCCTTTTGCATTTTAGGAGGCCACTGAAAAAGGTGTGATTTTCACCTTTCTCAGTGGCCTTTAAGCAATGAGCGGAGCCGTTGCTTTGTTTTAAGCCTGCTACGAGTGGGTTTCTCGTAGCAGGCGCGCAACGTGTGAAGCCATTGCACTTCCCCGAATCTGCTTAAAGGAACTTTTTCAGTAGCTTCGTATTATAGCAGGAGTTGTTTTTTTTAGTTATAGTTGAAGCCGTAAACAAAAAACAATTTGTTTATTTAGTTCAAAATAATTACGAGAAAATTCAAGGATTCTACTATTCTCTGCCTCTATCTATTCATGATTTTGAACATTTTATGAAAAACCAAATCTGAGTCGAAAAAACTATTTCTTATTTCCTATATGAGAGGGATCATTTTATCACGAAAGTATGATATTATGAAAAAAAGCTCGGAAAAAGTCGTATATAGAGGTGAATAGCTTGATAAATGCTGAGTATTTAGATGTATTTCTTGACGAAAGTCAAGAGCATCTACAAGCGATAAATGACAACCTTTTGAGGTTGGAACAAGATCCAACTGACTTATCTATTGTTGGAGAAGTGTTTAGGTCTGCTCATACATTAAAAGGAATGGCTGCTACAATGGGCTTTGAGGATCTTGCCCATTTAACTCATAATATGGAAAATGTCCTAGATCTTATTCGAAATCAAAAACTAGAAGCTGCGTCTACGGTGTTGGATGTTGTTTTTATGGCTGTAGATGATTTGGAAGCGATGGTAACGGATATTTCAAGTGGTGGAGAGGGAAAGCGAGACGTCCGAGAAATCGTATCCCAGTTAGAGAGCATTGAAAAAGGTGAATCAGTTGCTGTCTCAGAAGCTACTCTAAGCAGTTCACAAAAACCATCAAACAACTCACTCCAAGAGCAGTATGATGATTTTGAAGCAACCGTTCTCGAGCAATCAATGGAACAAGGTTATAGTACTTATCAAATTAAAGTATCTCTTGATGAGAATGCGATGCTAAAGGCTGCTCGTGTTTTTATGGTGTTTGATGTGTTAGAGCAAGTTGGTGAAGTCATTAAATCAACTCCTACTGCAGAAGATTTAGAAGCAGAACAGTTTGATGAACATTTTCTTGTTACATTGGTATCAAAAATAGATGGAGAAGAAATTAAACAACGCATTTTAAAAGTTTCTGAAATAACGGAAGTCGTTGTCCAGGAATTTGATATTGCATCTATCTCAACTAAAGTAGAAGAGAAACCAATTGCTGTACCGGTAGTAGATGACGGAAATGTCACTGAAAAGGTAGAGTCACAAGCGAAAGAAATTGAACCAAAGAAAACCAAAAGTGTTCAAACGGAAATGAATAAGACCATTCGAGTGAATATTGAACGTTTGGATGTTCTTATGAATTTATTCGAAGAACTTGTTATTGACCGTGGAAGACTAGAACAGATTGCAAGTGAGTTAAAAAACAATGAATTAAATGAAACAGTTGAACGTATGTCAAGAATTTCAGGGGACTTACAAGAAATCATCTTAAATATGCGAATGATGCCAGTAGAACAAGTGTTTAATCGCTTTCCACGAATGGTTCGAAACTTATCTAAAGACTTAAACAAAAAAGTGAGATTAGAAATTATTGGTGCGGAAACGGAGCTTGATCGAACGATTATTGATGAAATAGGAGATCCACTCGTCCATTTATTGCGAAACTCGATTGACCACGGAATTGAAACACCTGATAAACGACTCGCTGCTGGGAAGTCGGAAGAAGGTACGATTCTATTAAAGGCATACCATAGCGGAAATAATGTCTTTATTGAAATAGAAGATGATGGAGCAGGAATTGATCGTGAGAAAGTTCTTCAAAAAGCTATATCAAATGGAGTTGTGACAGAGGAAGAATCCGCAAAGCTTACAGATCAGCAAGTGTTTGGTTTGTTATTCGCTTCAGGATTTTCAACAGCAGAAAAAATTACCGATGTTTCAGGACGAGGTGTTGGTTTAGATGTCGTCCGAAATACATTTGAATCTCTAGGCGGCGTAGTAACAGTCAATTCTGAACTAGGAAAAGGCTCTGTTTTCTCTATTCAACTACCATTAACGTTATCGATTATTGATGTTATGCTTGTTGAAGTTAAAGAAGAAAAATATGCAATCCCACTTAGTTCCATCATTGAAACAGCCATTGTTAATAAAAGCGAAGTATACAGTGTTCATAATCAAAAAGTTATTGATTTTAGAGGGAAAGTAGTTCCACTTGTCTTCTTAAAAGACATTTTTGAAGTTCCAGGTGAACATAGTGAGGAAGAATTCTATTCACTAGTTATTGTTCATAAAGGAGATAAGGTCGCTGGGCTAGTGGTCGACTCCTTAATAGGACAGCATGACATTGTTCTAAAATCACTAGGGAACTATCTAAAAGAAGTATTTGCTATTTCAGGTGCAACGATTTTAGGCAATGGACAGGTAGCTCTTATCGTTGATACAAATGCTTTAATTAAGTAATTCGAAAAGAGAGGGGGGACCACATTGTCTACTGATATGGCTACAAAGTCAGAGATTAAAGTAATTGTGTTTCAATTAAAAGATGAAGAATATGCATTAGAAGTTGACTACATTCAATCAATTGAGCGAATGCAACCTGTGACACGAATTCCGAGTACAGCACCGTATGTAAAAGGAGTTATGAATTTACGTGGTGTGATTACTCCTATCATTAATTTACGTAAAAGATTTGGAATTAATGAAAAAGAGTACGACGAAGCAACAAGAATTCTTGTTGTCTCTAAAGACCAACTCGAAATAGGGTTTATAGTAGATGGAGCGAATGATGTGATCGATATCCCTGTTGAAAAGATTGAACGGTCACCCGAAGTTATCGGTGGAGTGGAAACTGATTATATCCGTGGCGTCGTAAAACTAGAAAACCGACTATTTACTATGCTAAATTTAGAGAAAATTGTTCAATAAGTTCAGTGAACTAAAGACAAACAACAATAAAAAAAGGTAAGAAATTTGATGAGGTGATAGTAATGGCATCCGTACTTATCGTTGATGATGCAGCTTTTATGAGAATGATGATTAAAGATATCCTTTCTAAAAATGGATTTGAAATAGCTGGGGAAGCCGCTAACGGTGCAGAAGCGGTAGAGAAGTTTAAAGAAGTGAATCCAGATCTAGTGACAATGGATATTACTATGCCAGAAATGGATGGCATTCAGGCATTAAAAGAGATTAGACAAATTGATAGCAACGCAAAAGTCATTATGTGTTCGGCAATGGGCCAACAGTCAATGGTTATTGACGCTATCCAGTCTGGTGCGAAGGACTTTATCGTCAAGCCGTTTCAGGCTGATCGCGTCCTTGAAGCGATTAAGAAAGTATTAAGTTAATAATGGAGCCCTTAATTACCTCTTTCTAGGTAATTGAGGGTTTTTTATTGGAAATCGGTTAAAGTAGAAAAGAGTATGAACCTGTATGATTATTTTTTCTGTATAATAAAGGAAAGAGGCAAATGAATTTTTAACTATATAAGTGATTAAGCCTCTATAGCTAGCTTCGTGAAAAAGGGAGAATGGATAATGATAAAAAAGCAATTTGCTGTAATAGGACTTGGTCGTTTTGGTAGTAGTGTGTGTAAGGAGCTCTACAAGCTAGGACATCAAGTACTTGCCATTGATTCAAAGGAAGAAAAAGTGAATGACATGACGAGGTACTCTACACATAGTGCGATTGCAAATGGGACAGATGAAAAAGCGTTGCAGTCACTAGGTATCAGGAATTTCGATTATGTTATCGTAGCAATCGGAGACGACATTCAGTCAAGTATTCTTTGTACATTGCTATTAAAAGAATTTGGTGTGACCAATGTTTGGGTAAAAGCTCAAAACTATTATCATGAGAGAGTTCTTGAAAAAATTGGAGCAGATCGAATTGTTCATCCAGAACAGGATATGGGGATACGTATTGCTCAGCATTTAACGTCTGAAAAAATTGTTGATTATATTGAGTTATCTGCAGATTACAGTATTGTCGAGTTGATAGCGACAGATAAAGTAGCCAATAAATCACTCATAGATTTAGATGTACGTGCTAAATATGGATGTACGATTTTAGGGATAAAACGAGGTGAAGACATTAACATAGCTCCAACCCCAACCGATCAAATTGAAAAGAGTGATATCTTAATTGTGATTGGCCATAAGAACGACTTAAAGCGTTTTGAAGATGAAGGAATGTAGGGAGGAGACGGAGAAGTGGATGTAAAAATGGCTGATTTACCTGGTATTGGCAAGAAAATATCAATTGTTACAGCGCAAAGTAGTATGATTGTTCTGATTATCCACCACTCTGGGAAAAGAGAACTTTACTTTTTTCAGGATGCGGATGAAGACGAAGCTGATTTCTCATTAGATCTAACAGCTGAGGAAACTAGAGAACTCGGAGCTCAGTTGCTAGGTGCTGTATTCCAGCCGGTTACGAAAGATAAGATGAAGCTCTTTCGTAGTCAGATTGTAACAGAGTGGATTGAAATCAAAAAGGGATCTCCAGTCGCTACTAAAACCATAAAGGAGTTAGAAATACGTAAACGTACAGGAGTATCTATTGTAGGAATTTTTCGAAGTGAAGCAGTCATAGCAAGTCCAGAGGCAGATGAGAGGTTGGAAATTGGTGATACGATCATGGCTATAGGTAAAAGTGATCAAATTTCTGAATTTGAAAGACTGTGTGAGGGAGAGGCGGTGTAAACTTTAGTGGAAATTCCTGAAATGTTAGGAGCAGGGCTTGTTCTCTTACTTTTATTTATAACTGGATTTTTGGGTGCAAAGTATAAAATACCTGATGTCATTATATATATTCTGCTAGGCATAGCTCTAGGTGGGTTATTAACAGGCTCACATCTCTTGCATTTTGCAGGAGAAGTCGGAATTGTTTTATTGTTTTTTATGCTTGGTATGGAATTTCCAATTAAACAACTTACACAGGTTGCGAAAAAAGTGACTCCAGCAGGAACGTTAGATGTAGTTCTTTGTTTGGGTGTGACCATGGTTATTTGCTTGTTATTTGGTTTAGATATCATAACTTCCTTGATAATTGGGGGAGTTACATATGCAACTAGTTCCTCGATCACCGCCAAACTTCTAGAAAGTTCAAAAAGAATGGCGAATCCAGAATCTGAGTTTATTTTGGGCCTACTAATCTTTGAAGACTTAGTAGCTCCGGTCCTAGTTGCGGTTTTAGTTGGATTAACTTCTGGTAACGATTTGTCTTTTGGTGGAATGGCCGTGCTTATGGGGAAAGTTATGATTCTTACATTAGGTGCCATTATCATAGGTCGTTTTGTATTCAGTAAATTAGGACCATTCTTTGATAAACATATGACGAGAGATGTTTTCATTCTTTTTATGATTGGTGTAGCACTTTTTTATGGGGGGTTAGCTTTATATTTAGAGCTTTCTGAAGTGTTAGGTGCGTTTTTAGCAGGTATCATCATTGCAGAGGTACGAAGAACTCACCAGTTAGAAGCACTAATTATCCCTTTACGAGACTTACTGCTACCGTTATTTTTCTTATATTTTGGGACTACGATTGCTTTTGATGAAGGAATTCCTATGATAGGACTTCTAATTCTGTTATTTGCATGGTCTGTTATCGCCAAAATTATTGTTGGAATATACGGAGGCAAATGGTATGGTTTATCAAAACGAGTCGCGTTACGAGCTGGATTCTCACTTACTCAACGTGGAGAATTTTCTATTATTATTGCAGCGTTAGCAACGGGAACCATAAAGGCTTTTAGTAGTGTGTTTATTTTAGCTTCTGCCATCCTAGGAATCATATTATTTCAACTAGCACCTCAAATAGCAAAGAAAGTTTATGGTACGAAACAACCCAAAGGAAAAGTTAAAGTTCCTGGAGTTTAAAAGAATCCGTCTAATTATAGGCGGTTTTTTTGTTAAAAAGAGAGGAAGTGCCTTCTCAACCTATTACAGCAATATATCGCGACTATATTGCTGTAAGGGAAGTTGTGCTTCTTCCTCTAATAGGTTCCGATTGCATGCAACCATACTATAGTATAGGCGAATAAGCTAAAATGTGTGCGAATTCATGTTTGAATTTGATAAACTAATAATAAAAAGTACATAGAGGAACGGTGAGGACATGGTGACACACAATCTAGAACGAATAACAGAACTTTTTCCACTAAAGCCAGTTGCGTTTTCAATGGACCTTACAGGAGTATCTACAGCAGATATGATGCAGACAGAAACGTTGAACCAGATGATTCAAAATCGAACAGATTGTTTTAATGGTTCTGATTTACGTTTAGGTGGTGCAAACTTAATGAAATGGTTCGGTAACTTGCTTACCGCTCATTTATACATATTTACGGTTCATAATCGGTGGCTTGAATATGAAGAGTTGCGTTTTATTGAGGAAGGGAAAGAAGCTCATTTTCAGTTATTACAACCGTATTTAATTGAACTTCCGGTTGACGATCGCGAAACAATTGGAAAAGAGAAATTATCCCAATTGTTTAGTGAGTTTCAACCTTTATTTGTAAAAATAGCAGAGAGCTCGGGTTTATCGATACAACAAATTTGGGGGTTAGTAACGAATCCATATTATAGCCGTTTGCCTTCATGGACAGATGAAGTTGAAAATGAGCAGTTAGTTGAACTTGGAACCGAGCTAGTAAAAAATTTACACTCTGATCTATTTGGTTTAAAGCGTAATCCATTTAATCTAACGTTTCGCTATATAGAAAGCTGGAAAGATGCAAATGTGAAAATCCGTGTTAAAGGTGCATGCTGCATGAGTTTCTTAAAAGGAGAAGGAAATTATTGTTATTCATGTCCTAAGCTAACTAAAGAAGCAAGGCTAGATAGAGGCAAACAGTTAAGAGAAATAAATGGATGTTAGCCATTTTTACCATAGTTAGTATAGTTATAACGATGTTCAGTTAATGTTATAATATGTCTAACTATCTAGAAAAATAGTAGAGAAAAATGATATTTTGCAGGAATTTTTCTTCAAATAAAGAAAAGTATAACGATAAAATCGGATATTTCAGTGGTATTTTTAAAGAAAGTAGTTGGTGATCGTACAATGATTAAAGATGAGCTAGAAAATCAACAGGTGGATAGTGTAACAGAAAGTGCAAGCATCCATGTTGTTGGGATTGGAGCCTCCGCTGGCAGCCTTGAAGCATTAGAAAATTTATTTGAACAAGTTGATCATCAACCTATGTTAACCTATGTGGTTGTCCAACATCTATCACCTAAATTTAAAAGTTACATGGACGAGTTATTAGCCAAAAAAACGGATCTACCTATCTCTCACATAAAAAATGGCATGAAACTTGAAGCTAATAAAATATATTTGGCACCGCCACGGACGTTAATTGATATTGAGAATGATGTTTTTCGAGTGAAAGAGTTATCAGAGAAACCAACTCTTTCCTTTCCAATTGACCATTTCTTTAAGTCTTTAGCCAAAAAGAAGGATAAGGGAATTGCTGTCATTTTATCCGGTAAAGGAAATGATGGTACGGGAGGTATAGCTAGTGTGTTTGATGCTGGCGGTACAGTCGTGGTTCAACAAAAAGCAAGTGCTAAGTTTGAAGAGATGCCTCGATTTGCAATCGAATCTGGGAAAGTAGATTATATTGTTACTCCGCAAAAGATGGCTGAGATTTTTGAGAAAGTAATCGATCAACAACCGAATAATCTACTGTTTACAGAACATATAGAAGATCGGGATACTCTCCTCGTTTTAGAGCAAATTTGTTCATTAATACAGCGTAAAAGCGGAATTAATTTCACCTGTTATAAGCGTAATACTATTTTACGAAGAATTGAAAAGAGAATTCAAATCAACCAGCTTCCTTTTCGTAGTTTGGAAGAGTATAAAGAATATTTGATTGATCACCCAGATGAAATTGTAAAGTTACAAAAAGACTTACTTATTAATGTTACAGAATTTTTTAGGGATGAACAAGCTTTTCAGATTATTGAAAACCAAGTGTTACCTGCTTTGATTGATAAAAAGAGAAAAGAGAATGATCGAGATATCCGAATCTGGGTTGCTGGTTGTTCAACAGGGGAAGAAGCGTATTCAATTGCTATTTTGATTCAAGAATATTTAGAGTTCATTGACGAAACGTTTCAGGTAAAAATCTTTGCGACAGATTTAGACCGTGATGCGATTGGCAAAGCCAGTGTCGGAGAGTATGCAGGACAAGCCATTGTCGGAGTTTCTAAAGAGCGACTTGAGCGCTATTTTGATTACGATGGTTCCTCTTATCAAGTGAAAAAAGAGATACGTAGAATGATCATTTTTGCACCACATAACATTGCGAAAGACTCTCCTTTTGTTAATCTAGACTTAGTTAGTTGTCGGAATATGTTAATCTACTTTCAGTCTAGTCTTCAACAAAAAATCTTGTCAATGTTTCACTTTGCACTCAAAAAAGACGGGTATATGTTTTTAGGGCCAAGTGAAACAATTGGAAAGCTGACAGATATGTTTGAGCCAATCCATCACAAATGGAAAATCTTTAAATATGTAGAGTCATCTCACGGATATTCGAGTGTAATCCAAACTCCAAAGCATCCAAGAAAAGCTACAGTAGAGAGATCCAATATACTATCAGCTTTTCAAGAGCGTAGGTCTAATACTAATTCATTAAATCCTATCTATTCGACTTTAATTGAACAGTTTGTTGTACCTTGCTTAGTGGTGAATGAGGAAAATGAAATAGTCATTACTGGGGGCAATGTTCAAAAATATGTAAAGTTGCCGAACGGAAACGCTACGATGAATGTGTTAAAAATGGTCCCAACGAATTTATCAGTTGCGATTGGAACAGCTTTAAAGCGGGTACGTAGTGAGCAAGAAGAGGTATGTTACCACCATATCCGAGTATTTGATGGAGACGATAAAGAGTTTGTAAATTTAACGGTTAAGCCTTTTTATGAGAACAATGATACTTCGTCTTCTCTTTCCATTATCTTGCTTGAAAAGGAGAATAAGCAAGAGTTAACGATGTCACTTTCACTTGAAACAAAGCAATATGATTTGGAGAGCAATGTTCAACAGCTTATGGCTGATATGGAAACCGAATTGATTTATACAAAAGAGTCGATGCAAACATTGATTGAAGAATTGGAAACATCGAACGAAGAATATCAATCAACGAATGAAGAACTTATTGCAGCTAATGAAGAATTACAAAGTTCAAATGAAGAGCTACAATCGGTTAATGAAGAATTAGTGAATGTCAACTTAGAGCATGAAAAGAAAATCCAAGAATTACGGGATTTAAATAACGATATGGATAATCTATTAATTAGCACGAATATCGCTACATTATTTTTAGATGAAAATTTAAATATAAAGCGGTTTACACCAGAAGTAACAAAGTTAATTAATTTAATTCAAGTTGATATTGGTCGTCCTGTATCCCATCTTTCTCATAATTTAAAGTATGATCATTTAATCGAGGACGCTAAAACGGTTTTACAGACTTATCAAAAGCAGGAATTCGATGTCCAATGTAAAGAGGGCAAGTGGTATCGTCTTCGGTTACACCCGTATCGTACAAAAGAAAACTTTATTCGTGGTGTAGTCATCACTTTTGTAGATATAACAGAAATGAAAACGATGAATGAAGCGTTAGAAATTAAGTCTTTTGCCTTAGAGCAAAGTCCTGCAAGTATTATGATGGTGGATGATACGGGAACAATTGATTATGTGAACCGAACATATGAAAAAAATGTATATAAATGCAAAAATGATTTACTTGGACATTCTATTTTTGAATTATACGATAGTGATCAAGCAAAAGAGACGTTAACCGAAGCTTGGCAATCAGTGAAGCAAGGAAATCGTTGGGATGGAACGTGCATGTATGTTACAGACCAAGGAGAAGAAAGATGGGAAGACGTTACGTTTATGCCTATCTTAAATCACTTTAATGAGCTAAAACGTTTCTTGCGGGTTGCTGAAGATATTACAGAAAAGCGAACTACAGAAGATTTGCTAAGAAAATCTGAAATGTTATCTGCTTTAGGTGAAATGGCTGCAGGTATTGCACATGAAATTCGAAATCCTTTGACTGCATTAAAAGGATTCTTACAATTGATGCAAGCTGAAAACAAGGGAGATCAACAATATTTAAGCATTATGTCGAACGAATTCAACAGAATTGAATTAATTATTAATGAATTGCTTGTCCTTGCGAGGCCGCATGCGGTTGAATTTGAGAAGCAGGATGTGACATCAATCTTAAAAGATGTCATTATGCTACTAGAAACACAAGCGATCATGAATAATAGTCAATTAGTTCATAGATTTGAAGAGGAACTTCCTTTTATCAATTGTGTGGATAAAGAGCTGAAACAAGTATTTATTAATATTGTTCGCAATGCGATTGAAGCAATGCCAAATGGAGGAAATGTTCATATTTCTACATCCATTGAAAAAGACAAAGTGAAAATTCAATTTAGAGATGAAGGCAAAGGGATTCCAAAAGAACGATTAAAAAGAATTGGTGAGCCATTTTATACAACAAAAGAAAAAGGAACCGGTCTTGGCATGATGGTAAGTTATAAAATTATCCAAAGTCACAAAGGATTCATGAAATTTGAAAGTGAAATTGGAGTAGGGACGACGGTTACTATTTTATTGCCTATTCAGGAGTAAGCTCAAGAAAGAAGGAAATAGAAAAGGGTGAATCAAATAAATGAATTTGATTCACCCTTTTTACGTTCGGTCCCGATTAGAAGCAGCTAATAGGTAATGAATGATTGAACTAATATCTGTAAGCTCTCTAGTTACTATATCTAAATATTCACTTTTTCCAGCTTCAATTAACTCAGGTCTAAGTACACTAAGAATATCAAGTACGGTATCCACCTTGGTAGGTATATCTTCTAGTGAACCAACATATTCACTTAATGATAAGCGGTTCAGGTCACTTAATTTCACATTAAGAATAGATGGAAGAAGCTCTTTACGAATGTTTGCTTCGTATTCGTGAAAATCGATCGAATGTAATTGCTCACGAAGACGATGAAGAATTTGATTCGACTTTTGATACTCCTTATCTTTTTCTATGCAGACGACATAGCCAAACTCTTCTTCCCATTGAACATAAATTTGAAAAAGACCAAACGGGTTAGAACGTGTTTTCATATTTAGCTCAAACGATTCATTGCTAGTAGGGGAAAGTAAGAAGTTATAGACTTTTTGTTTGCTCTCTGCATCTACTAGTTCAAGGAAACTACTAGATGAGTGAAAAAATTCTTGCGCTTTTTGTGAAGTTGATACAATCTCTAGTTGTCGATTCACTTTAAACATCGGTACAGGGACGGTTCTCAAATCCAAATTACCTCCTCCTCTTCATTCGTCTGTAACGTTTCTTTTTCGAACCACATACGTATTTCTTGAAGTGAGTAAATAAATTGAACGGACTTACTTAGGATAAAATTCGTATCAATGGAAGGTCCTATACGACTTCCTACTAGGATCGTCAAGCTTTCTTTTTGTTCTTCTAATACATGTAGATAGTCTTTTAATTGGGGAAGTTGGGTTGATAGAGACAGAGATATCCCAACAACCTCTGGCTTGAAATTTTGTACGGTATATAGCATATATTCCAGAGGTAAATTAGGACCTAAAAATCTCACATCCCACCCTTCTTCTTGAAAAAGGGCACTGACCATTTTGATCCCTAAATAATGCTCTTCTCCCTCTAAACAGAAAAAAATAGCTCGTTTTTGTTTTTCAGCCTTATTCTGTTGTACAAATTGAAACGAATAACGGCTTAAGATAAAGTCACACACTCCCGTAGCAATATGTTCATCTGCTACGGTAATTTCATTTTTCTCCCATAATTCACCAATATAATGCATAGCGGGTGTAAGGAGCTGTTCATATATATAATAACTGTTCATGCCTTCATTAACATGTTGTTGTACGATCATCCAACTAGCATGGATGTCACCGTCTAAGAAGGCATGTGCTAGTTTCTTGCTGCTATCATCCATAGGTTTTATCCTTTCTGAATTTAGAAAAAGACTGTGTTGGATATAAATCATACTATAAATAGATTATATACTACGAAAAAGATTAAGAGAACCGTCACGAACGAGAAAAGGTAGTTTATAAGATTTAAAATATAAATCATTAAATTAGCTAACTCTGATATAAAAAGGTTTGAAACATTGATTATCAGGGTATCTTAAATAGTAACAGAAAGTAGGAGGGATTGAAAATGATAAATGACTTTGCAATGGATCCAACTGTTAGAAGACAATTACATGTAATTAAAAGCTTACAATCTCGTTCAGATGACACAGTACAATCCCTTTATGCACAGGCTATCTTAGAATATTCAATCTACCAATTTAAAAAGACAAAACTTATCGAAATGATTGACGATGCTCTAAAGGAAAAAAACGAAGCGAAATTCTATGAAATAACAACAGAATACAAGCAATGGATTGAGTCCCATAAAAAAGGGAAGACTGTAAAAGAGGATGGATTCGAATTGCATTTACAATTTTAATAAAAAAGACCAGGTTTTCTCATTAAGAATCTGCACGTAGCGTACATACATGTACCATGATCATAAAAGTAGCTTTTAAAAAATACTACTTAAAAGGGCAGAAACTAGGTTTTGAGAAACCTGGTTATTTTTTTAGTCTGTTAAAAGGTTGTATGCATTTGTAAAAATAGGATCTCCTGTAATATAGCTTCTAAACAATAGGTGAAGAGCCTGATCTTCATCTCGAGTAAATTGTAGTGCTTCTTCAAAAGCCTCTGTTAAAAAACGATCATGTCCAAGTAATCTTTTCATTCGATCGCGCTGGTATGTCATTAGAAACGCTCCTTTTTTAATTTGTTAGCATTTATTCTCCCCAATGAACATAACTTGAAACAATACACGTTAAAACAAAATATACAGTTGTTTTTGAAAGCGTTTACAGTTACGTATTGACAATAATCTGAACTTTTTGTACAATTTATACAGACTGACCAGTCGGTTAATTTAGTTCATTAAGTTATCCGTGTTTCATCTTATTATATTCTGACAAACAAAAATTGGGAAGGTGGCAAGCAAAAAATTGAAAAAAAAACCAACGAAAGAACGTATTATTGAAACCGCTCTCCTGTTGTTTGAAGAGAATGGCTTTCATGCTGTTACGGTTGATCGAATTGTGAAGGAAAGTAATTCATCAAAGGGTGGGTTTTATCATAATTTCAAATCAAAAGACGAATTGTTATATACCGTACATGACTCGTTTATTACATACATCCTTGATAAAGCAGAAGATGCCTATAATCGTTACTCCACTCCAGCTGAGCGTTTGTATGAAACCGTTCGATCGTTTGTTATGATGTTTGAATTGTATCGACCACATGTTACTGTTTTTTACCAAGAATCTCTTTACTTGAGTGAAGAATATTATGAGACGATCAAACGCAAACGAAGACGTTATAAGAATATGATGTTCCGCCTTGTTGACGAAGGAATTGCTTGCGGGGACTTTAGAAAAGAAATTCCTGTCCCGATTACATCGATGGCTATTTTTGGGATGACGAACTGGACTTATAAGTGGTACAAGGAAACGGGGCAATACTCTATTCAAGAAATAGCCAATATCTACGCAGATCTAGTAATGAATGCAGTGTTAACAAAAGAGGCTAGTTCAAAACCAGAATACGCACGCTTTTTTCTGACGAGTGAGTAAAAGTGGAAGACAAAAGGGGTGTTCAAATGGATATGTTTGATTATATACAGGACATGGAAAATCGCCGTGATAAAGTAATGAAAGGAGGAGGACAAAAACGTATAGATGCTCAACATAGCCGTGGAAAGTTAACGGCTAGGGAAAGAATTGATTTATTGTTAGACAATGAAACATTCGTAGAATTGAATCCTTTTATTGAGTTTCGTGGAGACACCTTTCGTTCTGATGATGCCCCTGGTGAAGGAGTAGTAACTGGTTATGGCAAAATTCACAACCGATTAGTTTTTTTATTTGCCCAAGACTTCACGGTTTTTGGAGGAGCTCTAGGAGAAATGCATGCCCAAAAAATTGCAAAAGTGATGGATTTAGCAGCGGAAAACGGAGCTCCCATCATTGGATTAAATGATTCAGGAGGGGCACGTATCCAAGAAGGAGTCTTATCATTAGATGGGTATGGGCATGTATTTTATCGCAACGCTATCTATTCAGGAGTCATTCCACAAATTTCGGTCATCATGGGACCGTGTGCAGGTGGGGCCGTTTACTCCCCGGCTATAACTGATTTTGTTTTCATGGTAGAAAAAACGAGTCAAATGTTTATTACTGGCCCAAAAGTAATTGAAAGTGTAACGGGAGCAACTATCAATTCAGAAAATTTAGGAGGAGCGAAAGTACATTCAAGTGTAAGTGGAAATGCTCATTTTACAGGAAAGACAGAAGAAGATGTGTTAAATGAAGTCCGAACATTAATGCAGTTCTTACCATCTAATTTTGAAGAACGGACACCTTACGTATCACCGAAGCAAATACGTCCAGTAGACGAACGGATTAATGAACTATTAGACCTGGTCCCGGTTGATGGAACAAAAGTCTATGATGTTAGAAAAGTCATTAAAAAAATAGTAGATGATGAAGAATTTATGGAGGTCCAACCTTTCTTTGCGAAAAATATGGTCATTGGTTTTGGAAGAATTCAAGGAGAAACGGTAGGAATCGTTGCGAATAATCCCAAAATGATGGCAGGTGGTTTGGACATTAATTCATCAGACAAATGTTCAAGATTTATTAGGTTATGTGATTGTTTCAATATTCCTATTATTACCTTTGAAGATGTAAGCGGATTCATACCTGGGATTCAGCAAGAGCATGGAGGCATTATCCGTCATGGTGCTAAAATCCTGTACGCTTATTCAGAAGCTACTGTACCAAAAATCACAGTAATTGTCAGAAAGGCGTTCGGTGGTGCATATGTTGCATTAAACAGCAAAGCGATCGGTGCTGATTTGGTTTTTGCTTGGCCGAACGCGGAAATGGCAGTGATGGGACCAGAAGGAGCGGCAACAATCATCTATGCAAAAGAGATTAAAGAAAGTGCGAATCCTGAAGAGAAGCGTCAACAAAAAATTAATGAATATCGCCAACGTTTTGCCAATCCCTATATTGCTGCAGCACATGGCTTGGTTGATGATGTTATTGATCCTAGAGATACGAGAAAAAGTCTAATACAAGGCTTAGAAATGTTAAAGAAGAAGAAAAAACACCTGCCTAAAAAAAAGCATGGAAATATGCCGTTGTAATGGAGGATTTCATTTGTGAAGAAGGGGGGGAGCGGTGTAGCTATTTAGCAACCGCATAAAAAATGGATTTGACGTTTGAAGATGATTTTCCAATTCCCACATATGAACAATGGCGTAAAGTGACCGAAACATCATTAAAAGGAAAAGCGTTTGAGACATTGCAAACAAAACTTCTAGACCAGATTGTACTTCAACCGATGTATCAAGCAAAAGACATCGAAGAGAAGGAAATGTTGGGATATGAGGCCGGAGTGTTTCCTTTTGTAAGAAGCACGAATGTTAACCCAGTACCCTTCTTAATCAGTCAAGAAATAGGGGCTGCAACTCCTAAGCTTTTACATGGGAAATTGAAGCATGATTTAGGAAGAGGCCAAAATGTTATTCATATATTACTAGAAAATGAGATGAAAAATGGAAATAAGCCGATCCGTCAAAAGAGTAGATCCAATGTTCCTTTGTTCAATCTACATGATGTAAAGGAAATGGTCGGTGATATAGATGTGTCATCTATACCAGTTCATATTGATGCAGGTGTTGTGAGTCTGCCACTTTTAGCTGCAATGAGTCAAACGACTAAAAGGTTAAGTGGAACAATTGGCTCAGATCCGCTTCATCAATTAGTGAAAGAAGGAATGTTGTTATATTCATTAAACATGAGTTATGACTTGATGGCTATGGCTGTAAAATGGGCGTCTAACAACCATACTTCATTACGAACAGTTCTTGTTCAAAGTTATGCTTATCATAATGGAGGAGCAAGCCCCGCTATGGAAGTAGCAATTGCCTTGTCGACTGGGGTTGAATATGTTGAGGCTCTCATAAAAAGAGGGGTTTCGGCAACGGATGCAGGGAAATCGATCACCTTCTCTTTCTCAATTGGTAGTAGTTTCTTTACTGAAGTTTCTAAAATAAGAGCAGCACGGTCACTTTGGGCTGTGATTATGGCTGAGTTTGGAGCCGAAGAAATAGGCCAAAAAATGAATGTGCACGCTAGAACCTCCTCCTTTACGAAGTCAAAAGAAGACACATACGTAAATCTACTAAGAGGAACGAGTGAGGCTTTTGCAGCCGCTGTAGCTGGAGTGAATAGTCTTCACGTCAGTGCATTTGATGAACCATTGCAAGAGTCAACAGACTTTTCTAGAAGAATTGCTAGAAATACGTCCTTGATTCTACAGGAAGAAGCCTATCTTAGAGCAACGGTCGATCCGGCTGGAGGTTCTTGGTATGTTGAATCTTTAACGCAACAATTAGCAAAAAAAGTGTGGGAGCAATTCCAAGAGATTGAGCGAGAAGGTGGTATGTCTCAATCTTTACAACTTGGTTATATTCAAAAAAAGATCAATCGTTACTGGGAAGTGCAGGTTAAGGATGTTAAGTATAGAAGAACCACAATGGTTGGCGTGAATCGATATGTGAATGTGAACGAAAAACAACCACCAAAACCGCCTAGAGTGGAAAAAGAGAAAGATGCCTATTTCAATGAAGTAGAGAAAATTCGAGAAGTTGAACATATGAAACGACCGACGACAATGGAAGATGTAATAACTATGATTAGTCAGAACATGCCATTTCATCAAATTCATGATCAGTGGAAAGCTCAGTGTGAAGCAATTAAAATTGATTGTGTTCCACAAAGGCGTTTGGGAGAGCCTTTTGAAGAGCTTAGAGATCGGAGTAGTCATCTTGAAAAAGTAAATAAAATCGTTCCAACGATTCAGCTAATACGCTTAGGCTCGTTAGCTTCTCATAAAAATCGAGTAGATTTCATTCAAGAATGGTTTCAGTGCGGTGGGTTCCAAGTTGAAGTTTCAGACATCGTTGAAACAGTGGAAGAAGCACGAACGCAAGGGTTTCAACAGCAAATCGTTGTGATATGTGGCAATGATGAAAGCTATGCCCAGTTAGTCGAACCTTTGATGAAACAAAAAAAAGCTGAAACGATCTTTCTTGCCGGTCTACCTAAAAATCAAGATGAACTTCAACAAATGGGGATTGATGGTTTTCTTCATGCAAACATGAATGTCTATCAATTTTTATACGATGTACAGGAACAGTTAGGGGGAAGTTCACATTGACACAAAAACCAGCTTTTCATACAATGGATTTTCCTTCCTTCAACCATACGTTAGCAGCAAAGCATGTTGAGACTGCTTCACCTACTCAAACAACAGAACAAATTCCAATTAAACCCGTTTATACGAAAAAAGATATAGAGGAAATGAAGCATTTAGACTATGTGTCTGGAATCGCGCCGTTCTTTCGTGGACCCTATCCAGCCATGTACAAAACTCGTCCTTGGACAGTTCGTCAGTATGCTGGTTTTTCAACAGCTGAGGAGAGCAATGCATTTTACCGACGAAATCTAGCTTCTGGTCAGAAGGGGTTATCAATTGCTTTTGATCTAGCGACACATCGAGGCTATGACTCTGATCATCCTCGTGTAGTTGGAGACGTGGGAAAAGCTGGCGTTGCGGTTGATTCTATTTTGGATATGAATGTATTATTTGCTGGAATTCCTTTAGACCAAATGTCGGTATCGATGACGATGAATGGGGCCGTTTTGCCAATTATGGCTTTTTACATTGTTGCTGCAGAAGAACAAGGTGTCCCACCAGAAAAGCTAACTGGAACTATACAAAACGACATATTAAAAGAGTATATGGTAAGAAATACTTATATTTATCCGCCAGAAGCTTCCATGAAAGTGATTGCGGATATATTTGAATACACGTCTAAATATATGCCAAAGTTTAATAGCATTAGTATTTCTGGCTATCATATGCACGAAGCTGGAGCAACAGCAGATATTGAACTCGCCTATACGTTAGCAGACGGGTTAGAGTACGTCAGGACAGGGATTAGGGCAGGACTTGATATAGATCAATTTGCACCAAGATTGTCTTTCTTTTGGGCCATTGGAATGAACCATTATATGGAAGTAGCGAAAATGAGAGCTGCGCGGCTGATTTGGGCCAAATTAATGAACACATTTCAACCGAAAAATGAAAAATCTCTCGCTTTGCGGACGCATTCTCAAACATCTGGATGGAGTTTAACAGAACAAGATCCTTATAACAATGTTATTCGTACGTGCGTTGAGGCGATGTCAGCGGCTCTTGGACACACTCAGTCATTGCACACCAATGCATTAGACGAAGCAATTGCATTGCCAACTGATTTCTCAGCAAGAATTGCTCGTAATACACAGCTTTACTTGCAAGATGAAACTGGAATTACTAATGTATTAGATCCTTGGGGAGGCTCATTCTACGTCGAATCATTAACACATGAGTTGATGAAAAAGGCATGGGCTCATATAAAAGAAGTGGAAGAACTCGGGGGGATGGCCAAAGCAATTGAAACGGGACTGCCGAAGATGAGAATTGAGGAAGCTGCTGCTAGAAGGCAAGCACATATCGACTCTAGAAAAGAAACGATTATTGGAGTGAATAAATATCGCTTAGAGAAAGAAGAGCCTATTGATATATTGAATATCGATAATACAGCTGTTCGCACTGCACAACTAAAACGTTTAGAAGCATTAAAGAAAAATCGAGATGAACAAGAAGTGCAGCATTCTCTTGAAGCATTAACTAATTCAGCTAAAAGCGGGCAGGGGAATTTATTAGAATTTGCGATCCGTGCAGCGAGAGCTAGAGCGAGCCTAGGTGAAATTTCAATGGCGTATGAGAAAGTGGTTGGTCGTCATAAAGCAGTCATTCGTTCCATTAGTGGTGTGTATCGTTCAGAGTTTGGAGAGGAAGAGGAAATGAAAGTGATTCGCCAAATAACAGATCAATTTGCAGAGAATGAAGGAAGAAGACCTCGAATAATGATTGCCAAAATGGGGCAAGACGGACATGACCGAGGGGCAAAAGTCATTTCAACCGCATTCGCTGATATGGGTTTTGATGTGGATATTGGTCCATTGTTTCAAACACCTGAAGAAGCGGCAATGCAAGCGGTAGAGAACGATGTTCATATTATCGGAGTCAGTTCTCTTGCAGCTGGTCATAAAACGCTGCTTCCTCAAGTGGTTAAGGAACTCGAGAAGCTAGGAAGGGACGATATCCTTGTGATCATTGGAGGAGTGATTCCTGCTCAAGACTATCAATATTTAAAAGAAAATGGAGCAGCGGCAATTTTCGGTCCAGGTACAGTGATTCCTGTAGCGGCTAAACAAATAATGGCTGAATTAAACAGAAGATTAGGATATGAATCAGAGAAATAGTCAAGCCAAGTAAGATGAGCCAACGCGTGTTCTAAAAGAGGAGAGAACTCTTTTAGAACACCTTCCTTTGCTCTTTGAACAAGGAGGAGTTATGAAAAGAGAGACCAATCACAAAAGGGGAGTACTAACGACTGAAGATTACATTGTAGGCGTAAAAAACAATAATCGAGCCATTTTAGCGAGAGCAATTACTTTAGTGGAGAGCAATGCAAAGAGGCATTTTCATATCGCGCAAGATGTCCTTAGTGCACTCATACCTGAGACAGGAAACTCAATTCGCCTTGGTATTACCGGAGTCCCAGGAGCAGGGAAGTCAACATTTATAGAAGCACTAGGTATAATGCTTTGTGAACAAGGTTTCCGTGTTGCTGTATTAGCCGTAGATCCTTCAAGCTCACTTTCACGTGGGAGTATTCTTGGCGATAAAACGAGAATGGACCAGCTATCAAGGCATCCAAATGCGTTTGTCCGACCGTCTCCTACCGGTGGAGCGTTAGGCGGGGTAGCAAGAAAAACAAGGGAAACATTGCTTTTATGTGAAGCTGCAGGCTATGACTTTATTATCGTAGAAACGGTTGGTGTCGGCCAAAGTGAAGTGACGGTTCGCTCTATGGTCGATTGTTTTTTAGTATTAATGTTAACCGGTGCTGGTGATGAACTGCAAGGAATGAAAAAAGGGATTATGGAAATGATCGATATCATGCTTATAAATAAAGCAGATGGTACGAATATCCAAAAAGCAGAGCAAGCAAAAGTGGAGTTAACACGAATTCTACATTACTTGCCTCAAACGTCAGAAGGGTGGCAACCTGAAGTACAGACGGTCTCAGCGTTAACTGGGAAAGGAATAAAAGAATGTTGGAAATCGATAGAAACGTTTACTGAAAAAATGAAACAAACGCAACAATTCGAGCAACGAAGAAAAAAGCAGGCCACAAATTGGTTCTACTCGTTAGTGGAGGAGCAACTTCTTTTAGACTTTTATTCAGATAAAAATGTTAAGAGCGAATTACCGCATTTAGTAAAGGCTGTGGAGAATGGTCACATTAGTCCGACTAAAGCAGCGTTCACTCTATTGAGGAACATGTACAAAGATGATGCAGAACTTAAACAGTAGTATCTTTGCACTAGTAAATCAGTTACAATAATACTATATCAATAGTGTAAATTATGGAGGTCGATTATGTGACAGAGTGCCAAAGATGCAGCCAGTTTCCAGACTTAGAATCAGAGGGGGACTTATTGTTTCAAAGTAAAAATCCAAAGGTTATGGAACTCCTTGGCGGCCTTTCTAGTGAAAAAATGGAAAGGCAAAATACGGTTTTGTTTCGATATAAATCTTACAATCAATTAGAAGAGATTATGAGGGAAATAGAAGAATCTTTTGCAAATGAGGAACTAGATCAAGTATTTGGGACGTACTTGAGTAATAGTAATAAAGATATGCGTTTTGTGAATATGACTTCATTTCCTATGCTTCATGAACGTATAAAAAATCGTGACTATTTAACAATTATTAATCAAAGAATGTTTACGCAACATATGCAACCAATTGTCCACCTGCAAAAAGAGGGAGTATTTGGGTATGAGTTTTTGCTAAGACAAATGCCACAAGGTTTTTCTTTTTATCCAGGCGAATTGTTTTCTTTCTCACAAAGGGCAGGCTTACAGTCTAATTTAGATAGTCAAGCAAGAATTGCCTCGATTGAGGTAAGCTCAAAAATACTAAAGCGCGGTATAAAGCGTTTTATTAATTTTTTACCTTCTTCCATTTATGACCCGACTCATTGTTTAAAGAGTACGTTTCAGGCTGTTGAAGCATATAATGTTGACCCGAACGACTTAGTGTTTGAAGTTGTAGAAACGGAAAAAATTGATAACATTGATCATTTAAAGAACATATTTCAAACGTATCAAGATCATGGAATAAACGTAGCTTTAGATGATTTAGGCTCTGGATACGCAACGTTGGACGTATTAAAAGAGCTAAAACCTAATTATGCCAAAATAGACCGAGGGTTGATTGACTATTGTGATCAGAACAAAGAAAAACAATCTCGAATCAAAGCGATTGTGGAAATTGCTCAAGATCATGGAATGATTTTGTTAGCTGAAGGAATTGAACGTATAGAAGAAGCGGAGTTTTGTCAACAGCTAGGGATTCCATTGGCTCAAGGTTATTATTTTGGCAAGCCAAGTGAGGAGCCATTAGTTCAAGATCAAGTACTTAGTCTTTAGAGAGAAGCGGGGCATCATTCTTTTCTTAAGTCAAAGTGGTTGAATAAATAAAGCACATTTGAGTAGGAATTCCTATCAAATGTGCTTTATTATTATTTGACTTTCGCTAAATGAAGGTTCTCAAGTGGAACCGTGAACACCGCTGATTGATTTGTTTTCGGATTGAAAAAGGCAATGAGCAAACTTACTTGTTCTGTAAAGGTTTCATCTACTAGATGAAGTGGAATGCTCTCAATCATTGTATGTTTGTGTAGCTCTTTTTCAGTAAGTTTTAAAGAAGCAAATGATTGTGAAACTAGTGAAGGATCTTCAGCTAGAATTTTTAAATAATGAGATTGCTCTTGTTTTGACAAAGAAAAATCCCACCATGTTTTACGAGGCTTATGCTTGTGATTTTGGAAATAATCAACCATCATTAAAGCTCGAATGGTTTCTATACTTGTTTTGTTTTGGCGAGCACATAAAAATTGATCGAGTCTTTTAAATAAGTCTTCTAGTTGATGACCAATTCGAGCCCATCCTCGCTCGTCCCAATAATCGCCAAACTCCTGAAAGAAATCAAATGCAGAGTCAAATTCGTGTTTGACCAAGTATTCGACCGTTCCATCCATACGATGATCGTTCCAATATTTTTCTAGTACATCTTCGACACGTTTGATTCGAATTATTTCATCAAACGTAAGCACATTGTTTTTCAATATTTCATATGGAGAATGGTCCATATACACATAGTCATGCTGCTCTGCTCGCAATCGTAAACCAGTTCCTCGAAGCATTTTTAAGAATCCTAGTTGCAATTCTTCAGGACGCATCTCGAACACATCGTTAAATGTTTTTCTGAAAGATTGGTAATCTTCTTCTGGCAACCCTGCGATCAGATCTAGGTGTTGGTCAATTTTTCCGCCTTCTTTGACCATCGTGACCGTTCGTTTTAGCTTCTCAAAATTTTGGCGCCTCATAACAAGTTCATTCGTAGCATCATTAGTTGATTGAACACCGATTTCAAAGCGGAAAATTCCAGCTGGTGCGTTCTCATTTAAATAAGATAGAACCTCTGGTCGCATAATGTCTGCTGTGATTTCAAATTGAAAGACACAGCCTTGATGATTCTCAATAAGAAATTGAAATATTTCTAGCGCATAATCTCGCTTAATATTAAATGTACGATCAACAAATTTAATAAGCTTGGCTCCACTTTCGATTAAAAACAGAAGGTCAGCTTTTACTCTCTCGATATTGATATACCTAACTCCAACTTCTATGGAAGACAAACAGAATTGACAGCTATAAGGACAACCACGGCTCGTTTCAAAATAGGTGACTCGTTTCGTTAAACCATCTAAGTCCTCAGGAAAACGGTAAGGAGTTGGTACGTCATCAAGTTTCAGTTTCGGCCTTGGTGCAGTAATAATTACTTCAGACTCCTTACGGTAAGCAAGACCGAATACCATATGATACTTTTTCGTCGTACTGATCTCCTCAAGCAATTGCTTAAACGTTTCTTCTCCTTCACCTACGACGATAAAATCTACGTTTTCTAGGTTTTCTAACCACTCTTTTGTATCATACGACACTTCAGGACCACCTAATACGATTAGTGTGTTAGGCAATACCTTTTTTAGCATATTAATCACTTTTATCGTTTCTTCTATATTCCAAATGTAGCAACTGAATCCAATTACACCTGGTTTACGATCATAAAGATCAGAGACAATGTTCATAACTGGATCCTTAATCGTATACTCGACCATTTCTATTGGGAAATCAGGCTCTGCATATGCTTTAAGACATCGTAGAGCTAAGCAGGTATGAATATATTTAGCATTCAACGTCGTTACGACGGTTTTCATGTTGTACCCCTCAATTCTCTTTCATTCGTTACGTACTGTATCATACCATAATTCGACTTGGAACTTAAATGAGTGTTCTAGTAAGGGAAAAAGAGGAATAAAAAAAGGATGACCTTTTCGTCATCCTTTTTTGCAAATTAGTTCACTTTTTCGTAATCCTCAGGGTTTTCAGCTACTATTGGTACACTTGTATCAATGTGACCGAACAATTCTGGATGAATCTCTCCATCTACTAAAATTTGCGTTTCATTAAAACCAAATTGTTTCATGGCCATAGCAATTTGCTGTACCAACATATACTCAGTGCCAGCACCAACGTTAGCTTCTAGCAATTCGCTAGAAAAAGAAACATGAGCGACTTCTTCGATTTCTTCAACAGAAAGTACTTGAACTCCGTTTGGAAGAAGCGAGACTAGACCTTCTTCTGTTGGACCACTGATCCAGGCACCTAGAGTTGCTTTGAATAGCTCGTCATCGCTAACTTCTAATTGACGTTCCACTCTATACATATCTTCAACCATATCATCAGAGAAAATAAGCTCAATTGGTGTAACCGTTGTTTCGTTTACAACCTCTTCGTCATTTGATGCTGCATCTTCTGTTTCATTAGCAACCGTATCTGGCTCTACTTCAATTTCTTCTACTACTTCTACTATTTCTTCAGTGATTTCTTCTTCTTCTTCAATTAGTTCACTAGATTCATCTGTTTCAACCTCATCAAGTGTCGGCTCTTCGCCACTGTTACTAGCTGTACCTTGTCCACATGCACCAAGAAAAAGGATGAATAATGCTAGTGTAAGAAACATCCCTATTTTTTTCATGTTCATTCCCCCTTGTTCTTGTAAAACACAAATTTCCATCCACTTAAATTCTACATTATTCATGTCGAATTTCAATGACTATTTTCGACATAGGTATAATAGTCTAGATAAGTAATAAAATGAAATGAAGAAAAAAATCATTTTTCCTATATGCAAAAGGAGAAGAATTCGGAAGAAAATGGTACAATAAAAAGAAGTTCTGTTAGGAAGGATTTTGCTAATGCCACAAACGAAAGCGTTCCGTATTGGATATGGACTCGTATTATTATTTCTAATAATTTATTTAGGATCATTGATTGAGTGGGTGTTCCGACCTATCGTTGTCTTAGTACAGACACTTTTTGCACCCATTATTCTAGCTGGGGTTCTTTACTATTTACTTCGGCCTTTTGTAAACTTACTTTCTCTTAAATTGCCAAGGTCCGTTGCTATTTTGATTTTATATTTAAGTGGTATTGGACTAGTAACGGCATTAGTCTTTATTATTGGGCCTGAACTACAAAAGCAATTTTATAGTTTTTCTCGTAACATGCCAATTTTCATCAACGAAATTCGTGATATGTTTATCAATTTGCAAGCGAACGAGTATGTTTCACGCTTTCAAGAAGGGGAAAATTTCTCTATAGAAGAAATCACGATGGAGTTTGCGAATTATATTAACAACTTTGTTGCGAATTTAGGGCATAACATTGCTTCGTTTCTCGGTTTTTTCTTTAATGCATTACTCATCCTTGTCATTATCCCGTTTGTTTTGTTTTATATGTTGAAAGAGGGAGAGAAAGCGCCAAATCAATTTTTGAAATTGCTTCCTGAAAAAAGACAAAATGAAGGGCGAGAAGTGCTGCGAGCAATGGATGTAGCATTAAGCTCCTATATTCAGGGGCAAATATTAGTTAGTATTTGTGTGGGGATTCTTGCCTATATTGCTTTCTTAATCATTGGTTTAGATTATCCACTTGTTTTGGCACTCGTTGCGATGTTTACGAATGTGATTCCTTTTATTGGTCCGTGGATTGGAACGATTCCTGCTGTCATTGTTGGATTGCTTCATTCACCATTAATGGCATTATTAGTTATTGCCGTTGTCATCATTGTTCAGCAAATTGAAAGCAATTTAATATCTCCACAAATTATGGGACGAAAGTTGCAAATTCATCCGTTAACGATTATATTCTTGCTTTTAGTAGCGGGGAGATTTGCAGGTTTACTTGGTCTTTTAATTGCAGTACCGACCTATGCGGTATGTAAAGTGTTAGTATTGCATATTTATCGTCTTTGGTTATTAAGAAATACAACAATTGATTAAACTATGGTATGGTCGAGGAAAAGAAAATAGATGAGGTGATCAAGTGGCTTTTGAACAAGACGGAATTAAGCAAGTAGAAGTAGAAGAGCTGAAAGAGTTAGTAAACAGCAAATCAAAAGATCCTATTATTATTGATGTACGGGAATTGGAGGAATATGAAGAAGCTCATATCCCAGGTTTGCCTTTAATTCCAATGCAAACAATCCCGATGGTGATGGATCAGTTAGATAAAGATCAAGCCTATTTATTTGTATGTCGCAGTGGAGGTCGAAGCCAAAATGTAGCACTTTACCTTCAAAATCAAGGGTTTACAAATGTTCAAAATTATTTTGGTGGAATGCTTGCTTGGGATGGAGAGGTAAAGTCAGGTCCTGAGTGGATCGTAAAAGATGTAAAAGAATTGAAATAAGTGAGTAAGATCGCCTTTGTTGGCGGTCTTCTTCTTTTTTACAAAGAAGAGGGGCTAGCCCTTTAGGAAAAAGGGTTCCCAAAAGGCATCACATTTTGATACGTTTGCTATTTTATAGGTGATCTGTTTTCTTAGAATAACTGTGCTTGCCATGCTCAGCGTTCTCATGTGCCTGCTCATTTTTTTGACGATTTAATGCATTATTATCTTTTTTCTTTTTATTATTATCTCCTGTTCGAGACATGTGTTCACCTACTTTCTGATCATGTTCCTCTATAGATTGTCCGAAAATAAAGAGGTTATGAATGATGTTTAGACAATATGTCAGAGGGTATAGTCTTTGTAAGCATACAAAAAGGGGAGATTATAATGGCGAACAAATCGATGATTGCATCCGTGGTAACCGCAGCTGCTACAACGATTTTACTTGGGAATCGAGAAAGGCGAGCCAAAATCATTCAAACCGTACAGAATTTGTATAAAAAAGGATTAGGAAAGTCGAAGGAAAAGCACGATAGTCAGATAAAAATTGGTCACTCTCATCCATATGATTATGAAGATAACAAAATGGTAGGCGAAGGAGCGTTGACCAGCGTACAGCATTATAATCAAATGCAACAGAAAAATCACTCGGAAAAAAGCTAAAAAGAGAATAGAAAAACAAGCTTGTAGGAGACCTGTCTCTTAGCAAGCTTGTTCTTTTTTTTAGACAAAAGAGAGATTTCTTGTGTCAAGCGAAAGATTTTGGTAAAGTGAACTGATTAAATTGGACATGCTATAATTAGTAAAATTGTTTAAAAAAGGATGATTTTATAATGATTACGATAATAAATGAAACGATTGCGCAAGTTCCATCGTTACATGTAGTAAAAGAAGAGTATCGATTAGAAAGAGAGATACCGACGATATTTTTCTTTCATGGATTTACAAGTGCGAAGGAGCATAACTTACATGTTGCTTATTTACTCGCCGAGAAAGGATTTCGAGTGTACTTACCAGATGCTCTTTATCATGGTGAGCGAAGTCAAGGTGAGACAGGAGCTCAGCGAGATCTTGCCTTTTGGGAAATTATTTTAACATCTATTCACGAATTAGGCTTAATGAAACAAGAATTAGAGAAGAACTCAACAATCGGAGATCGAATTGGAGTCATTGGAACATCTATGGGTGCGATTACGATGTTTGGAGCATTAACCCAGTATCCATGGATTCAAACAGCTGTATCATTTATGGGAACAGCGTATTATGAGCCATTTGCAAATGGGTTGCTACACACAGCAGAAAAACGAGGGCTGTCTATTGAAGATAGCATGAAAGAAGAGGTATTAAGGAAAATAAAACCGTTTGATTTATCAACGCAATTAGATAAACTGGACGGTAGGCCATTATTTATGTGGCACGGGAAAGATGATCAAGTTGTTCCTTATCCGTTTTCAAAGAAATTATATGAAGAACTAGAAGCCAACTATGAACAAACTCCAGAAAAACTTCAGTTTCTAGCAGAAGAAAAAATCGGTCATAAAGTATCGAGAAGAGCGATACTACAATCGGTCGATTGGTTTAGTCAGCATTTACAAACAAAGGTGTCTTCATAATAGATGTCAAGAACAATAGAAGAAATTAAAAAGATAACGGCTGTTGTACTTGGTGCCTTGTTTTTAGCAGCTGGTTTAAATTTTTTCTTAATTCCAGCTAATGTCTTTGCAAGTGGGTTTACTGGGGTTGCCCAATTACTTGCGACAGTCATTCCACTTTCTACGGGAATTATGCTCTTTCTATTGAACATTCCTGTTGCTATTTTAGGATGGTTGAAAATTGGGAAAAGCTTTACCATTTATAGTTTTATTAATGTGGTTCTAACTACTTTCTTCTTGGAAGTATTGCCAGTATGGGCTTTTTCACCAGATATTTTGTTAAATGCTGTCTTTGGTGGTGTGATTTTGGCATTTGGAGCTGGTATTACTTTGAAATGGGGCGCTTCCTCTGGCGGTCTCGACATTATTGCGTTAATATTATCTAGAGTAAGCGACCGACCAGTTGGCGTGTACTTTCTAGTCTTAAATAGTATCATTGTGATTACTGCTGGATTGCTATTTGATCCTGAGCAAGCTTTATATACACTTGTAGCCTTGTACGTGTCCTCAAGAGTGATTGATGCGGTCTATACTCGTCATGTGAAACTAACGGCAATGATTGTGACGAAACAAGCAGAAGTGCTTAGAGAAGCGATACATGAGAGAGTGACGCGGGGAATTACAAGAATTCCAGCAAAAGGCGGATACACGTATGAAGATAAAGAAATTTTGATGATTGTGATTACACGCTATGAATTATATGAACTTAAGAAAGTGATTCAAGAAGTTGATCCAACAGCTTTTACGAACATCGTTGAAACCGCAGGTATATTTGGTTTCTTTCGAAAAGAATAGAAGAGGTGATTTTATATGAGAAGATTATCTTGGCTTTTGTCTATAGTTTTGTTACTCAGCGCATGTGGACAAGGAGCGACTGCACCTCTTTCAAATGGAGAAGGAGATGAGGGAGTGACAGATTCTAATTGGATTTTTACAGTTGAGGCTGAACAAATAGATAAGGAGTTAGTTGTAACCCTGCTTATTAAAAACAACCAAGAACAAGCCGCTACGATCGATTTTTCTTCTGGGCAAAAATATGAGCTTGTCTTAGTTGCGGAAGATGGGACAGAGGTGTATCGTTATTCTGATGGAAGAATGTTTACAATGGCCCTTGTACATGAAACATTTGAGCCTGGTGAATCAATGGAATTTCAAGAGAGAATTAATGTAGAGGATATTCCTAAAGGGGCATACACTCTTGAAGCACAACTTGTTTTAGCAGCTATTGATGGAGAGACTTGGACAGAAGATGGAACATTCGAAAAGCAAGTGAATGTCACAATTGAATAAATAATGCAAGGCGCGAAAGAAGTCAACTGATTTCTTTCGCGCCTTTTATATTACTCATGCTCGACTGAAAACCATTTTTGCCTCGCCTCTTCACGTATGGCCTGTTTTAAGGCTTCATACTTTTCGTCTTCCGAAGGGTCAGAAGTCAATCGCTTTGAGTTTGGCATATTCATATCTTTTCCATACCAAAATGGAGCTTTGTTCATTTCTTGTTTCGCCAATTATATTACCCCTTTCTAGTAGGGACCGTCAGTTGAATCAGTTCAATAATTTCATCATTTGATAGCTCGGTAACACGCTGTTCTCCTGCAGCTAATATTTGATCAGCTAATTCTTGTTTCTTTAAAAGCATTTTATCAATGCGTTCTTCAAGTGTGCCAGTCGTAACAAGTTTGTGAACCGTTACGTCTTTTGTTTGTCCAATTCGATAAGCGCGATCGGTTGCTTGATTCTCAACAGCAGGGTTCCACCAGCGATCATAATGAATCACATTGGTTGCTGCTGTTAAGTTTAACCCAACTCCACCTGCTTTTAATGAAAGAACAAAAAAGTTGATATGTTCGTTTGATTGAAACGCTTGTATCGCTTCTTGTCTTTTCTTTCTCGTCAAACTACCGTGTAAAAACGGAACCGTTTGTTGGAAACGGTCTTCCAGAGCATTTGCTAATAATGAGCCCATTTCTTTGTATTGAGAAAAAATTAAAACCTTTTCTTTCTTATCATAGAGGTTTTCAATGAGTTTGAAACATTCATCCCATTTGCCAGATTCGTGTTCCTCGAGTGAACGCTCCTTAAGAAAGTGAGCTGGATGGTTACAGATTTGTTTCAGCTTTGTTAGACTTCGCAGAATAAGGGCGCGTCTTTCAAAAGCTGAGACCTCGGAAAGCTTCTCGACAATATCATCTACGACAGCTTGATAGAGAGCTGCTTGTTCAACAGACAAGTGAACATGATGTACTTTTTCCTCTTTTTTTGGAAGACCAAGTTGTAAAGACTCGTCTGATTTTTTTCGTCTCAAAATGAGAGGGTGTATTAATTTCTGTAACTTTTTTAATTGTTCTTCATCTCTATCCCGCTCAATGGGCTTCATAAAGGTTGTTTGAAAATCATGATAGGTTCCTAAATAAGCAGGATTTAGTACATCTAACAATGACCACAATTCTCTTAGTCGATTTTCAATAGGTGTCCCGGTTAACGCAATTCGATGCGTAGCTTGAAGCTTTTTTATGACTCTTCTTTGCTTTGTTTCAATGTTCTTAATATGCTGTGCTTCATCTAGTATCAAACCATTCCATGTGAAATCCTGAAAAAGGTCTGTATCGCGCACAATCAATTGATAAGATGTAATGATCACATCCCACTTAGATACGTGTAACTCTTCCTCATTAAGTCGAGTTGGACCATGATGGACAAAGACTCGGAGGGAAGGAGCGAACTGCTCACATTCATGAACCCAATTGTATAATAAAGATGTTGGACAAATGAGTAAAAATGGGATCTTTTTCGTACCAGCTTCTTGCTGTTTTTTTAGAACATAGAGAATATAGGCAATGGTTTGAATTGATTTTCCAAGACCCATATCATCTGCCAAACACCCACCAAATCCACTTCGTCTCAAATGAGCAAGCCATGATACTCCTTCATGTTGATAATGTCTCAACTCTCCTTTAAGTTCGGTTGGAATTTGAATTAAAGAAGGAGAAGATGTATATAGTTCTTTTATTGATTTGGTTAATTCACTTCCCCAGGACACATCGAAGTCGATATCTGATTCGAACTCTAACTCGTCCTCTAGTTGATCAAGGCGCCATGCTTCTAAAAAGGAAGTTCCCTCTTCCATTCCCTCTAAATAAGTAAGTAGTTTATCGGCTAATGAACGGTCCCATGCCATCCACTCTCCATTCGTATATAAAAAAGGACGTTGCCCATCAACGAATTCTTCAAATTCTTTTTTACTGATTTTTTGATCCCCTAGAGCTACATCATATGTAAAGGAAGCAACACTTTGCCAATCAAGAAGGGGTTCGCTTTGAGCACTATTCTTTTCTGGTTGTTGTATGGTTAGCTTAACTTGCGGCTTTTTCTTCTCTGTCATCCATTTAGGGACGATAAGATGGAAACCTATTTGTTTTAACCAGTCATCTGATATCGTAAACAGTTCATATGCTTCTTCAGGTTGTAACAACAAAGTAGGTGCAGAAATCCGTAATGGTTTTAGTACATCCAGTTTCTCTTGAGCTTTCTTTAAGTCAATTTTTAGCTGAGCAATAGGGTTTTCTCGCCAAGGATGCTCTCCTTTTTCTAATTGATCCATCTCAACCATTAGAGAGGTGCGTCTGCGATCCACCATACAAAGAGAGACTTTCCAAGCACCATTTTTAGAATCGGGTTCTTTTAACGCCAATCCAGAAATAAAAGGTTTTGTTTGAAGAAGACCAATTTGTTGCTGAAATACTTCGTTTGTTAAGGAAGTCTCTACCTTTCCGACTTCTTTTAGCTGGCTAACAAGCGGCATCCACTTCTCATCTATCGTTGATTGCCAATTTGAGTACGCTTCATGAACGGATGACTCTTGAAGAAGCGAGCGAATCATCGAATCAGTTATGAGCGTAACAAGGTTTTCTAACTGTGATGGTGTCGTAATACCTGTTGATTGATTTTGTATATAAGCCGTATTTTCTCGAATTGCTCTCCCTGATAAAGGAATGTAATCAAGCCATGCCTGTGCCACGAAGTCTTCCAATTGCCATTGTCCTGATGCTGTAGGAGAGAAGGCGCCATCTGTTATCGATTGCTGAATAGACGAAAATAGATCCATCCATCTCAAAAAGTCCGGAGCAAGTTCGATGTCTTTTTCTTTTTTCCATGTTTGAAAAAGTGGAAAATAGCCGACTAGTGTATCGATTGAAAAGACAAGCCCTTCTAATGGAAACGAATATTGATTCATATTTTCTTGAGCTTGATATACCGTCATTTCACCGGCTAGTGAAGAGTACACTCTTGATTGAATAGGGACGTCAATAATCGCTTTATCTGTTTCAATAAAAGTCCCGTAAAATGATCGTTGATCAAATTGAAATAGGTGAAGTTTTAGCTCGAATGGTGAATGCAAAAAAGGGTATTGAAAGTTCACAATTTGGTCAAAGCGCGATGTTGGAGGGCGCTCTCCCCAAATGAAAAATTGTTCATCTAACCATCCACCATGAATAATGATCTTAGAGGCCAATTCGCTTCATCTCCTCAACAAACGCTCGGTACGTTCGATACATTTTCTTTAATCGTTTTACATACGAGGCAAAAAGGATTTGATCTTCTTCCTCGACATACAATGATTGAAGTTCTTTTAAATAAGAAGCAGCTTGCTCATAGTAAATTCGCGACTTTTTTTCTACTAGCCTAACAATAAATTGATGATAGACAGGTCTAGCTAATGCAATATCATGTGATTGGATCGCCTGCAATAGTTGTACTTTTTCTTCTCGCAATCTTAGTGGATCCCGTTCATGTTTTAATAAATACCTAACGGCTACTTCATACTTCTTGTAATGAAGTAATAGTTTTTCATACGTTTTTGCAGCTTCAAGTTGATGAAGACGTTGTTCGAGTTCTGGTAATAATCGATCAAGCAAATCTTCTTGCTGTTCTAATGAAAGATGCTTGCTATACGTTTGAAATCGTTCAAAGTTAGGAGATAATAACCATCTTTCCCAAATAAGCTCTTGCTCTTTTGAACTTACTGGTAATACCGAGTTCATCTCATCTACATATTTCTGTAAAGACCCATAATGACTGTTTTTCTTTTTGGCGTACAACGTATGAACCCATTGCTTCATTGTTCGCCAGCGCCCTCGCTCTTTTAATAATTGGAAATGTAAGGTTGCCTCAACCTCTTTAAGGGAATTCCCTATCTGTTGTAGGACGGTTAAAGCTGTCATTTCTTTTCCTGCTAATAAAGCAAGATAGCTATATGTAAGAGCCAGTTCTCGTGAACATGTTACTGTATCAATCTTCTTTGTTAAACGACTGTATGCTGCGTCGATATGCTCCGTAGGCATTTGTTGTACCAATTGTAAAAGAAGAGATGGCCATGGAGCTAATTGCCTTTGTTGATTTTCAATGACAAGGTTTAGCAATTTGTTAATAAACTGTCGGTATTGACTCGGTTCAATGTTTCTCACTAAATCGAGAATGTCATGACTAAGAGACTGAAAAAAATAAGAGAATCTGCGCTCGAATTCCTGATAATTCCCTTTTAATAATGTGTAGGTATAGATTCCTCTCATGTAAACGAGAAGAGCTACCCAAGGTTCGTCTCGATTAGGTTTGTTTACTCGATTTTTGGCATCGTTACAAACTAGTTCAAGGTTTCGATTATTTACATATCTTGAGGATGTAAGTAGTTGATATGTATGAGTGATATCTTTTTCAAGCTCAAGATATAATTCCGACTCTTCTTGAAAAAGCGAGCTATTCATAAAAGTCTCACCTCTTTTTAGAAAATTCCATTCTTTCATTGTATCGTTTTCAGTAAGAGAAGGAAAGCGAACAGACTGATTAGCTGAAATTTCTTCTTCAAATCTATAGGAAAAGAGAGATAAAGGGAAAGAGAGCATTTTCGACTTGGGAAGGAAAAGTAGAAAAAAGCCGCTTTGGATAATATGAGATCCATTGCGGCTTTAATAAGTGGACATTCTTTAATGAGAAAAAAACTATATATAACGAAGCATGTTAGATAACTAACGATACAAACATAAGGACAACAATACTGCTCATAACAACAATGATTAAGTTCGCTCCTAAATAGGCAACAATTAAAGCCGTTACGCCTCCAATTATGCCGTACCAGATATTCTCACTCACGGTAAGAATCCCAGGGAAAATCAATGCACCTAAGGCGGCATAAGGAACATTACGTAAAATTGCTTGTACCCATGGAGGAATTTTTTCCACGTTCAAAAATACGAGAGGAAGCATTCGTGGTATGTATGTAACAAGTGCCATTCCTGCAATAATGAACATCATAGTCATATTCATGTAGGATTCCCCCCTTTCTGGTATATCCATTCCATCCCAGCTGAAGCAATCAAAGTAGCCAAAATAATAGACCAGCCAAATGGAAGGAAAAGAGAGAAGAGACTATTTAAAATGGCTGCACTTAATGCTAAAAAGAGAACCTTTCGATGCTTTTTTAGAGAAGGCATGAGCAGGGCTATAAACATAGCATACAAAGCGATTCCCATACTTTGTTGCAACGTAGATGGCAAGATGGAACCGACAAAATAACCGATGCCAGAATTTAAGACCCAACTTATGTAAGCTATAGTAGCTACTCCAACGACAAACCCTGTTCTTACATGGCCTTCCTGTGTAGTCGTAACAGCAAATACTTCGTCCGTTATCCCAAAAGAGTATAAAGCTTTAATAATGGGATGGTCATCTTCTATCCGCTCACGCACAGACGCACTCATGAGAAGATGGCGTATATTTACGATAAATGTTGTAAAAATGATTTCAAAAGCTCCTGTTCCCATCGCGATTAGAGTAAGTGCCATATATTGAGCAGCACCCGCATAAACAAATACGCTCATAGCTAACGTTTCTAGAAATGATAAGCCTGTACTTCGGGCAAGCAACCCAAACGTTAGGGCGGCAGGTAAATATCCTATGGCAATTGACGAACCTGCTATCATTCCTCGTGCGAAAGGAGTTCGTTGATTAGATAGTGCAGTCGTGGACATGTTGTTCTCCCTTTCTTGAAATCGGATCAAATTGGAATAAATATCAATTTGATTGTAAGGGAATGTTCTTATGGCCACAAGGGATTTGTCTTACCTTTTTTGAATGAGGAGGAATTAGTGGTCCCGAAAAAATGCAAGCACCTGGAAAACTGTGCTTGCATTTTTCGCTGTTACGTTTATCAGCGAAATGAAGTTGTTCATTGATTATAGAAGTTGTTCAACTTGTTCGCGCCTAGACAATAGCTTTTTTAATTTCTTTTTATGAGAATCAATTAACCATTCGTCTGAATCGATTAGAGCTTCATGAAGTTCCATTAGCACATAATCAATTTCTAGATTCATCATATTATAAATTGTTCTCGGCTCAAGTGACTTCCCATCATCTTTGTACTGAATCATCGATCCATTTCGGTTCATCATGACCTTTTCACTCCCATCAATTTCGATCATCGACTCAATATCACCAGATTGGTACGAAGTAATATAGAGAGGGCCTTCTGTGGAACGTTTTACAATGCCATTGCCTTTTTCATGTTGAAGTAGTTTCTCAAGCGAACTTGCTAACACATCATCATAAACATGAAGACTGTCAGCTGAAAGGGTGAGAAATTCTGCATTTCGGATAAAAGGGAGCTCGTGAACGGATTCCTCAAGTTCGACCATGAGATAAATCGTTTTTGCATCATATCGCCAAAAGAGCGAATAATGTTGGCTCATCATTTTTTTTATAAATTGGTGTAGCGCTGGTTTTGATAGCTCGATATAGACATCGGAAAACTCCACTTCAACAAACGAATCTCTCATCATAATGATTACACACTCCTTTGACAGCTTCGCATTGATAAGGTTATGGTTGCTATATCATATGTTGAATAATCTGAAAAAAGAAGTAAAACGCCCAGTTTCAGCAGAAATGGGCGCGAGAAATTTTTAGTTATACATGCTTTTTACTAGTAGAAAGGGAGGGAGAGAAGTTGAAAAGAAAGAAACTAAGGTCTGGAGATAGTAGTGTTGTGGAGAAGAGAAAAAGCGGAAATGGGGACGTTAGAAAGGGGAAGTAGCGTCGTTGAGAAGAGCGAAAATGGAAATGGGGACGTTAGAAAGGGGAAGTAGCGTTGTTGAGAAGAGGGAAAATGGAAATGGGGACGTTAGAAAGGGGAAGTAGCGTTGTTGAGAAGAGGGAAAATGGAAATGGGGACGTTAGAAAGGGGAAGTAGCGTCGTTGAGAAGAGCGAAAATGGAAATGGGGACGTTAGAAAGGGGAAGTAGCGTTGTTGAGAAGAGGAGAAGCGGAAATGGGAACGTTAGTAAGAGCAAGTTAGGACTTTAAGAAGATGACAACCGCAATGGCTCCGCACGCTGCACGCCGAAAGGAGAAGAGCACTCCTTTCGGCTTAAGAGAAAGCAGCGGCTTCGCACATTGCAAGAGGATGAACAAAAAGGAAAGATCACCTTTTTGTTCATCCTCTAGAACCGGAAGCCGTAGCGTTTGGAGATGATATCGTAGAATCCTAGAGAATTGTAGAGGGCTTTTGTTGCTTCGTTGTTTATTCCTGTTTCAAGTTCAATGCCTTTAATTTGTTCTTGTTCTGCCCAATAAATAACCTTTAAGAGGATTTTCTTTGCAATTCCTTGGTTACGGTGCTCCTTGTGAACGTACAGATCATTTAACCAAATATAATGACCACCCTTATCAATGCTTAATGCTACGTTAAGAAACGCGGCTCCAACAAGAGTCTGTTCTTTTTCTGCGACAAAAATATGAGCTTGTGAATCTTCTTTCAGGGCTAGATCAATGGTAGCAATTAATTGATCATACGCATTTGTAGGTCCAATGTGATCCAATTGACCCATAAATAAATCAGCAATACGTCGTTTAAATTGAATATCGACTTCTTTATTCACCTCATACACCTTGACCATGTAACAAGTTCCCCCTAAAATCAAAACAAAATTAGATAGTAATCCAAGCGTAACACAAAACAAAGATGCTGAGTAGATACGAAAATATTGGAAGTTTAAACTAAATAAGGATTTTATATAATTTAAGTTTTTCCAATTGCATTTCATGAATCGAAGTAACACGAAAACGCTCGGACAGGATCATCCGAGCGGCTTCCATTTACACTACTGGGTCAGTATGACTCCAAGTTAGTCTCAGTAAAACTTTGTAACTGATCTTGCATATAAATCAATTGGTCTTGTTCTGCTGGCGAAGATTGAGAAAAGGCTGAATGTAATGTTGATTTTGCCCGCTCCCATTCTTTCATAACAGCCTCTCTTGAACGTCTGTTTCGGCAACTAAAGCTAATAATTCAAATCGCGCAATAGACTCTCTCGCATCTTGAAACGTGTAGTGTGTGTCCATTAGTGGTCACCGCCTAATTCGGGCTTCTTAAAATGGAGGCGCTCGGCTTTTTCAAGAGACATGTCTCCCATTGTCACAATATCCATTTTCTCTGCGTTTGGAGGTTGGACTTGATCTTTTTCGTCTTGTTTTTTTGATTGATTCTCTCTCATGCTTTTAACCCCTTCAGTATTGTGATTGATACGTTTCTAACGTACCCACATACTGGCATTTCATTCTGAGGGATTAGCGTAAGTTTAGTGCTTCTTCTAAATAAACGGCAATTCCATCTTCTTCATTTGTTAACGTGATAGAATTAGCTAGATTTTTCAATTCCTCAATTCCATTCCCCATGGCTACACCTTGACCGGCATATTCAATCATTTCAAAGTCATTGTCTTCATCTCCAAAAGCAATAATGCGCTCTTTAGGGATCTGGTAAAAGTCTGCCACCTTTTGTAAGCCTACAGCTTTGTTCATACCAGCTTTTACTATTTCAATGACATTCCAAGGTGCACCCCAGACTCGTTGATCAATCACTTCTGCATGAGCATCAACAAGGAGATTACGAAGTTCCTGAACGTGCTCATCTTTTGGGTGAATTAAGACACATGTCGGATCGTCTTTTAGAATATGTAATAAGTTTCCATGATCGACTGGATTTTGACCAGAAAGAAAGGTTTCTACAAAAACTTCATCAAAATTGCGCAAGTAGAAGTCGTCAATCACTTCCACCATAATATTGCTAACATTAAAGGCTTCACATGTTTCTATTACAGTCTTAGCGGTCGGTAAATCAAGTGGGGAATGATACGTACCGAAACTTTTATCAGATGGGTGGTGGACAAAGGCTCCATTGAAATTGACAATAGCAGTGTCTAGATTTAATTCGTGATAGTATTGACTGCTAGCTCGGTAAGGTCGTCCAGTTGATATGGTAACGATATGTCCTTTCTCTCTAGCTTTGGCGATCACTTTTTTCGTTCGAGGAGAGATGGTTTTTTCATCGGTTAAAAGTGTACCGTCTAAATCAAGTGCAATTAAGTGTTGGTTTGACATCGAAATCTTCCCTTCAATATGGATATAGTAGGTATAGGAAAATAGAGGATGTTCTTGATAAATACCGGAATTGAAAATGGGTATTTTTAAACAATCTCACCATTAAATTTTCCTTATTCGTTCAATTTTTATTTATTACATCTATGTTATGATAGACATGCTTTAATGTAAATTCTCCAAAAAGGAGGGCGAAGTAGTGAGTGTATTATTTGAAAACTTTGGTTTTCGAGCTCTATGGACACCAGAGTTGTTACTTGGGTTACTTGTAATAGGAATTCTTTATTTTTTATTGATTACAAGATGGCGCTCTCGTTTTAAGGGATCTGCTCCTGTTCGAACGAGACAAAAGGTGTATTTTGTACTAGCGTTGCTTGCTTTATATATTGGATGGGGGAGTCCACTTTATATTGCCGGACATATTATGATAAGCTTTCACATGACACAAATGGTCTTTGCTTATTTTATTGCTACGCCTCTCTTTTTATTGGCCATTCCTTCTTGGTTCTTTCAAGCAATGGTCGATCGTTTTCGATCTCCTGTCACAGAACGAATTTTTCGTGTGATTTGGAGTCCGATTGTAGCATTATTTCTATTTAACGGCCTGTTTTCATTCTACCATGTCCCATTTATGTTTGATACTTTGATGCAGTCTGTGGTGTTACACAGTATGTATGAGTATTTGTTGTTGTTTGCAGCTGCATTAATGTGGTGGCATATGATTGCTCCGTTACCAAGTGCCTTTCCTTTATCTGATCTACGAAGAGTCGGATATATCTTTGCGAATGGTATTTTGATTACGCCTGCTTGTGCATTAATTATTTTTGCACCTACAACTCTTTATCAAACATACACGGACCCAACGATTTGGGCACAAGTTATGGCTTATTGTTTACCAGCAGGAACGGCAGTGCCGATGGGGCTTCTTTCTGGTCCAGATTCGTTTACTTTTTTAGAGGCTAGAATGGATCAGCAACTAGCAGGTGTTTTAATGAAAGTTATGCAGGAAATAACATACGGCTTTACAATTGGGTATGTGTTTAAGCAGTGGTTAAAGAAGGAAAAACAACAAGATGGAGCGTTAACCATTAGTGATATACCGACGGCAAAACCGTAAGAAAGAGGTTTAAAAGATGAAACAAGCAATTGTCATCATGCTAGCATTATTCGTATTAAGTGGCTGTGGATGGGTTTATCAAGTAGGAAGTGGTAGTTCCTCTGAGTATGATTTTTCACAGGCTGGAGCCGAAGTACTACCCTTTGAGTTTATAAATCAAGAAGGGAACGCATATGGAACAGAGCAACTAGAAGGACAATATTGGTTAGCGAATATGGTATTTACTCATTGTCCTTCTGTTTGTTTAACGATGACACCAAATATGCAGCGACTTCAAGGTTCGATGCAAGAAGAGGGAATCGACATGTCATTTGTCTCCTTCTCAGTTGATCCCGAAAGAGATACAGTTGAACAACTCTACTCTTATGGAACAAATGTTGGGGCAGACTTTGAATCATGGCAGTTTTTAACAGGGTACACAGTTGATGAAATAGCAGAGTTTTCCCGTGAGAGCTTTAAATCAACGGTTCAACCAGATGGAGATGACGTCATTCATAGTACGAGCTTCTTTTTAGTGGATCCAAATGGTCAGGTTATCCGTAGGTATGACGGCTTACAAACGAATCAAGATAGTATTATCAAAGATTTGCTAGAAACGGTACAGTAATGTCTTTTTGTTGACAGAGTATGCTGTTATCGGTAGCTTTAGGAGCGGAGGTGCATACGATGGGTGTAGGAAGAAAACAGAACATGGCTTTATTTTTAATCATTGCAGCATTTTGTCTAATTCTAAGTGCTTGTGGCTCAAATGATGGACAAGTAGAAGGTGAATTAACAGTTGTAAATGAAAATGGAGAGGAAGTTTCTCTTACAAATAAAGAACGGGCAACGATTTTGTTTCACTTTACAGAAGTTGGCTGAGGATTGTGTCAACAGCAACTGGTTCAGTTGCAGGAAAACTTAGATCTATTTAACGAATTAGATGCAGATATCTATGCAATTAGTACAGATACTCCAGACAATTCTAAAAGATTAAAAGAAGCCGGCGCGTTTACGTTTACGTTTTTATCAGACCTAGACTATATCGTTCTTGAGCATGTTAAAATGAAAAATGATAACATGTCATACAGAGGAATTAGTATTTTAGATCGCGATGGCAACTATGTCTACCATCAAGTAAATGATCTGTGGGGTGATCAAATGGAGGCTACGAAAAATATTATCTATGATCAATTTGATTCCCTTAATGAATAGAAAGTAAGACACTTACGAAATTTTCGTAAGTGTCTTTTTTTAGATTAGATCCTTTTATATGTAATTCCTTAAAAATGAGTGTGAGTTAGACAGACACAATAAAAAATTAGGTTAGTATACTGATTCGGAGTTGGTACTTTCATTAAAAAAAATAGTTGAAAGATGGAACAATTGATGGGCAGCTTGGAAATGATTTTGTGCGAATGGAAAATAGGCGAAAATAAAATAAAAATACAGTTGAATTAATTTTTATACATAGATATAATGAGTACCAAGATCAAAAAGAGAAGACAAAGAAATGTAGGGAGAGGGAAATATGAGAGTTGGTATTATCGGGGCTACAGGTTATGGTGGCGCAGAATTGTTAAGGTTATTGAACCAACATCCTCATGTTCAAGAGGTTGTTTTGTATTCATCATCAAAAGAAGGTATGAATATACAAGATTCATACCCTCACGTTTCTAATATATATAATCAAACATTGCGTACCATAGATGAAACATCATTAAAAAATGAGGTGGATGTTGTATTTTTAGCGACACCTCCTGGAGTATCAGCTGAATGGTCCGGGAAAATTGCCAAGGCAGGTTGTCAAGTTATTGATTTATCAGGGGATTTGAGGTTACAAGATCCAACGGTTTATGAGAAGTGGTACAAACGTGAAGCCGCATCTGAGTCGTTAATTAAGAAGGCTGTTTACGGATTGCCAGAATGGAATCGAGAAAAGATTAAACAGGCACAAATAATCTCTAATCCTGGATGTTATCCAACAGCTACGCTGTTAGGTCTGGCTCCACTTGTGAAAAATAAGGTAATTGAAGAAGATTCGATCATTATTGATGCGAAGTCAGGTACATCTGGTGCAGGAAGATCACCATCAGCCATCACTCATTTTAGTGAAATGAATGAAAACTTTAAAATATATCAAATTAATCAACATAAACATATCCCTGAAATTGAACAAAACCTGCAAGAATGGGATGAGTCGATTCCAAATGTAACATTTCAGCCGCATTTAGTGCCAATGGTTCGAGGGATTATGGCGACCATTTATGCAAAAGCCAAACGTCCACTTACGGAGAAGCATTTACGTGATATATATGAAGAAGCATATAGAAATGAAGCCTTTGTCAGAATCCGACCAGACGGAGTGTATCCAGCTACAAAAGAAGTATATGGAAGCAACTACTGTGATATAGGGGTAACCTACGACGAACGAACAGGAAGAATTACAGTTGTATCGGTTATCGACAATGTCGTAAAAGGAGCTTCAGGGCAAGCAATTCAAAACTTTAATATAATGAACGGATTCGAAGAGAATACAGGGTTAGCTCTCGTTCCGATGTACCCATAATGGAAGGTGGTCATCTCATGAAAGGCATAGCAAATGCACCAGCAGTTACTGAATTAGAAAATGGAAGTATCGTAACCCCTAAAGGCTTCTCGGCAATCGGGTTACATACCGGGGTAAAACGTAAAAGACTTGATCTTGGAGTCATATATTGTGAAGTTCCAGCTAATACGGCTGCTGTCTATACATGTAATAGAATCCAAGCTGCACCGTTAAAAGTAACGAAAGAATCAATTGCAAAAGAAGGAAAAATTCAAGCATTAGTAGTAAATAGCGGAAATGCCAATGCTTGTACGGGAAAAAGAGGGTTGGAAGATGCCTATACAATGAGAAATGAAAGTGCTGCCCACTTTGGAATCTCTTCACATTATGTAGCTGTGACATCAACTGGAGTAATTGGTGAATACTTACCGATGGATAAAATCATTCCTGGCATAAAGCAATTAGAACCGGAATCAACACTAGAAGCAGCAGAAATGTTTAATCATGCGATTTTAACAACAGATACAATTAACAAAAAAGTTTGCTATCAAACCGTCGTTGATGGCAAGACGATTTCTATCGGTGGAGTTGCTAAAGGCTCAGGTATGATTAATCCAAATATGGCGACAATGCTTTCATTTGTTACAACAGATGCACATATAGATTCAGACGTCTTGCAACAAGCGCTTTCCTCCATTACAAATCAGACGTTTAATCGAATCACGGTTGATGGAGATACATCAACAAACGATATGGTAGTCGTTATGGCTTCTGGTTTAGCAGAAAATGAGGCGCTCTCACCATCACATCCAGATTGGGATGGCTTTTATCTAGCTTTAAAAGAAACGTGTGAATCGTTAGCAAAACAAATTGCTCGTGATGGAGAAGGAGCTACGAAATTAATCGAAGTCCAAGTAAAAGGCGCGCATACTGATGAAGAAGCTGGGAAAGTCGCAAAGAAAATAGTAGGGTCTGATTTAGTAAAATCAGCTGTTTATGGTACAGATGCAAACTGGGGAAGAATTATTTGTGCGGTAGGGTACAGTGGGTGTGAAATTGATCCAGATACGATTGATATTGCTATTGGTCCTATTCAAACACTCGTTAACAGTCAACCTATTTCATTTTCTGAAGAAGATGCAAAATCATATATGGAAAAGAACGATACAGTTGTCATTCATGTTGATTTACATGTCGGAGAAGGAAAAGGCAAGGCGTGGGGCTGTGATCTGTCTTATGATTATGTGAGAATTAACGCTGGTTATAGAACATAAGGAAAGCCGATTCGGGAGGGGAAAAAAGTGAAAGATGTTGTCGTTATAAAGTGTGGGGGAAGTACCATTGCTGAATTGTCAGAAGAGTTTTTCAAAAGTGTCGTGAATATGCAACAAAGTGGCAAACACCCGATTATTGTTCATGGCGGTGGTCCTGCTATTAATCAACTTTTGCAAAAGCTAGATATTAAATCTGAATTTGTAGATGGACTTCGAAAGACGACGGTAGATGTGTTGGATACGGCTGAAATGGTTTTATGCGGGAAAGTGAATAAACAAGTGGTTACAAGTATTCATCAAGCTGGAGGGCAGGCAGTTGGCTTATCAGGGTGCGATGGTCAATTGATTGAAGTGAAGCCAGTAAATGAAGGAATGCTTGGATACGTTGGTGAACCAACGAAAGTAAACACGAATTTACTCTGTTCTTTAATGGAACTTAATATGATCCCAGTCATTGCACCGATTGGGATGAATGCTGATGGTACTCACTATAATGTGAACGCAGATAGTGCAGCAGCAGCAATTGCGAAAGAACTAGGTGCAGAGCAATTGGTATTTGTGACAGATGTGGACGGAATCTTAAAAGATGGTAAGTGCCTTGATAAAGTAACAGCAGATGAAATAGAAACCTATATAGCTGATGGAACCATATACGGTGGTATGCTTCCGAAAGTGAGAGCTGCATTATCAACACTAACAGGGAATATTCAATCCGTTATGATTATGAATGGAAAATCCACACAAGTTGGAAAAGACGGTTCTGTTCAAGGAACAACAATATTGAAATCTAAGATGAAGCTATACGTTTCGTAAGGAGGACCAAAATGAGTGCACTATTTCCAACATATGCTAGGTGGGACATTGCTCCTGAAAAAGGACTTGGCGCGAAATTAATTGATGGTAATGGTAAGGAATATTTAGATTTTATTTCAGGTATTGCTGTTTGTAATTTAGGACATTGCCATCCTAAAGTCATTTCAGCAGTCGAACAACAGCTGAACAAATTATGGCACGTTTCTAATTTGTTTCAAATAAAAGGGCAAGAAGAGGTTGCTCAAATACTGGTTGAGCATAGCGACGGAGATTATGTCTTCTTCTGTAACAGTGGGGCAGAAGCAAATGAAGCAGCAATTAAGTTGGCAAGAAAGGCAACAGGCAAACATCATATTGTGAGTTTGAGAAATTCATTTCACGGTCGGACGCTTGGAAGTATGGCAGCAACTGGTCAAGATAAAATTCATCAAGGTTTTGGTCCGCTTTTGACGGAGTTTACGTATGTTGAAATGAATGATGTAGCAGCTCTTCAGAATGCAGTAACAGAAAAAACAGCAGCGGTTATGGTCGAAGTGATTCAAGGTGAGGGCGGTATTCGTCTTATGAATGAGCAATACGCAGAGGCACTCAAACAAGTTTGTGACCACTACGGTTGTTTACTCATTATCGATGAAGTACAGACGGGAATTGGTCGTACAGGTACAACATTTGCATATAAGCAATTAAACTTATCACCTGATATTGTTACTGTAGCAAAAGGACTAGGAAATGGATTTCCGGTAGGAGCTTTAATTGGTAAAGAGTCATTAAAAGAAGCCTTTTCACCTGGAAGTCACGGCTCAACATTTGGTGGCAATCCACTAGCGATGGCTGCTGCAAAAGCTGTATTACAAGAAGTGTTTAAACCAGAAATGCTTCAATCAGTTCAAGAAAAAGGAGAATGGTTTAAAGCAGAATTAGAACAAAAATTAAGCAAATTTAAAATTGTTGAAGAAGTTCGTGGAAAAGGATTCATGATTGGGATAGCTTGTGAAACCGAAGTGGCACCTATAATATCAGCTTGTATCGAAGAGGGCTTACTTGTTTTACCAGCAGGTCCGAAAGTACTTCGAATTTTACCACCACTTGTGACAACTCAAAATGAGTTGGAACGGGCTAGTGAAATTTTAACAACAGTATTTTCGAAGGTAGAACAAAAGCAGAGTGTAAATAGTTAATTTGAATAAGAATCACTCCATTTCTGGTAGTGATTTTAAATAAAGGAAGCATGTATAAAAATTGAAACTAAAGTATAAGTATTCGTCAATGGGTGGAGGGAATCAGATGAAAGGATACGTTGTATTAGAAAACGGTGAAGTATTTGAAGGAATTCTTCATGGAGAGAATCAGGAAGTACATGGAGAGATCGTATTTTTTACAGGGATGTCAGGTTACCAAGAGGTGTTAAGTGATCCATCTTTTAAAGGGCAAATGGTCGTGTTCACGTATCCGTTAATAGGAAACTACGGGATTAACGATATTGATTTTGAAAGTGTAGATCCTCAAGTGAATGCTTTGCTTGTAAGTGAAGTATCAGAAGAGGGATTCCACTACGAATCAAGTTCATCTCTCGTATCCTATTGTGAAAAGCAATCAATTGCTCTCGTATCAGGAATTGATACAAGAGCAATTGTGAAGCGGATACGAGAACAGGGCGATATGCGAGCAATTATTACTACCGATCCAAAAGCTGTTTCGTTTGAGAGCTCCTTGCCACTTGGACAACAGGAAGTTGTTCCAGAAGTCTCAACGAAAGAAATCAAAACGTATGGAGATGGAGATCATCATATCGTAATGGTTGATTTTGGATACAAGAAATCAATTTTGGACTCATTGGTCGAGCTTGGTTGTAAAGTAACTCTTGTTCCTTACAACACGTCATTTGAGGCTATTTCACTGCTTAAACCAGACGGAGTTATGTATACAAATGGACCGGGTAATCCCAAACAATTAACAGAGCTTCTTCCGAATATTAAAAAGGTAGCCATACATTACCCGACAATGGGTATTTGCTTAGGACATCAACTACTTGCTCTTGCTTTTGGCGCGGATACAGAGAAGTTAACGTTTGGTCATCGTGGAGCGAACCAACCAGTAATGGATTTAGTTTCGAATAAAGTTTATATGACATCACAAAATCATAGCTATGTAGTAAATGAAGACTCACTCGAAGGAACAGGTTTTGAAGCGAAATTTATGAATATTAATGATCGTTCGATTGAAGGACTGATTCATAAACAGTACCCAGTCTTTACGGTTCAGTTTCATCCAGAAGCTCATCCTGGACCGTCTGATAGTGAACAACTCTTCTATACATTTATAGAAATGCTACGTAATAAGGGGAGAGAGAAAGCATATGCCTAAACATCAACAGCTACAGAAAGTCCTTGTTATTGGCTCAGGTCCAATAGTCATTGGGCAAGCAGCAGAATTTGATTATGCAGGAACACAAGCCTGTCTGGCTCTTAAAGAAGAAGGAATTGAAGTCATTCTTATAAATAACAATCCTGCAACAGTTATGACTGATGAATCATGTGCAGATCGCGTGTATTTCGAACCTCTGACTGTCGAAAGCGTGGAAGCCATTATACAAAAAGAAAAGCCTGATGGCATTTTAGCTACTTTAGGCGGCCAGACTGGTTTAAATTTAGCGATGGATCTTCACGATAAAGGCATTCTAGCAAAATATCAAGTTGATTTACTAGGTACGCCAATCGAGTCTATAAAAAAAGGCGAAGATCGTGAAGCGTTTCGAGCTCTAATGCAAGAATTAAATGAGCCTGTTCCTGAGAGTGATATTGTGACAACTAGTGAAGCAGCTGTTGAATTTGCAAACATTGTTGGGTATCCCATTATTGTTCGTCCTGCTTACACACTTGGAGGAGCAGGTGGAGGGATCGCTTCAAATGAAGCTGAATTAAAAACAATTATTAAAGGAGGGCTTTCTCTTAGTCCTATTAATCAATGTTTAATTGAAAAGAGTATTGCGGGTTTCAAAGAAATTGAATATGAAGTTATGCGCGATAAAAATGATACTTGTATTACGATTTGTAATATGGAAAATATTGATCCAGTCGGTATTCATACGGGTGACTCGATCGTTGTTGCTCCATCACAAACCTTAACTGATGTTGAATATCAAATGCTACGTACGTGCTCTGTGAAAATAATTCGAGCACTAGGGATTGTTGGTGGATGTAACATTCAGTTCGCACTAGATCCTAAAAGCAAGCAATATTATTTAATTGAAGTAAATCCTCGTGTAAGTCGTTCATCTGCTCTTGCATCTAAAGCTACAGGCTATCCTATTGCACGTATGGCTGCAAAAGTAAGCATTGGTTATGATTTACACGAAATTATTAACCCTGTAACAGGACATACTTATGCTAGCTTTGAGCCCGCTCTTGATTATGTCATTGTAAAATTTCCACGTTGGCCTTTTGATAAATTTGTTCATGCTGAGCGTAAGCTTGGAACACAAATGAAGGCAACGGGTGAAGTTATGGCAATCGAACGCAATCTAGAAGCAGGAATTCAAAAAGCCGTTCGATCTTTGGAACTTAAAACAAATGGATTAGACTTACCTTCTGTAACGAAAAAGTCAGATGACGAATTAATGCAGTTAGTAAAAGAGGCTGATGATCGTCGATTCTTTGTCTTGCTAGAATTAATAAGAAGAGGCTATTCTCGTCAAACGTTACATGAAGCAACAGGTATCGATGCGTTTTTCTTACAATCGTTTGAGCGTTTAATTCAATTGGAAACTCAAAGCAAAGAAGAAAGTTTTACTAACATAACAACAGAACAATTGCATCTTTATAAAAAAGCGGGATTTACGGATGAGTGGTTAGCGGGCGTTTGGGGAGTTACTGAAGAGGAAGTTCGGGAAAAGCGAAAAGCTCTTCACATTACTCCTTCGTATAAAATGGTGGATACGTGTGCCGGTGAGTTTACCGCATCAACAGCTTACTTTTATTCAAGTTGGTCTGGAGAGCATGATAGAATCCCTCAATCAGGTAAAAAGAAGATATTATTAATAGGATCTGGACCTATTCGAATTGGTCAGGGAATTGAATTTGATTATTGTTCTGTTCAAGGAATTCAAAGTCTACATCGTCTTGGATATGAAGCGATTATGATGAATAATAATCCTGAAACAGTAAGTACGGATTACGCGACGGCTGACCGTCTTTACTTTGAACCGTTAACAGTAGAGGACGTTCTAAATGTCATTGATTTAGAACAAGTAGAAGGGGTTATCGTTCAATTAGGAGGTCAAACAGCTATTTCACTAGTTGAAGGATTAGAAAAAGCTGGCGTGAAATTATATGGAACGAACCTTGATACCATTGATCAGTTAGAAGATCGCGGACGGTTTTACTCCTTTATGCAACAAGTGAATGTTCCGCATATTCCAGGTGTAACGGCGACAAATGAAACGGAAGCATTAGAAAAAGCAGCTCAAATTGGGTATCCAGTGTTAATTAGACCTTCTTATGTCATTGGTGGTCAGGGCATGATGCTCTTTCAATCGGAAGCGGAGTTTGTCTCTTATTTAGAAGATGAAGAATATTATGCACAGTTTCCACTATTAATTGATGCCTATTATCCTGGGACTGAATTAGAAGTAGATGCATTAACAGATGGGGAAAGTGTATGTATTGCAGGAATGTTCCAACATGTTGAACGTGCTGGAGTGCATTCAGGCGATAGCATTGCAGTAACCCCACCATACTCGCTTTCGCAAACTGTAAAGGATCTTGTAACTGATTATACAGAGCAAATTGCTGCAGGCATGGACTTTAAGGGAATCTTCAATATTCAATTTGTCTTATTTGAAGATCAATTATACGTAATCGAAATCAATCCTCGTGCATCAAGAACTGTGCCGATCTTAAGTAAAATTTCGAATGAATCATTGATTGACTATACTGTTAAGCTGCTTTTAGGACAAAAACTTGAGGAGATGGGACTTTTCCACCGTACATTGCCGGAACCTCATTTTTATACGGTAAAGGCACCAGTCTTCTCGTACCAAAAGCTGGCGGGGCTTGATCCTATTTTAGAGGCAGAAATGAAATCAACCGGAGAGTTAATGAGCATGGGTGCACATCTTGAAGAAGCTTTTCTAAAAGCATTTGTTTGGTCTCAACAGTCAAAGCCGAAATTATTTACACAAAAAGGGTCTATCTATATTGATATTGCAGATGAATTTACAAATGATTTTGAACCATTTGCTAAATCGTTACAAAAACTAGGGTTCTCTTTAGTGACTGATGATTTTGCTAACTGGGTTCAGACAGATGAAGCAATTGCTCTTATCAGTTTACCTAAGTTAGGAACAAAAGATGGCACACAATATCGTCAAGAAGCACTTAGACAGCGTTGCTCTGTTATATCAGAATTGACTACATTAGACATTATGTTAAAAGGGCTTCATGTAAAAGAAATCCAATACCAGGCTATTCAAGACTGGTGGCAGAAAGAAAAGGAACTTATTAAGTAAAGGGACGTGACTCTAGATGAACGCAGCAATTGAAAATAAAACGTTTTATGGACGTGATTTTCTTACACTACTTGACTATAAACCAAATGAAATAGAAGCATTGCTAAGAAATGCTCTAGAGATTAAACAAAACAAAGCCCAATATGCAGATGCATTAAAGGGTCAATCATTAGGAATGATCTTTGAGAATGCTTCTACACGAACTCGTGTCTCTTTTGAGGTAGGCATGACACAATTAGGTGGGCACGCTCTGTTTTTGAGTCCCCGTGACATGCAAATAGGTAGAGGAGAACCAGTAAAGGATACAGCAAATGTCTTATCTCGTTACGTTGATGCCATTATGATCCGCACAAATTCACATGAGCTTGTTTGTGAGTTAGCAGAGCATGCATCGGTTCCTGTTATTAATGCCCTGACAGATGCCTATCATCCTTGTCAAGCAATGGCTGATTTGCTAACGATTTATGAACACAAAAAAGTCTTAAAAGGGTTAAAACTTGCCTATGTAGGTGATGGCAATAATGTCGCACACTCACTTCTAGCGGCAGGTGCAAAAGTAGGAATGGATGTAAGCATTGCTACGCCAGTCGGCTATGAAGTAGATAAAGATATCTTTGAAAAAGCAAAGAAAGCAGCAGAAGAAACGGGAGCTACGCTTATTCAAACGAATGATGCTAAAGAAGCTGTAAAAGATGCAGATGTTATTTATACAGATGTGTGGGCTAGTATGGGATATGAACAAGAACAAGATGAGAGAATGAAGCAATTTAACGAATACCAAGTAAATACCGAACTTGCTGCGTTAGCAAAGGACGATTTTATCTTCTTACATTGCTTACCAGCTCACCGTGGTGAAGAAGTATCGGCGGACATCATCGATGGTACACATTCTGTTGTGTATGATCAAGCGGAAAATCGACTTCATGCTCAAAAAGCAATTTTATTGGCACTCTTAACGAACTCCTAATCCTCTTGTCATGATTAGAAGCCATATGGGCATTCTAATGATGGAAGGAGGGATGCTGTCATGGGTCAAAGTCGACTATTTGAACCAGGTCAAAAAGCACCGAATAACGGAATTTATGTTGAAATTGGTGAAACCGGAGATATGGTTCAAGATCCTAAATCATTAAAAATGGAAGCGGGAGATACGTTCCCTGATACGCAAAACCATAACCGAAAATGGACACCAAAGTCAAAACCAAAAGCAGGACTATAGAGAAAAGACCCAAAGGGTGATCTTCCCTTTGGGTCTTTTCTCTATGCGGTGAGCGGAGCCGTTGCCATCTTTTAAGCCATTTAGGAGTGATCTTCTCCTAAAAGGCGCGCAACGAGAGGAGCCACCGCAAGGGGTTCGGACTGAATATGGCAAAGGGTGATCTTCCCTTTGGGTCTTTTCTCTATGCGGTGAGCGGAGCCGTTGCCATCTTTTAAGCCATTTAGGAGTGATCTTCTCCTAAAAGGCGCGCAACAAGAGGAGCCACCGCAAGGGGTTCGGATGAAATATGGCAAAGGGCGATCTTCCCTTTGGGTCTTTTCTCGATGAACCTCTTTTTCTTCAACGAGCATAACAGAAGAAAAAGGGGTTTTTAGTGGGACATTTTTATAATTTCATTCTTTTTACTTCCATTTTTCGCTTTCTTGCATAACGTAGTAAAGATACTACTTTTGAAATGATGGGAGAGACGTAAAACATGGTACGTGCACGTTTTTTTCGCATAGAAGAACAGTGGAACGTCATCTATCTTCCAGAACGTCCAAATGGGTTCGCGGTTTTTTTAATTGGAAACAATGGAATGCTTGTTGACAAAGATACAAGTGATTGGGAGCACCATCCTGAGAAGAACCAATTTTTAGATGATTTATTAAGTAGAGGATATACAGTTGTAGCGTCATCTCTTTATAATCAACATTGGGGAAGTCCGAGAGCTTTTCACCTTTTTGAGAAATTGTATTCTCTTGTACTTAAGAAAGAAATATTAAATTCGAAAGTTCATTTATTTGCACAAGGAAGTGGAGCTCTACTTGCCATACGTTTTTTACAAGCCTATTCAGGAAAAGTTCGTTCTTGTTATTTTGTGAACCCTTGTTTTTCTTTAGAAGCCTATTTTGCACAAGAACAAGAAAATAAACTCTATTTTAAACGATTTAAAAAAGAAATTGCCGAAGCATATCAACTCCCTCTACAAGAGGTTAACTCCAATAAAATCATAAAATTGTCACCATCTATAATGAAAAGTGATCTTCCACCACTGTCCATTCATTGCCATGTACAAGAAAAGCATTTTCCTCTTCAAACACAAAGTAGACCATTTCAGCAGGAGTTAGCTAATCGGCAAATTTTTGTTAACTTACGGATACACGGAAATGATAAATCATTTTATAAAGCAGCTCAATCAGCCTTTCCATTTTACAAGAAATACGAAGTAATTTTATAGGCTTTCTCTTTTGTGACATATGAGAGAGCCCCATACATAAGTTGATAATAGGGGTGAGATGCACATGAGAAAAGCACTTGTCACTGGTGGGCTAGGATTTATCGGTTTTCATTTAGTAGAACGTTTACTCTCGGAAGGAATAGAAGTTGTGATTATTGATCAAATTCCTGATGAAAAGAAAGAAGAATTGGAAGAAAAGTGGCTTAGAATTGGTAGAAATGCGCTTGTAACGTTAATGGATAAACGATTAGAAGATGTTCAACTAGAAAAAGTAGTAAAAGATGTGGATGTTATTTTTCATTTAGCTGCTGCAACTTCTTCAGATAGTAAATGGCCGAAGTTGGCTAAAGTCATTGAAAATAATGTAAGTTTAACCAAGATGCTAGTAGGAGCGACTCCGAAAAATTGTAAGATCATTTATGCTTCTACTGTCGAAGTATACGGGGAAAGGCCTGGTCAAATCACAGAGCGAACACCAACCAACCCTACTACTGCTTATGGGATTACAAAGTTAGCAAGTGAGAGACTGCTTGCGCAAGAATGTAAAAAAAGAGGAATTACGTATCACATTTTACGTTTGCCGACTATTTATGGGCCGTGGCAGAGATCAGATATGACGTATCAGCAAATTTTGTTAGGTAAAACGGATTTTGAGATGGACCGCTCTACTTTAGATGTTCTTTATGTAAATGATTGTGTAGAAGCGTTTATTCTTGCTGCAGGCATTAAAGAGAAAAACGAGATTTTTCATTTATCTTCAGGAAAGGAAGGAGCTTGGTATGAAGGACTTCGCCTACTTGGCCATGATGAAAGTGGGGGTAGCAAGCAGTTTAAAACAACATTAAGTACAGAAAAAATTACAACAATTTTACGTTTTACACCTCAAGTACCGTTAGAGAAAGGGCTTGCCAAACAACGTGAACATGTGAAACAATGGCAGAATCAACAACGGTTGAATTGAGGGTGTGAATAGGTGTATAAGAGAAAGGCTTTAATGGGAATTTTGATCTTTACGATAATCACGATTTTATCCTTTTTTCTCCTGCAAAGTGTTTTTGGTTTAGGAGAGGGAATTAGTGTTGTTTTGGCGCTTATTTTTGGTGGGATCGTTGAATTTATTTATCAAAGAAGAAGGGAGTGACATGTGTCACCCCCTTCTTCTTTTATGTTGATTTGATAAACGAATTCTCATAGAATTTCATTTCTGGATATTTATCAATGGCTGTTCGCATTTGAAACTCGTTTTCAAAGAGAACAACAATTCGACCATCTCGGTCTGTCACGAGGTTTCGCTGTGTTTTCTTAAAAGCGTCTAACGCCTCTTGTGGACCATCCACCCAACGTGCAAATGAAAATGGCAAACGATCTAATTGGATGTCTACATGATACTCATGTTTCAGACGATATTCCAAAACCTCAAATTGAAGAACCCCAACGACGCCTACAATTTGCTGTTCAGCAAAACGATTATACGTTTTGAACAGTTGAATGGCTCCTTCTTCCGTTAGTTGCTGCAATCCTTTCTCATATGATTTATGTTTTAACGCCTCTTTAACTGTGATAGCACTGAAGAATTCTGGAGAGAAATGAGGCATCTCAGCAAATTCAAAATGATCTCCTTCTACAAGCGTATCGCCTATACGGAAACTGCCTGGATCAAATAATCCAATAATATCACCTGCATAGGCTTCATCAACAATACTTCTACTTTGCGCTAAAAATTGAGTAGGTTGTGCAAGTTTTAAGTTTTTACCGACACGAACGTGTTTAACGGTCATGCCACGTTCAAATTTACCTGAAGTAATTCGCAAGAAAGCAATACGGTCCCGATGGGCTGGATTCATATTAGCTTGAATCTTAAAAATAAACCCAGAAAATGATTCATGTGTTAATGGTTCAATTACCCCTTTAGAACTTTCCCTTGGAGTTGGAGATGGTGACAATGTTAGGAAGTGTTCTAAAAAGGTTTGAACACCAAAACTTGATATTGCACTTCCAAAGAAAATAGGTGTCAGCTCCCCACTAGCAATAAGCGCTGGGTCAAATTCATCGCCAGCTACATCGAGTAATTCGAGCTCTTCACGAAACTGAGCAACTAAACCTTCATCGTTTATCGCTTCATCTAGTTTTGGATCATCTGGACCTTCGAGCTGAATGACATCTATTTCTTTCGGATTGTCAGGGTTATATAATTCGAGCTTTTTGTTATGTCGATCATACACTCCTGAGAATGATTGGCCCATTCCAATTGGCCATCCCATTGGATAGGAACGAATTCCAAGTAAGTTTTCTAGCTCTTCCATTAATTCAAAAGGATCTCGTCCTTGTCGATCTAGTTTATTCATAAAGGTAAAAATAGGTATTCCGCGCATTTTGCAAACTTTAAACAATTTCTTTGTCTGAGCTTCGACCCCTTTGGCTGCATCAATTAACATCGTCGCTGAGTCAGCTGCTGTTAATGTACGATACGTATCTTCACTAAAATCTTCATGCCCAGGGGTATCAAGAATATTCACATGGTACCCATTATATAAAAATTCAAGAACGGAACTAGTAACGGAGATTCCACGTTGCTTCTCAATTTCCATCCAGTCACTCATTGCATGCTTTGTATTTTTCTTTCCTTTTACCGTACCTGCTTCACGAATAGCTCCTCCAAATAAAAGAAGTTTTTCTGTTAGGGTCGTTTTCCCTGCATCCGGGTGGGAAATAATCGCGAATGTACGGCGCGACTCAACTGCTTTTTTATAGTCCATAAAAATATCCTCGCTTCTACTTTTAAATAGTCTCGGTTCATTATAACAGTGTTGCTCCTATGTTTCACCTGCCTAATATGATGATGAGGGTATTACACAAAAATAAAAACTTGACCAAACAAAGTATCTCAATCATTACAATCAGATTACAAGTTCATATCAAAATGCAAGATTAAGAGGATTCACTCATAACATTAACGAATAATAGGTCAAAAGTAGTCATTATAGAGTTGCTTGGTAGAAACGTAAGAGAAAAAGAGGTTTTTATGGTTTAATATATAAGTGTAAATAGTAGGGAGAGTGTCAACATGATTTTTCAACGATTGTTATTGCTGTTGTTGCCTATTTTACTTATTGGATGTTCTAGTATCAGTAGTCATTCCTCTTCTGAAAATAAAGTAGGGTTGTTGTTAGAGGATACAATTGATGATCAAGGATGGAATAGCAAGGGCTATCAAGGCTTACTAAATATTCACTCCAATTTAAATATTGATGTTGTTTTTATGGAGAATATGAATACAGAATCAAAGGTTAAAAAAGCAATTGAGGATTTCGATGAACAAAATGTGAATTTAGTTTTTGGACATGGCCGTTTTTATGCGGATCTTTTTACTCAATTGGGTACAGAGTACTCTCATATTCATTTTGTTAGTTTTAATGGTGAAGTTGAAGGAGAGAATGTTACAAGTCTCCATTTTAATAGTTATGCGATGGGATACTTTGCAGGAATGCTGGCAGCTGCTATGTCAGAAAATGGAAATATTGGAGCGATCGCAGCGTTTGATTGGCAACCGGAGATAAAAGGGTTTCAAGATGGAGCTTCTCTTAGTAATTCAGCTACAATCGTCCATTTGAAGTTTGTAGAAGATTGGGCTGATCGTGAAAGAGCGTTAACGTTCTTTGATGAGTTAAAACAAGAAGGTGTGGATGTGTTTTACCCTGCTGGAGACGGGTATCATATCGATCTTATAGAAGAGATTAGAAAAGAAGGTCTTTATGCGATAGGATTTGTAAGTGATCAATCGGATCTTGGTGAAACTACAATTTTAACAAGTACGGTTCAGCACGTTGATTATCTTTATGAACTCGTAGCAAAACGTTATTACATGGATGAATTACATTCAGGTAATTTACATTATGATTTCCAAGATGAAGTGATCTCTTTAGGTGAGTTTAGCTCAAGTATTCCAGAAGAAATCAAAAGAAAACTAGAAGAAGCCGTTCAAAACTATATAAAAACTGGGGAGTTACCAACAGAACCAATTTTGTAACTAGCTTGCGTTTATAGGGGTTGTCATAGTATTGTTATGGTGGTAAGTATGATAATAGAGGTGGATAAGAATGAACAATCCTGAAATGAATATGAGATTTATGCAAATTGCCATGAAGCATCTTCCCGAAGGAAAGAAATTTCTAGATGATAAAGGCATCGAATTAAATATGGAAGACTTGCAACCAATGTTAGAACTACTACTTAATGTTATGTCAGAAGCGTATGAACTTGGTAAAGAACATGCTACTGAAGAGTCAAATTAATTAAATATAAAAATGCAGCTCGACCTGAGTCTAAGATCTCAGAACGAGCTTTTGTTTTGCCTATTAGTTCAAGAGGAGGAGTTTGTATGGAGAAGACGGAGAAACTTAAAGCCTTTGCTCAAGAAATGAAAGAGGGTTTTCAATTAGTGAAAGAAAAACGCGATGAAGAAGCGTTAAAGAAATTAGAGCCATTCGTAGAATTAATGAGAAGAAGCGAGGCTCCGCATATTCGTCTTTTTTCAACTTATAGTATTGCTCAGATCAGAACAGGAAAGTTGGAAGGATTTCTACAAACGTATGCTGAAGTAAAAGAGATGGAAGCAAAAACGGAAGAAGAAGCCAAGCTGAAAGAACAGTTAGATGGGTTTTTTAATGAATTAATGGTGGAATTGCAGAAAGAAGATGGACAGGCATAACGGAAAGAATTAACTAAGAAGGGCACTGAAAAAAGGCATTTATTCCTTTATCAGTGCCCTTTCTTAGCTTAATCGTTTGATTTTTTTGATTTGTTCTTGGAGCTAGTCGTATCGGTATCATCTTCATTATTAAACAAAGTAGAAACTTTACTAGCAAGAGGTGCTAACTTCACTAGATAAGGGCTAAGCGATTGGACTAGAGCTATAATGTGCGTGAGTTGGTCCCCTTGTTGGTTATTGCTATCTGAAGCTGATTGATCATTTGACTCTGGCGATTGTGGGTGTTCATGTTGTTGTGATGCTTCTCTTGATTCACTCGATTGTGGTTGTATAGGCGGCCTTCCAAACATTAAATCTGAAAAAAAGTCATTCGTCGGCGGTTGTGGGGGGTGATTTGTTTGTTGAGGCTGCTGATTTTGTTCGTCACTCATGGTCATTCCCTCCTTTAACTACGGTACTCTCCTTTTATTGTATGGATAGACCTGCATCGCTGTGTAAAGGCATTCACCTAAATAGTTCACCATCGTACAAACAAAGAACAGGTTATTCTAAATAAGAGCTTAGCGCGTTCAAATAAAGGGTAACGTTTTATAGACAGATATCGTTTCTTGCTGTAAAATTAGTATCAGGTACTAATAATAACCCAAAGAGTCGTGTGTATCGCGAAAGGGGAATGAGTAATATGACAAAAGCTGGGATTTTAGGTATGGGCAGCTACATCGGAGAAGAGCTTGTCACAAATGCTGATTTTGAAAAAAAGATAGATACAAATGATGAATGGATTCGAACAAGAACAGGTATTGAAGAAAGACGCTTTGCGCCTAAAGACGTGGATTCATCAGACATGGCGTATTTAGCAGCTAAAGATGCATTAGAGCATGCAGAAGTTGCAGCCGAAGATATTGATTTAATATTAGTCGCGACTGTTACACCAGATATGCCGTTTCCGACGGTTTCGAATTTAATTCAACATCGTCTTGGAGCTAAAAAGGCTGCTGCGATGGACATTAGTGCGGCGTGTGCAGGCTTCATCTATGGTCTAGCAACTGGCCAACAATTTATTGAAAATGGAGCATATAAGAATATTCTTGTAGTCGGTGTGGAAAAATTATCTAAAATAACCGATTTTACAGATCGTAATACAGCTGTATTGTTTGGTGATGGAGCTGGGGCTGCAGTTCTTGGACCAGTTTCTGAAGATAAAGGGATTTTGGCTTTTGAATTAGGTTCAGATGGTGCAGGTGCCATGCACATTAATCAAAAAGGTCCATATTTAGAAATGAATGGTCGAGAAGTATTTAAATTTGCTGTTCGCCAAATGGGAGACTCGTCGCTACGTGTACTGGAGAAAGCTGGACTAACGAAAGAGGACTGTGACTTCTTAGTTCCTCATCAAGCTAATATTCGAATAATGGAAGCTGCAAGAGAGAGATTAGAGTTGCCGGTAGAAAAAATGTCCAAAACGGTTCATAAATACGGAAATACTTCATCAGCATCGATCCCCATGGCGATGGTCGATGAAATAAGAAATGGAAAAATTAAAGATGGCGATCTTTTGGTTTTAGTAGGTTTTGGAGCTGGTTTAGTATGGGGCTCTGTTGCAATTAGATGGGGCAGGTAACCTTTAGCGTAAAGGAGAGATTGACTTTGGAAAAAAGACGTGTTGTCGTAACTGGAATGGGTGCTGTGACACCCCTTGGTTTAGATGTAGAGAGCACATGGAATAGTGCAATTGAAGGGAAATCAGGAGTAGGACCATTAACGAGGGTTCCAGCTGAAGAGTTTCCGATGAAAGTAGCAGCTGAGATTCGTGACTTTGATCCTTCTGTTTTTATTGATAAAAAGGAAGCAAGGAAAATGGACAGGTTCACTCAGTTTGCGGTAGCTTCATCATTAATGGCATTGAAGGATGCAAATTTAGAGATCACCGAAGACATCGCACCACGAGTCGGTGTATGGATTGGTTCAGGAATTGGAGGCATGGAAACATACGAGCAAAACTTCCGTCAGTTTCTTGAAAAAGGACATAGACGAGTCAGTCCTTTTTTCGTTCCAATGATGATTCCTGATATGGCTTCTGGACAAGTTTCTATTACAACTGGGGCCAAAGGAATTAATTCATGTTCTGTTACAGCATGTGCTTCGGGAACTAATTCAATTGGAGATGCCTTTAAAGTTATTCAACGTGGAGATGCAGATGTAATGATTACAGGTGGTTCAGAGGCTCCGATTACGAATATGGCAGTCGCAGGTTTCTGTTCAGCTAAAGCAGTTTCTACGAGTGAGGATCCACAAACAGCGTCAAGGCCGTTTGATGCTCATCGTGATGGATTTGTCATGGGAGAAGGAGCAGGAATTTTAATTCTTGAGAGTTTGGAATCTGCTCAAAAACGTGGAGCCAAAATTTACGCTGAGATTGTCGGATATGGGGCTACTGGTGATGCTCACCATGTTACAGCACCAGCACCTGAAGGTGAAGGTGGGGCTAGAGCAATGAAGCAAGCTATTGAAGATGCAGGTCTTAAGCCAGAAGATATCGACTATTTAAATGCACATGGAACAAGTACGCCATATAATGATAAATTCGAAACAATGGCTGCAAAAGCTGTCTTTGGAGAACATGCTTATAAATTGGCTGTTAGTTCAACAAAATCAATGACCGGACACCTTTTAGGTGCAGCTGGAGCAGTGGAAGCAATTTTGTCAGTGAAAGCTATTACGGAAGGAATTATTCCTCCAACCATTAATTATGAGACGCCAGACCCTGATTGCGATCTAGATTATGTACCAAATCAAGCTCGCAAACAACAGGTACGAGCTGCATTAAGTAACTCACTAGGTTTTGGTGGTCATAATGCCACTTTAGTATTTAAAGAGTTCACACAATAATAATAAAGCTGACTGATCGAATAAAGAAATCGATCAGTCAGCTTTTTTTAATTGTAAGGAAAGAGTTGACTTAGTTTCAAAAAAGTCAGCAAGTGCTTGACGATTTTTGGTAAGGTCAATTTCTAGAACCGCCCCTGCATGTGGATAATATGCATCAGAATAGCTTTCCTCAACGGGAATGCGCATTGTTTCAACTTGATCAACTGGATTTAAAACAACATCACGACCAAGACTAAGTAGCTTTGTTGTACGCATATTTGTTTCTAAATGAGGTTCAAGTGTTCCGATTACTTTTGGGATTTTCGTAATGCCTGAAATCGTAAATAATTCGTTTTGTAAGTGTTTGATGACTTCCTGTTGTCTTTTGACTCGTCCAAAGTCATTCTCAAAATCCTTGCGAAAACGAACGTATTTAAGTGTATCTTCTCCATTTAAATTTTGAATACCAGGTTCGAAATAAATAGAATTATTTGGATCTTCCATTTTTCGCTCAATGTTTACTTCGAGTCCATTAGGAGCGATGGTATCAACCATATTGATAAACCCCTCAAAATTAGCTAAAGCATAATAATGAATATTTAAACCGAAGTTGTGCTCAATTGTTTGTTGTAGTAAATCAATTCCACCAAAAGCAAAAGAGGCATTTATTTTGTTTTTCGACCTTCCTGGAATTTCAACATAAGAATCTCGCATGATGGAGGCGATTTTTGCATCTCCATTTTTGGGATTATACTGTGCAAGCATTATGGTATCGGTTCGAGCGATAGCTGCTTCAGAAGTGTCAACTCCAACTAAAAGCAAGTTAATTGGTTCGTTATTTTCAGGTTCTTTTGCTTTTATAATGGTGTTGTCATCTATTTGGTTCTTCTTCTGGAATTGCTCCAAAGTTTGTTGTTCGGTTTGCTGATGTGTGTACTGTTGTGATTCGGTTCGTCCTGCTTCGTATTGAAAATAAACATAAGAAATCCCAGTTCCTACAAGGAGGATGATTGCAACACTAAAAAAAAGGAAGATGTTCCGAACCCTTCTTCTTTTTTGAATCGCTTTAATACTTTTACGGGTGGACATAGAAAGCCCTCCTGACGTTCCGATCATATTAGAGAAACGATGAAATTAATCTGTAAACACAATTATCATAACGTTACTTTATGTTCCGATGAAAACATACTATTATTATTCGTTGATCATAGCATTTTCATGAATGAAAAATGAAATTAGTTAGAGTTGGTCGTAACAAAAACTGATTCGAATTTCTAAAGGCTGTTTTCATAAAGGTTCGTTGCTGCATGGAAACATTTTTTCTCGTAGTGAAATGGAGCGGAAGTCACTCGACTCCTGCGGGAAGAAGAGGTAGGGGCGAGACCCCACAGGCGCAGCCGTGGAGGCTCGGCACCTCCTTGCGGGTGCGAGTGGCTGGAGCGCAATGGAACGAACATGTGGAGAACACGAAACCCCAACAAAGTATACGAAAATAGTCTTAAGAAAACAGCTTTTTCTAAATGAACTTTTCGAAGAAGCAAACAAAAGTAAAAGAGGTTGCCTCGATAAGAATTATAATCCTTACGAGACAACCTCACTCATCATGATTGCCAGTCTAAGTTGTTCACTTTGTATATACCCTCCATAAGTGAAAGCAAAACCTCTTTTTATTAAAAAGTTTGAGACTTGTTTTTTACTGAGTCAAGCCACTGAAATGCTTCGTCTTTCGTTTGAATTTCACCATCCAGTTGCAAACAAGTTAACTGATTAAGAATGTCCGAAAAAGCAGGGCCCGGATGCAAACCCTTTTTAATTAAGTCTGATCCAGTAAGAAGTATAGGTAGCTGTTTTCGTTTTTCTAAATAAGTGAGCAAATGCCTCTTATTAGCTAACACAGCGTAAATAAACACAATCTCGTCTTGATACGGTTGAAACTGCTGGTGGATTGAGCTTAAGTAAGATAAATTTTCTGTGTCAATATGCTGCATTATCCCAAGCTGTTGAATCATGGTACGATGTTGGCTTGTTAGCGCATAAGGTTGAATGATTGTTTCCCAGTCAGCATGATCATAAGCAAGAGCTAAGAAAATAAGAAACGGATCTTTTAATTTTACGATATCAGTAAGTTTGGCTGTAAGCACATTTGTTTTTAAACCAATAAGATAAGACCAAACCCCGATATTATCTAACATCTGAATTCCATCTATAATAGAACCTTCTTTAAGTAACAGCTCTATTTCACGTAAGAGTCGCTTGGAGCTTACTTGCTGCAACATGGGAGCAGCATCAATTGCTAATTTATACGTTTGTTCAGCTAATTGGTAATTGAAACGAAGGGCAAAGCGAACGCCTCGGATAATTCGAGTAGGGTCTTCAATAAAACTAAGTGTATGAAGAATTCGTATTTTTTGCTGCTTCATATCTTCTTGGCCCTGAAAGAAATCAAGTAGCGTCCCAAAGTGACTTTTGTTTATTTGAATAGCCATTGCATTAATCGTAAAGTCCCGTCTTCGTAAGTCTTCTCTAATGTTAGAAGCACGGACGTTCGGAAGAGCAGCAGGAGCTTCATAATATTCGGTTCGACAAGTCACAATATCAATTTTTACGTTCTCGGTTGTTTTCCATGTTGCTGTACCGAATTTTTCATGAGATTTTACTTTTCCCCCTAATTGAATAGCCAGTTCATTAGCAAAAGCAATTCCGTCCCCTTCAATTACGATATCAATATCTTCATTACTACGATGTAATAGAATGTCTCGAACAATTCCACCAATTAAGTAAATGTTAACTCCTTTTTGATCAGCAATGGTACCAATGTTAAAAAGGAGCTTATATAGGGCAGGAGGTAGTTGACGTTTCATTTTCTTTACGATTTCATTCATGGTTTCCCCGTCTTGCTTGTGAAGTTGTGCAATAACATCTGACCTAGAAATAATTCCGACCATTTTATCATTTTCTAGAATAGGTATTCTTCCAATATTGTGTTTCATCATCGTTGATTGGATTTCTTCTAACGAAGCACTTGTTGGAAGCGTGATGGGATCATTTGACATATAGGCTTTTACAGGTGCATGTCCTAGACCATGGTGAGTGGCTTTATCTACATCCCGACGAGAAATGATTCCTACTAAATATTCATCTTCATCGACTACAGGAAAACCGGTATGCCCATATTGATACATCTGATTTTGAACCTCATCAATACTATGATCAGTTGAAATGAATTTTACTGGAGTGGCCATCAAATCAGCTGCCGTTAGAGCAGGTTGCACAATAGCTGGTAAGCATTGTTGAACTTTTTGAAATACGGTATCTAAATCGTGTTTCTTTAAAGTCGCAGATGCAGCTTGTGCATGTCCACCGCCCCCTAATGAATCCATAAGCTTACGTAAATCGACTCGATCTGAACTGGCCCGAGCCACGACATAGACATGTTCTTTCATTTTTACAATTGAGATGGCTGCATCTGAATCAGTTGTTTCCATGAGCCTTCTTGTTAATGTAGCAAGTCCACTTTGATAGGAGGGTTGCTCATGAGTCGTAGTAAAAAGTGTAACCCCATTATCAAAATACTCTTGTCCATTAACGAATAGCGTTTGAAATAGCTGTCTTTCTTCTATAGATAACGTTTGTTCTGAAAAGCGATCTACCAAAGAAATATCCATTTTTTTTTGCTTCAAAAACGCTGCAATATATAAATCTCTTTCGGTCGTTTGTTGATAAGTAAAATTCCCCGTATCTGTATATAGTCCTAATCCGTACAAAGTGGCTTCAAAAGGTGTGATAGACATGTCGTATTCGCAAAGTTTCTCAACTAAGAACGTTACAGTTGCACCAACAGGTTCAATATAACGTTCACCACCTGATAAATCACCATCTTTTGGTGAATGATGATCATAAACAATCGTTTGCACGTTTGGTGGCAAGTCCAAGATGGGAATACCAGTCCTTTTTAAGGATGCAACATCTACAAGGATTAGCGTTTGTACCTCCTTCCAATTTATATCGTTATAGGAGGAGAAGGCAAGTTCGTCCCTGTATATGGCTAAAAAAGATTTAACCGTTGGATGTTGTTTGTCTGTCAGGGCTACTCGTGCATCAGGATGTAACTTTTTAGCAGCTAGTAAGGATGCTAATCCATCAAAGTCTAAATTCACATGTGAAACAATGACATCCATATATTTCCTCTTTTCCAATCTAATTTCTTATAGTTTAACAAATTTGTGCCATGAAATGAACGAAAAGAAGAAGAAGGAACGTTAGCCTTCTTCTTCAATGATTAAGCCTTTTAAATTGAATGAACTGGCTTCGTATTGGTTGAGAAAAGTTGTTTTCTTTGATCGTGCTAACAATCGGTATTCATCCAGTAAAAGAGTTTTAAACTGTTTTACATAGTTCAAAGTCGTTTCTTTTGATTTGGCTAGCAGAATGAGAAACTGTGGCGGATCAAAAGAGAGCATTTGCCTCTCATCTACGTTCATCGCTATAGAGGAGAACACATCTGGGTGCCTTCTAATTAGATCATGGATAGAAGAAAGATGGTTCGTCCCTGATGCTGCATCAAAATCTGCTAATGCGTGAACAGCTACATTATACTTTTGGACGAGGTTTTGAATTTGTGTTAGGATTTGGTTGCTAGTTTCATCTAATTGAGAAGCTGCTTTAGACAATTCTTTTTCTTGTCGGTAAAATTGTTTAAACGTACGTTTTATTTCTTGTCTTGTCTGATAATAGCGTTCATAGCCAAATAGATGGTTTTCAGACGGGTGGCTTGTATGATTTTTTGTTTGTCCTGTTCGCTCAATAGGTTGAACTTGGTCAATGCTGTTTACTTCCGTCATTCGATTAACAAATGATGCTTGAACTCGTTCTGCTTTAATTCGTGATGTCCGGGATAAGCGAGTCATATGATAAACACCACCTTAGTCAAGTATATATATGTATTCCATTTTTAATTGAAAAGTACCTGTTTTGAATAAGAAATAAAACGATTGATTTTTTGAAGAAAGGATGTTTCCAAAATGATCCGTCCATTAGCAAAAGAAGATGTAGAACGTTTCAAAGAACTTAGATTGGAAGCTTTAAAGGAAGTACCGGAAGCTTTTGCAGCAAGTTATGAGGAAGAAGTAGATAAGCCTTTAGACTTTTTTGTAGGTAAATTACTGGATACAACCACTTTTTATGGAGTCTTTGAAAAGGAAGGTGAACTTCTTGGAATGATTAGCCTTACCCGTTCTACGTTATTGAAGATGAAACATAAAGGGGCGATAGGTAGCGTTTATATCGCAAAAAAAGCTAGAGGTAGAGGACTTGGGAAGGAACTGTTTACATATGTTATGAAGGAAGCCGAAGTTCAAGGCATTGAGCAGCTGCAACTTGTGGTTGCGGCAACAAATGAAAAAGCAAAACATCTTTACGAGTCGTTAGGATTTTATGTATATGGTTTTGAGAAAAGAGCATTAAAAATGAAAGAGCAATACATAGATGAAGAATATATGATGAGGTTGCTAACATAAAAAAGAAGGTTGTTCTAGACCGATCTATCCACCTTACAATATTGGGGATAGATCGGTAAGAGACAACCTCACTGATATTATTTTGAGAACACGTGATTTCCGATACGAACTGTTTCTGTACGTGTTGCATTCCAATGATTGGTTGCAATTGTTGGATTATAAAAGAATAATGAACCAGAACCTTGTCCACGAAAAGCTAAAGCTTCATTAACAGCACGAATGGATTCTTGGTCAGCGGCACGGTTAATTCGACCATTTTGTACAGGTGAAAATGCATAAAAACCATTTGAAACCTCATTAATTACTCCTGTGACTGTATTAGGAAAATCACGATGTGCAACACGATTTAACACAACTGTTGCAACGGCAACTTTTCCTGCATAAGGTTCTCCTTCAGCTTCTGCTCGAACCAAACGAGCTAAAAGATCTCTTTCTGCTGCTGAAATTGACGAAGGAATCGTTAATCGTTCACCAACCATGATCATGGAAGATGTTTTGTTATTTACTCGTTGGATTTCTGTAGCAGAAACGCCATATTGCTGTCCTAATTTATATAATGTGTCTCCTGCAACAACAGAGTGTGTAACAGATTGAGCGTGCGTATCATTTCCTCCAATAAAAAAGATAGATGCTGCCGCACAAATTGTAAAAATCATTTTTTTCATAGTTTATTGCCCTCCTTGGTAAATCGTACTCTACTAAACTAGCATAAAAATGAGTGTGTGGAAGTAGCTAACTTTTTCCAATTAGAAAGAGCATTTGTACGAAGTATTGGAGCAGTAAGGAGCAACATGCTTTTTTACAGTTATGTAACGAACTGTGGAGAAATAAGTAACTTATAGGAATAGTAACGGTAAATGGAAATAAACTAAAAGGTTATGGTGACGTCGAAACATGGAGGATGTTTAAGGATAAAGGAGGTTGAGGAAAAGTCAGTATGAAAATGGGGAGTGATGAAGGTTGGAAAGGTTTCCATGTAATCCAGTTTTTTCAATTGACTTTTTTTCAAAGTTCTTATTATATTTTCTTGATTCCTTCATCTGTAATCTAGATGTTAACGAGTTGTAATGTAGGTAAGGTATACTGTATTTTATGAAACTACTGATTGGAGGAAAGTTGTGAAGAGAACATCAATCATGACAAGCACCTTGTGTTTAGTTGTCATCCTATCATTCTATTTCAACATAGGAACTCCAAACGTTGTCTCAGCTAATGAGACATTGTCACTACATAGTGAAACGGCAATTTTAATGGATGCGGAAACGGGAGAGATCTTATTTAATCAGAAAATGGAACAAACGATGTACCCTGCTAGCATTACAAAAATAGTTACAGCGATCGTCGCTATAGAAGAAGGAAATTTGGCTGATATCGTTACAGTAAGCAGTGAAGCCGTTAATGTGACTGGAACTCGTGTTTATTTATTAGAAGATGAGAGAGTTCCATTATTAAAGCTTGTACAAGGATTATTAATTAGCTCCGGAAATGATGCTGGTACGGCCATTGCTGAACATATGTCAGGAAGTGAAGAGCAATTTTCGGAATTGATGAATACGTTTGTTAAAGAAAAAATAGGTATTCATCAAACACATTTCACCAATCCGCATGGGCTCTACGATGAGAATCATTTAACAACAGCATATGATATGGCGAAAATTACTCAATATGCGATGCAAAATGAAATGTTTCGAGAAATTGTCGGAACAAAAGAAATGGAATGGATTGGTGAAGGCTGGGAAACCGTAATTTATAACCATAATCGCCTATTGTGGAATTATGAAGGAGCTACAGGAGTAAAGAATGGATTTGTGCGTAAGTCGGGATATACCCTCGTAACAACAGCTAAACGGGATGAAATGGAGTTAATTGCTGTAACGTTAAATGCCCCTTCTGCTGATCATGCTTATAATGATATGAAAGCATTGTTTGATTATGGTTTTGATCATTATCACACGAATGTTATTTTTAGTAATAATGTGTTTCAATCTGAGAAGGGAGAGCGATACGTTTTAGATGAAGATCTATATTTTCTATCAAACCGAAATGAAGAGATTTCGATTCGTGTTAACTCTCTTGGTCGTTTATGGGTTAGAGGAGAAGGAGATCGCATCATTGAGACGGTGAGGCTCAAACCAGAGGAAAGCCCTAAAGAGACTGTAACGATGATGGAGGATATAGAAGAAGTGAAAGAAGCTTCCCAATCCTTCTTAGATAAATTGTTGTCCCACTTTCAATCTATTTTATCTATTTTTAGTGTATGAAGACATGTAGAGAGGAAGAGTCCCCTTCCTGCTCTACATTTTTTTTAGATGAACTTCTTCAACGCGATGTTTAGCACCTTTTTTTAAGATTAAATCCGCTCTATGCCGAGTAGGCCGAATGTTCTTTTCTAAGTTAATTCCATTGATCGTTGCCCAAATATCACTGGCAAAGTCATACGCTTCTGAATCATTCAGATGACGAAAGCGATGGAAATAAGATGCCGGTTGTTGAAAGGCAGTGTTACGTAGCACTTTAAACCGCTCAATATACCATGACTTGATATCTTCTTCTTCTGCATCAACATAAATAGAAAAATCAAAGAAATCAGAAACGAACACTTGGGGAATTCGTCTATCTTTCTTATTGACCTGCAAAACATTGATTCCTTCTACTATGACGACATCAGGTTCTATGATCTTTTGAACCGTATCTTCTAAAATGTCATATGTTAAATGTGAATACATAGGTGCTTCAATGTAAGCGCGACCAGATTTTAGTTCGTATAGAAAACGAATGAGACGACCAATGTCGTAGCTTTCGGGAAACCCTTTTCGTTTCATAAGGCCACGTTCATTAAGCACCGCATTTGGATAGAGAAATCCATCTGTTGTAATGAGATCCACTTTTGGTTGATTAGGCCATTGTGAAGCAAGAGCTTGGATTAATCGAGCAGTTGTACTTTTTCCAACAGAAACACTTCCAGCAACCCCAATAACAAAGGGAACTTTCTTTGTTTTCTTTTGAAGGAAACTTCCAACATTCTCGTGTAACGTAACAGAATGCTTCATGTGCATATATAGTAATTGCGATAACGGTAAATAAATATCAGAAACTTCATCTGCAGAAATGGTCTCATTTATTCCCCCGAGTTGTTCTCGTTCAATAGGTGTTAGTACTTCAGACGTGGATTTAGATAATTTTGCCCATTCATCACGGCTGAACTGAGTATAGGTAGATAAAGGGACAGACTTGTTTAATGTAGCCATTTTGTACTCCTTTTTATAGTGTGTCATCAAAAAGGTGAGACGTAAGTATTCACAAGTGAATACGTTACGTATGGTTTTTTTATTTAGTAGTTAACATTAAAAAATATGTGAAAAATGTATCTTTTTGTATAGTAACACTAAATGAAGCGGAAAGGGGAATTTTTCTCTTATAAAGTTTGGAATAAGTTATAATGAATGTATCTTAGACCGGGAAAGGATAGAAAATATGAAAGTCATTATCGCAGAGAAGCCTGATCAAGGGGCTAAATTAGCCGCTCCTTATCATTCAGTTAAAAAGTCAGGTTATATCGAAATAAAAAAAACAGCTCAATTTCCAAAAGGAGCTTACGTTACTTGGGCCATTGGTCATCTATGTGAGCTCGTTCCTCCTGAGAGCTACGATGCGAAATGGAAGTCCTGGAAACTAGAAACATTGCCTATTTTGCCGGAACAGTTTAAGCATCAAGTTAGTAAAGGGAAGGGCAAACAATTTCAAATCATCAAAAAGTTGGTTTCCGATTCCAACGTAACAGAAATAATCATGGCAGGTGATGCCGGTCGAGAAGGGGAGCTCATTGTCCGGTTAATATTGGAGCAATGTCGCATTCACAAGCCACTGAAAAGACTTTGGTTATCTTCCCTTACTAAAAAAGCAGTAGAGGAAGGCTTTCGTTCTCTTAAGACAGAAGAAGACACGAGACCATTATACTTTGAAGCTTTAAGCAGATCATGTGCAGATTGGCTTGTTGGAATGAATGCTTCTCGTGTTTATACATTGCTTCTTCAAAAGAAAGGAATAGGAGATGTTTTTTCAACGGGAAGAGTACAAACACCTACTCTAGCGCTAATTGTAAAAAGAGAAAAGGAAATTGAGGCATTTAAGCCTGAGCCCTTTTGGGAAGTTACGGCTACCTTCGAGGTAGACAGAAAGAAATATAAAGGTACGTGGCATAAAGAAGGAGAAACGCGGTTAAAGACAGCAGAACTAGCCATAAAAATCGCGACGTTTTGTAAAGAAAAAGAAGTTTCTATTGTTGATATAAAGAAGGAAGAAAAGCGATTTAAACCACCCTACTTATTAACATTGTCTAGCTTACAAACATCTGCCAATCAACGATATCGTTATTCACCTAAACAGACTTTAGATCTTGCTCAAAAGCTTTATGTTAAAGGGTATATTTCTTATCCTAGAACGGACTCCCCCTTCGTTACGAAAGGAGAAGCACTAACGTTTCCATCCATCCTTGAAACGTTAGCAGCAAAGCCGGAATACGCCTCCTATTTCCCTCTCCCCGTTTCATCTTTATTGGGTAATTCTCGATTCGTAAATGATCAAAAGGTAACCGATCACTATGCGATAATCCCAACTGAACAAGTGCCAGACCTTAAAAGACTGAATCCGGAAGAAAGAAATATATATGATTTAATTGTGCGTTCTCTTTTGGCTGCGCATGAACAAGATGCCATCGTTGATACGACAAAAATAGAAACTCTTGTTGATAACAGGGCCACCTTTCGTTCAAAAGGAAAAGTGACAAGACAATTGGGGTGGAGAAAGATACTGCAAGCCAATCAGCGCGAAAAAGATCAGGAACTCCCGAATTTGGAAATAGGGGAAACTGGTCTAGTAAAAAAGGTAGAAACGAAAGAATCTATTACTCAAGCGCCTAAAAGGTATACAGAAGGTCAACTAATTAATGTGATGAAAGCGGCTGGGAAACATTTATCTGATATAGAATTAGAGAAAGTGTTAATGGATTCACAAGGACTTGGTACCGAAGCTACGAGAGCAGGAATTATTACAGTTTTAAAAGATAGGGGATATATGACCGTACAAAAAAACATCGTCTACCCAACTGAAAAAGGCCAATTATTAATTGAAGCTTTAGGATCAAGTTTGTTAACTTCTGCTGAAATGACGGCTAAGTGGGAACAGCGTCTGAGGGAAATTGGTCAAGCAAAAGCATCAGCAACCGATTTTATGGAGCAAATCAGGAAGCTTGTCCATCATTTACTTGACGAAGCAGAAGAGCGCGCTCAAACATGGGACTTTTCAAGATTTGATACATCGGCTATGCAAGGGCGTCCCAAAAAAGGAAAACGCAGAGCTTCATCAGTAGGGAAATGTCTCGAGTGCGGCGGTACAGTAATAGATAAGGGAATGTTCTATGGTTGTAGCAATTATCAGTCAAAACAGTGCCGCTTCACGATTTCAAAGATGATTTTAGGGAAAAAGTTAAGACAAAAAGATGTAAAAGCCCTGTTAAAAGATGGGAAAACTGAAACAATAGAAGGATTTATAAAAGATGGCCGAGAATTTTGTGCTTCTCTTGAGTGGAATACAAAACAAAAGAAACTAACATTTCTTGTATAGAAAAAGATAGCTAAGGGCTTATGTATGGACCCTTAGCTATCTTTATTTAATAAGGAGTTTAGGAACTCTCCAACTGGGACATCGCGGACTTGATCTACCAGTTTATCTAACTCGGACTTTTGCTGTACATTCAATGACCCTTCCAGCAGTACTTGAATCGTTTTATCCTTGTCAACTAGAATCGATTGTACACGTAAAGCATTTGTTAAGATTGCTGTTATAACAGCGATTTGATTGGGAGTTAACTTAGCATGAGGATCAATTTGTCTCCTCTGTCGCTGTGGTGGCTGTGATGGATGTTGGTGTGGCATTGGTGGCTGCTGCTGGTATCGATAAGGGTTCTGATAATGAGGTGGATCATTACGAAACATCCAAACCCCTCCCTAAAAGTTATTAATCAAATAATAATAATGGACTTTGTGGTCCCTCTGTTTCTACACCGTTCCCTGTGAAAATCCCAGTAGTGAAGCTAATAAATAGCAAGAGAACGACAGCGAATAAAATTTTCGATCTAAGACTTTCGTCCATAGTTCCACCTTCTTCATCTTCATATTTCTTTATCCTATTCGTGAGGAAGGTATTATGTTCATGTTTTACGTATCTGTTTTGAGCCCGACGATAAATTGATGAAAGTGTTTTAAAGATAAAGTTAGAATGGCTTCATTCGTCATTTGTTCGGTCGACATATTTACTTCTTTAAAATAGCTCCTAATTTCCTCGATTTGATCAACTTGCTCTTTAAAGAGTGGATACGGCATAACTCTTGTTTCAATTCCAAGGTGTGAGGCAGCCTGATTTGCTGATGTAATATTTTGATTAATGGAAGAAAGTAATTCATAATACGCTTCTTTTTGCTTGATCCATGAAGAAGTCATCTCCATCCTCCTTTTTCTATTCTTTCATTCTCGTATGCCATCAGGAAATAGTCTAGCACACTTTTTTTATAAAAAGGCAGAAGTTGGTTCATTAAAGACAAACTCTTCATATAGTAATAATAAGGAGGGTTCATGAGATGGGGGTTGTAAGAACTGATAAATGGTTGTTCCATTACAAAAAAAAATGGAATGAAGCAAAGACTATGGAAGAAAAATTCGAATGTCAACGCGACTTGATCATTGAACCACTTAGTCCAATCTTCTCAACAAAAGACCTTTTAGGGCTTCATCATTACCTTATTCAGATGGGACTTTTTCTACCTGATCAATCCATACAAGTAGAGTACGAAAAGTGGAATGAGACACTACCTTGGTTCACCATCCAAAAGCAATTTTTAAAGCTAAAAGAGAAGTGGGATGGTCCAGATGTGAAAATATATATATTGCCAATGAATCAGCAAAATCATTTTTTAAAAGATGAACTTGGAGGGAAGACAGGGCTATCTTTAGAAAAAGCGATTATTCTCTTTATTGACTCAACAACAAATGAGAAAGATTTACTTGCTTTAATTACGCATGAATATCACCACATATGCCGGTTACAGTCGATGAAGGAAAACGAAGAAACGGTTACTCTTCTTGAATCGATTGTGATGGAGGGGCTTGCAGAGTTTGCGGTGAAAGAAGAGTTAGGAGTAGAATCGTGTGCATCATGGACCCATCGTTACGATCATGTCTGGAGTGACGAATGGTTTAACAGGTGGATTCGACCGAATTTACAAACAAAAGGCAGAAAAAATTATCTTCATGTTCTTTATGGAAGCACAGAACAAAAAATTCCTTTATGGCTTGGCTACTATACAGGATACAAATTGATCCAATCTGCAACAAACGAATTAGATAACACGGTTCAATTATTACCTGTTAAAGCTGACACGTTTCTTAAAAAGTCTAGATTTAATATATGAGAGGTGAGAGAATTGGCATTTATTTGGTGTGATAGCTCATGATTCGGTTATTTTTTGTCCTTGTGGGGTTTTCTTTTGCTGTTATTGGTGGAGTAAGCATTTTGGCTTATTTAAATCTGTTAACTGCAGGATATAACTCATCGATGTATTTTATGTTTTTATTAAGAAGAGTTGAATTTTACTTTTTTATCATTGGCGTAATCATTATTATCACCTCTATGATTTATCCAACTAAGCGAAAAAAAACTCGAAAAAAATAGTTCATAAATTGGAATGAATTGAGAGAGTGTGGAATAAACTGGTTCTCCCCTGCCTATACTGTGGATAATAAAACGAAATTAGTAAGGGGGGCTTTTTATGGTCCATATTCGGGACGTATGGGTCAATTGGTTCGAAGGAGAAGAAAATGGGTATAATGTTTGTGATTTTCATGAATGGCGCAGTGACGACAGAATTGAAGTACTAGATCAAGCCATTTTAGTTTATGTAAGTCCGAGTTTATTCCATTATATTGAGAACGACTTATCTGATTTGCCAGACGATTTACTAGAAGAGGTTCATCAGAAAAGCTACCTTCGAAAAAACATGTCACGTATCCAATTAGACTATTGTTTTATTGCTACAGATGGTGAAAGGATCATTGCCATTGATACGATGGGGTACAAAACTCCGATTAGAAAAAGCCGCTTAACCCCAAGACAAGAACAGATGGTTTATGAACAATTAAAGCAAAATGAGTTCAGGCAATTTGACTTAATGATGGATGTAGAAAAGGACTATCATATCCTTTCACCAAGCCCTGATGATTTATGGGGGTTAACAAGAAAAGAGCGTCAATTAAAACAGTTATTGTACATGGCTTTAGATCAACTGTATTCACAAGGGACTGATGCTGAAGTACGGTACTGGTATACGGAATGGAGCCCGAACGATTACGTTAGAATTCAAATGCTTTCAAGAGATGAAGCGTGGGAGCAGCTTTATTCCGAAATACGTGATGGTTGGACTGATAGACATCATCAATTATGTGAAGCCTTGGTTAGAGGACAAGCTTTCTTTGAAAAGCTTTGGGAGCTTGAGCACGGAACAAGTGTCAAATAATGAACGGTTTGTGAACAAGCATACGATAAACGCTGAAACACCATACTAATGCCTAAGAGAAGCGGAAAAGGCTTTCTCTTAGGCATTTACAATGGGTGAGAACTCTCCTATAATTAATAAGGTAATGTTACTTGCATGAGGAGGGGAAACGATGGATAATTTTGCATATGCGGTCATGCAAATCCTTACGGTTGTATTACTGGTTGGAACACTTGGACTTTCATTTTTTGTAGGAAAGATCATGAAAAAAAATAGCGGTTACTAATAAGGACTAAAGGTAAGTGTCCTGCACGAAAAGAAGAAGAACGAAGTGTACTCCGTTCTTCTTCTTTTCGTTTTATTTTCTCTTCTTTCTACCAAGACCCATCGCTCGTTCTGCTTTCTCAATCATACGAGTTGCAACATGGTTAGCTTTGTTGGCACCAAGATCGAGGATATCATCGAGTTCTTCTGATTCAATTAACTCAAAATAGCGCGTTTGAATAGGACGTAACGTTTCCACAACAACTTCAGCAAGATCTGCTTTGAAATCTCCATATCCTTTTCCGCTATAGCGCTCTTCAATAGCTTCAATCGTTTCACCTGAACATAGGGAATAAATCGATAAAAGGTTCGACACAGCTGGCTTTTCATCGCGATCAAAGCGAATGGTTCCTTCTGTATCTGTAACGGCACTTTTGATTTTTTTCGTAATTGTTTTTTCGTCATCTAACATAGAAATATAACTTTTCGGGTTGGGATTTGATTTACTCATTTTCTTTGTCGGATCATTAAGTGACATAATTCTTGCTCCAACTTTAGGAATACGAACTTCTGGAATCGTGAAGATCTCATTGTATTTTTTATTGAAGCGTTCAGCTAAGTCACGTGTAAGTTCAAGGTGTTGCTTTTGGTCTTCTCCTACTGGAACGATATCTGTTTTATATAGAAGAATATCTGCAGCCATTAATGGTGGGTATGTTAGTAATGCAGAAGAAACCGCTTCTTTCCCGTCTGATTTATCTTTGAATTGGGTCATTCGCTCGAGTTCGCCTATGTATGAAACACATTGCATCAACCATCCAAGCTGAGCATGTGCCGGTACTTCTGATTGAATAAAAAGAGTTGCCTTTTCATGATCAATTCCAACAGCTAAGTAAAGTGCAGCTAAGCTACGGATATTTTCACGAAGCTTTAATCGATCTTGAGGAACCGTAATAGCATGTTGATCAACGATACAAAAATAACAATTGTAATCATTTTGCATTTCAACAAAATGTTTCATTGCTCCTAAATAATTTCCAAGTGTTAGCGTACCACTTGGCTGAATTCCAGAAAATACAGTTTTCATTCTTGTCATTCCTTCCATAAACAAATAATACAAACAAGATCATATACAACAAATCATATCAGATTGTTTCCAAAAAACATAGGATCATACTTCCGTATACCAGACAACTTCTTGAAAACATATCCTTGAATGTTATTGAAAAAAAAGTGAACACTAAATTTATCATACTTGTATCTGGTTCAAGGAAGAGAGGTTCTCTTATGAGTCAAATCACAATCTTTTCTGCTTCAATCGGAAATGGTCATAATGAAGCTTCAAAAGCCTTGAAAGAACAATTTGAATTACAAGGCGAAACCGTAACCATTGTAGATACGTTTCAATCCATTCATCCGTTGTTACACAAAACCTTTTTAGAATTATATTTAAAGATGATCGAGAAGACCCCGCGTCTTTGGGGGAGGTTATATCGATATAGCGAAGAATACTCCTGGTTTTTAGTATTAGACCAATTAGGAACTTTTTTCTGTGAAAAATTAAACTCGATTATTAATAAACAAAGAACAAATGTAATGATCTCCACGCATCCTTTTGTAACGGCTTTTTTAGCAAGATTAAAGAAAAAGAAAAATTTAACATTGCCACTATACACAGTCATAACGGATTTATATTTACATCCAGCTTATGTGAGGCCAGAGATAGACGGTTACTTCACGGCATCTCCTCATATAAATGATTTTGCTAGTGAGCACAATTTATCCTTAGACCAATTATTTTGTACCGGTATTCCTATTAAAGAAATACCAGATGTTACTATTCCTAGGTGGAAGGTACGAAATGATTTGAAATTGCAACCAGATGAAAAAACGATTCTTATTTCTGGTGGTGGCTTAGGACTTTGCAAATACGAAGAAATCTTAATGTCTTTAGAGAACATCGAACAGAACATTCAAATTTTGTGTATGACGGGGACAAATAATGAATTAAAAGAGAAGATCCTTCAAATTCAAAGCAAACATCGAGTCCATGTTATTCCTTATACAGATCAATTCACAAAATATTTACGGGCGAGTGATCTTGTTGTTTCTAAAGCAGGTGGATTAACCGTTTCTGAAGCGCTGGCATGTGAAACTCCTATCATCATTTATCAGCCTGTTCCTGGTCATGAAGAAGATAATGCTGAATTTCTTATGGAGTTTGGAACCGCGGTTAAAGCAGATGAAGTGACTGGAGTCACAAGTCACGTACAGAAAATGTTATACAATGAAAAATATTATAATGAGCTAGTAGAAAACGCACGGAAATTAAAGAAACCAGATGCAGCAAAGCATATTGTCTATGCTATAAAAGAGTTAGTTCAAACGAAACAAGTGCTCTAGATATAAAGGCCACTAAAAAAGGTGAAAAACGTACCTTTTTCAGTGGCCTCTTAAAATCGGGTCAGTTTATTACTTTTAGGACATAGGGACTTGTCTTTGAATTTTTCCTTCAATACGGTCGAAAATATTTTCAAGAGACGGACCTGTGATCGTTAAGCCATGATTTTTTAATCCAATAATGGTTTCAGCTGGGTTATCTGACTCTCTGATAAGAGAGGCGACCGTTTCTGCCAGTTCGATGGTCCCGCATGGATAATTAATTTCTGTCGCTTGTATCCCGTCCATCCACGCATGGATATGAACGATAGCCCCCACATCTGGATGTTCTTTGTAAATCATATAATGCTCAATAGCATCAACAGAAACACGTTTTGGCGTTACATTTGGAGGAATGCTTACCTCGATATGATTTTCTTCATCGTTATATCCTTTAATGTATAAAATATCTCTTCCAATTTCTTTCATGTTGGCCTTGTCGATTCCGCTTGCACTCATCCAGAAGTGGTCTTCATCAGAGCGTGCACTCAAATTTCCATAACTTAAGCCACCTAATCCATATAATTTATTTAAATGGCGCATATCTCGTTCGCTTAAATATTTGTCTAATGGGAAAGGAGCAGGAAGCAAGTCCATTTCATCTAATCGTTTTCCTGATTGACTAAGCTCTGATGTTATTTGATCTCCTTGCCATAATTGTTTTGGAAGGTCCTCAGAAAATTGATTGTTGATAACAAGTCGAGAACACGTTAATGGTTGTAGACGATTATAGATCTTGTCTAAAAATTCTTGTTCATTTTCTCCATCTTGATATGATATTGAATAACAGCCTTGTTCAGGTGTTAAAAAGTGAACATTAGTTTTGCCAGACTGGTGATTGATATACATAAAATGATTGGCCAATGAACGAACGAGGAATGGGTACACCTCTGTAAATAAATCATAAGGTTGTCCAGAACTTTCTAACACAGCAACAACAAATGTCGCTTGTGCCTTTCTCCTAAATGGTTTGATATTGTCTTCTGTTACAAAATGAAAGACAAGCTGAAGAGGATCATTTGGATTATCTGTATAGGAAAATCCATTTTTTGAAAATGTTGAAACAAGACCTTTTGATAACTTTTGTAAAAATGGACTAGTAGGGTTTGAACTAAGCATAAAATTTCTCATGTCTAACCTCCAACAGTAGTTTGATCATGGGTGAAGACAACTTTCAATGCACTTTCGCTATTTCGTTTCGTGATGGTGTTGAAAGCCACCTTATAGTCATGTAGAGGGTATTGATGGGTGATAAGAGGAGATAGATCAACTTTCCCTCTTTTCATTAATTCGATAGCTATTTGAAGGGTATTCATTTTTTTTCCCTCAAACTCGTTTGTACTATAGGCAAAACACCCTTTAATGGTTAATTCATTAAGCCAAACAGTCGTCCAATCCACTTGTTTCATGATGCTTGCTAAACCTAGTAGAACGACAGTTCCGCCACTTTGTGTAAAACGGAGTGCATCTGTAACGCTTTTTTTCTTTCCCACACATTCGTATACGAGATTGGCTCCACCTTGGACTATTTCTGGACCTAATAATGGTTTTAACACTTCCGCACTGAGAGAGTCTGCCATGTTTGTTACATATGAACTGTCTAGAAAGATAACCTCATCTGCTCCGAAACATTTTGCCATTTCCCCTTGAAAGCCATGCTTGACTAAAACTGTAATGCGACAAGAATATTCAAGTGCTTTTAACGCAGCTACCACGGAAAGTCCAATGACACCAGCACCAATAACGAGAACATGATCGCCTGGATTCGGAGGATTTCGTAAAACAGCATGAAGAGCACAACTAAACGGTTCAACTAACACCCCATTTAGATCATCGACTTCATCAGGTAATGGAATAATTTGGCTTTTATGTGCAACAAAATACGGACTCCAACTTCCACCTGTATCTTTACAAGCTCCAATTAATAAACCAGATTCAATAGAACCTTTCGTTTTTTGTTCACATAAGCTCTCATCTCCACGTTTGCAGGCTGGACATGGATCCAAGTCACGACTTTCACAAGATAGAACGGGGTTCACGACAACCCTCTGTCCTTCCGTAAACTGTGTAACATTTTTTCCTACTTCCGCTATTTGTCCAACTGCTTCATGTCCAATCGTAAAAGGAAATGAAACATAAGGAGAAGTGGAAGGGCTATCATGAAGAAAGAGTAGATTCATGTCACTCCCACAAATACCTCCATACTTTACTTGGATTTTTGCCCAATCATCATTAGGTAAGGTTGGCTCATCTGTCTCCCCCCAAGTCAGACATGAAACGCGAGGATTCCAGTGAATGGAAGGAAACCACCGTCCTATCGTTTTGGTTAATACATATTTAGGAATCGTAAAGTTAAATTGTAAAGCGTTCATATTAACACCTCCCTTACGTATATATGGAAGAACAGACTTAATTACTAGTAATTTGTGCAAATAAACGTATTTTATTCATTTTTTTCCTTTATAATTGGTAGGAATATCTTTGTATATTGAGAGTGAAATGGGGAAGACTACCATGAAAAAAGGGGGGGAGAGTTACGTGTATTATTTTTTAGTAAATCGAACATCTGGGAAAGGGCGTTCGGTTAAAATATGGAATGAAATCGAAGAAATTTTAAAAGAGAAAAAGGTATCTTATCAAGTCATTATTACAGAAACAAAGGAAGAAGGACTTGCCTTCTTACATGACCTTATACATTCAGATAAAAATATATCCGGAATTGTCGCACTGGGAGGGGACGGCACCATTCATGAGATTATGAATCAATTAATAGGTACTACGGTTCCTTTTAGTGTAATCCCTACTGGGTCTGGAAATGATTATGCAAGAGCTAGAGGAATCTCTAAAGATTATGTCAAAGAAATAGAGAAGCTTTTGCAGAATGATCAAAAGAAAATAGATTTACTTGAAATTGGTGATAGGCATTGTATGACGGTGGTAGGAATTGGCTTTGATGCAAAAGTAGCAGACGAAGCAAACAGAATGAAGTGGAAGAAATGGTTTGGTGGATTAGCGTATATTTTAACCATTTTTAAAGTTCTGTTAACTTATAAACCTTCTTCTGTAAAACTTACAATCAATCATGAAGAGCGTCTTTTCGAGAAAGTGTGGTTAATTGCCATAGCTAACCATGCGTATTATGGAGGCGGAATTAAAATATGTCCGAATGCAAGTAGCGATGATGGAAAATTAGACTTATGTATTATTCATAGCCTTCCGAAATGGCGACTTCTTTTTATTCTAGCGAATGTGTTTGAAGGGAAGCATGTTTCCATGAATGGTGTAGATTATTTGCAAGTTGAGTCCATTCAAGTTGATAGCGATGAACCGCTTTTTGTAACGGCCGATGGTGAGATGATGGGGCAAACGCCAACATCTATCTCTGTGAAAAAATCTGCCTTTCATGTTATATCTTAATCACAAAGGGCACTGAAAAGGTATAATTTCTACCTTTTTCAGTGCCCTTTTTTTTTTAATGGTTTAGAAAACCCCTGGCTATGCCGGGGGTTCAAAAGAGCTTATAGCGTGGTAGTAAAAAAAAACCTCACTTCATGATAGGATAAAGTTGGTTTCCCGACCACTTCATCTCACCATCGAAG